>JAIRTO010000138.1 GCA_031254895.1 Deltaproteobacteria bacterium
CGACTGGACGAAGGCTGGCCAATTTCTGGCCTGGCTTTTATTTTCCCAGGAAATTGACCTGTAATGGCGCCTGGCCTTTTGTAATTTGCTGGAGAACGCGGCCATGATGATAAATCACCTAAAGCTGGAAAACTGGAAAAATTTTGCCTTTGTCGACGTTGACCTCGGCCGGAGGGTTTTCATCATCGGCCCCAACGCCTCCGGCAAGTCCAATTTCTTGGATGCCTTGCGCTTTTTGCGGGACGTCGCCAAGGATGGACTGGAACAAGCGGTCATGACCCGGGGAGGATTGAATTCAATGCGTCACATTGGGGCCAGACAACGAGCGGACGTCAGTCTGACGGTCACGATTGACGGCGCGTGGCGTTATTCGTTGACTGTTGGCTCCGAACGTCGCCGGCCTTCACCTCTGGTCGTCGCGGAAGTTGTCGAGAAAGTCGAGAGATCCAGCGGCGCGGAAAAGTGGAAAGAAATTTTGCGTCGCCCCGACGAAAACGACCACGACGACCCGGCGCGTCTACAGCAAACAGCTTTACAGCAGGTCAGCGCCAATAAGGATTTTCGAGAAATCGCCGATTTTTTCTGTTCCATCCGATACCGTCATATCCTGCCTCAGTTGATGCGCCAGCCGGAATATTTCCTGCCCAACCCGGTCAGCGACGACCCCTTTGGCCGAGATCTCGTTTACAGAATTTGGAACACGCCGGAGAAGACCAGACAGGCCAGGCTTAAACGAATAAATAAGGCCCTTCAAGCCGCCGTCCCAAACTTTAAAGACCTGACCATCGAACTAGACGCCTATGGCTCTCCCCATTTCAAAGTCAACTATGAGCCTTGGCCGCCCGGAGTCTATCAGAACGAAACGTCGCTTTCTGACGGAACTTTGAGGTTGGTGGCCATTTTATGGTCTCTTTTGGAGGCGGGAGGTCCGCTTTTGTTGGAAAAGCCGGAGCTTGCCCTGCATGAGGGAATAGTCGCCATGCTGCCGGCTTTATTCGCCCAAGTTGGAAAAGACAAAACCAAGGTCGGCCGGCAAGTGTTTCTCACAACTCACGCCGAAGCCATGTTAAAAGATATTTTCATCGACGTGAGCGAAGTTTTGCGCCTTGAACCAGGCCCTGACGGAGTTTTAGCGCTAAATGCGACTGATGAAGAAATAATGCTGATGGAATCAGGCCTCTTCTCGGCAGCTGACGTTCTGACGCCCAAAACAAGTCCAACCGAACTTGAGAGTCTGAGGTTTTTTTAGCTCCTCATTCACCTTGTTCTGCCACAATGCTCATTCATCTTGTTCTGGGAAGATGCTCATTCATCTTGTTCTGGAAGGCGATTTAGAAGAGTCTGTCGCCGACAGGCTGCTCGATTTCTGCGGCCCCGAAAAGGGCTGGTGTTTACGGAAAATTTGGCAAATACGTTCGTTCACTGTCCGAACAGGCCTTCGCCGCCCCGCCAAGCGCGGGTTAGGAGCCTCATGACTAGACTTATGGCAATTCTTGTTTTTTTTCTTCTGGCCCTGTCAGGGAGCAACGCGATGGCCCAGCAACCAGCCAGGCCTGGCCCAGGATGCAGCGGCGGAGGAGCTGAAGCGGAACGCTTGCACTACCTCGCGGCGGACTATAGTTCGGGAAAGGGCGGCCTGCCCTATGACCCTGAAAAATCCGCAAGATTGTACAAAGAAGCCATCGAGCTGGGCAGCGCGAGATCTGCCGTCAATCTTGGCATCCTGTATCGCATGATGTACGTAATGGAACCCAATGAGCAGGAAATGCTTCAAGAAATGAACCGTCTTTTTCAGCAGGCCATCGATATGGGCTGCTCGGACGCGTACTTGCACCTCGCCTATTCGTACCAGCAAGGCTGGGGCGTTGAGGAAAGCGAACAAAAAATGCGCGAGATCATTCAAAAAGGCGTTGAAGAAGGCTCTTTCGCCTGCATGTCCGGTTTGGCGCAAATCCTAGTGAGCGAGGACAAAAGAGAAGAAGCCAAAGCGTGGTTTCAGCGAGCTTTGGACGGCGGTTATGGGCCGGCCGTTGAACCGTATCGGCTGTTATTTTTCGGTGAAGGGGATCTCGAAAAAGAGGTTGAAGTCCAAAGACAAGGAGCGCGTTTAGGAAATCACAACAGTTTGATGCAGCTGTCCTACCTTTATGAGGACGGAGAAAGACAGCCGAAGGATCTTGAATATGCCGCCTGCTTTAAAGGAATTGCGGACGAGATTGACACGTCTCATGCGCCGCCCATGATAGACGATTTGGATGAACGATGCCCGCCTCGACCTGTCGTTCCGCACGCCAAGCCAGCGAAGTAGCGGCCAAAGGCTAAGGCGGCTCCGCTGGCCCGGCAGGCCGCCTTGTTTTTTTGTTCTTCGCCGTCAAACGTCCTCTCGCAGCAAAACTCCTGATATGGTCAGACAAGAAATATGGGGCTTCCTCGTCATGCCTTTCGCCGTCAAAAATATGCGCGAATACGTTCCGCATGGCGCGGATGAGTTTCCGCGGCGCCCCGTCGTATCGCTCGCGGAAGTCCTCCGATAGCCGCGAGGCCAGCTCGCCGATTTGCAGGACGCTCATGGCGCAGGCGTTGCGGCACGCTAAATAGGCTTCGAACGCATCCTTGGTCGGCCAAAAAGCGTTCCCTAAGAAACGTCGATTTCCGCGCGGCACGCCTAAAGACGGGCGATGACATGAAAGTTCTTGTCAATCTCCGCCATAGAGCAGCGCCTCCTCGTCCCGGATGGATTTATAGAATGACTCGCGCATATTCTCCGTCAGCGCCACATCAACCTCGCGACCCAAGGCTTCCTCAAGGTCAAGCCGCAGAGCGGCAATATCATACAGCGATTCGATATTGCCGCCGACTATGCGAAAGTCGACGTCGCTATGCTCGTTAGCCGTGCCTCTCGCGTATGACCCAAAGAGATAGACGCTCTCTATTCCGTACTTAGGCGCTATGGTTCGGACGGCGCTCTTGATTTCATTCTGGCTTAGCATTTTATTCCTTCTCCAACATTCCGCCCTGTCTGCAAGCCTTGAGCCAGAAGCGGAAGCCTTGCAGACTCGCTACGGTTTTTGAGGCGTTCAGTTTTTAAGTTAATAGTCAATAAATATCAATAAGTTGGCGCAAGCATTCATCAGACTCGGCAAGA
>JAIRTO010000141.1 GCA_031254895.1 Deltaproteobacteria bacterium
AGGGCGTCGGCCTGGGAATTGGTGGTTCCGGTTTTGCCGGCCACCGGCACCTTCAGAGCGGCGCCCACCCTGGCCCCCGTCCCGCTTCTGGCCACGGCGCTGAGCATGTCCACCATGATATAGGCCGTCTGGGGAGAGATGGCTTCGGTGAAATAGGGTTCGAACTGCATGATGGTCCGGCCCCAGCGGTCTTCGACCTTGTCCACGAAGGTGGGCCAAACCCAGGAGCCCAAATTGGGAAAGGTGGTGTAAGCCTTGGTCAGATCCAGCAAAGTCACTTCCGAAGCCCCCAAAGCCAGAGAGAGGGTCGGGTTGAGAGACGTGTTGATGCCCATTCTCCGGGCGTATTCGACCACCGTTTCCGGGCCGATGGCGTCGGTCACCTTGACGGAGACGATGTTGACCGAGCGCCTGATGGCGTCAAAAATGGTCATGGCTCCGGAGTGTCCGCCGCCGGCGTTTCTCGGCCGCCAGACCCGGCCTGGCCCGTCAGGAAAGCTGATGGGGACGTCGTAGACCACGGAGGCTTCCGTATAGCCGTGGTCCAGGGCGGCGGTATAGACGAAAGGCTTGAACGAGCTGCCCGGCTGACGCTGAGCCAGGATGGCCCGGTTGAAATCGCTGTTGCCGACGCCGTCCAGACCAAAATCCCGGCCGCCGACCATGGCCACGACCCGGCCGGTACGATTCTCCAACAAGACCAGGGCGCCCTGAATCTCCGGCGGAGGCGAAGGCAGAAGGTCCAGAAGTCCGGTCTCCGCGTTGCGGCCCATGACTCTGGTCATGACCAGATCGTTGGGGGCGAAGACGGAGTCGAGCCGCCGGCTGCCGGTCAGCCAGGTCAGACTCGAGTGGGGCATGAAGCCCCGTTCGTCGCCGATGTTGATGAACAGTCCGGCTCTGTCGCCGCTGTTGACGACCTCGGTCACCAGACCGGCGGGCTCCTGATGGAGCAAGAGAGGCCGGTTGTCCAAACTGGCCCTGGCCCGCCGCATGTAGTCCTGAACTTGGGCGGCGTTTAAGGATCTAACCTTGGGAGACATGCGCTGGCGCCGAGCCAAGGCGTCCAGCCCTTCTCGGACGGCCTGCTGAGCTTGGCCCTGGGCTTTCAAATCGAGGGTGGTGTAGATTCTCAGCCCCTCGTTCAAGACCGTTTCGGCTCCCAAATTCTCGCTCATCTGGATGCGAACCACCTCGGAGAACTGAGGGGCCACCTGGCGATAGATGTTGGGTCGCCGATCCAAAAATTGGAGCGGCACGGCCAGAGCCGCTTCGGCTTCGCGAGGGGTGATGAAGCCGTTCTCGTACATCTGCCTCAGGACGTAAGCCTGGCGCTCGCGGCTTCTGGAGGTGCCCAGATGGGCCTGCAGACGGCCAGGGGCCTGGGCCAGGCCGGCCAAGAGGGCCGCCTCGCTCAAGGTCACTTCCTGAATGGTCTTGCCGAAGTACATCCGCGCGGCCGATTCCACGCCGTAAGCCCCGCGACCCAAATAGATGCGGTTCAGATACAAAAACAGGATGTCTTCTTTGCTCATGACCCGCTCGGCTCGCCAGGCCAGGATCATCTCCTTGAGCTTGCGGTCGTAGGTCTTTTCGTTGCTGAGGAGGAAGGAGCGAATCATCTGCTGGGTGATGGTCGAGGCCCCCTGAACGGTGTGACCGGCTTTGAAGTTGGCCACAACGGCCCGGCCTATGCCCAGAAGATCCACCCCCTGATGATTGAAGAAAGAGCTGTCCTCGGCGGCCACGAAAGCCTCGACGACCCGTTTCGGGATGCGGTTCAAAGGCGTGACCAGACGGTGTTCGTTATAGATCTCCGCCATCAGGGTGTTGTCGGCGGCGAAGATGAAAGAGACGGTAGGCGGCTGGTAGTTTTTCAGATTGTCCAACGGGGTGCCGGCCATCTCCTGATTGTAGACCTCCAGAACCAGGAGGACGCCCACGAGGGGCCAGAAGATGAACGGGAGCAGGGCCATAAAGAAGGCCCATTCTGCGGGAACCCAGGACTGGGGATGTTTCCAGGCTCCGGGAAGCTTGCCCTTCAGCTGGCCTTCCCCCAAAACGCCGGGGCGCTTGTCGGTCGGGGCCAGCTTGTTGGTGGAGAGCTGGCGTTGCCGCGGCGAAAGTTCAGTCCGGCCTTTGTCCTTGTCTGCATTTTGTTTGACGGCTTCTGACATAAATCGGCCTCAAAACGACTTCCAAAGGGATCCAAAAGATTTATTCCAGCGCTTCCGTTATAGCCGGAAAAAAACCGAGTCGGCCTCTGGCGAGGCCGGATGAAGCTGGCGTCAGGTCGGCCAAGACCGACCCTTTGTTTGAAATCAGGGAGTTTTCGCCAAAACCCGGGCGGACGGAAAAAGGGGATTACAGACTTCCCGTGAAGCGGCTTCGCCCGCTTTTGACCATTTTAGCAGAATCCGATTCAGGATAGACAGACAAAAGACGTCGGAGACTCTCCATGGCCCCGGGACCATCGCCCAGCTGGCTTTGGCAATAGGACATCTTCAGCAGGTAATCGGGCGCCTTGTTGGATTGAGGGTAATCGGCCAATCCCTGCCGAAACTCGATCAGAGCCCCGGAAAAGTCCCCTACGGCGTAGCGGCATTCCCCCAGCCAGTAACGGGCGTTGGGAGCCAGTCGTCCCCCGGGAAAATCTCGAAGCATCTCGCTGAAAGCCATGGCCGCTTGAGGGTACCGCTTTTGCTTCAACAGGGACTGGGCCTGGTTGTAGCGACTCCTCTCCGAAGCCGAAGCCTGGGCCGGGGCGGGCGCGACCAGAGGAGGAGATCCTACCGCGCCGCTTTGAGCCGGGCCTGTCGAGGCCGGCCCAAATACGGCCAAAAAAGCCGGATCCAGAGGCTCCACCGCTCCCCCGGGAGGGTAGGCGGCCGCTCCTTGACCGAGCGTCGACGCGTCCGGCGGCAGAGCCGCAGGCGGGGCCGGCGGAAAGACCTTTTGCTCCAGACGCGTGACCC
>JAIRTO010000147.1 GCA_031254895.1 Deltaproteobacteria bacterium
AAGAGCCCAGCTATCAGGCGGCCGAAAGAACGGCGGAACTCTTGGCGGCAGCCGGGTACGGAGTCATCTCCGGAGGCGGGGGCGGCATCATGGAGGCGGCCAACAAAGGCGCGGCCAAAGCTGGCGGCATGTCCATAGGCCTAAACATCGAACTGCCCCACGAACAGACGCCCAACGACTTCGCCACGGTGGAATTGAGCTTCCACTACTTTTTCATCCGCAAAGTCGTTTTCGTGAAATACAGCCAGGCCTACGTCATCTTCCCCGGCGGCTTCGGAACCATGGACGAACTGTTCGAAGCCTTGACTTTGATACAGACCAACCGCATCCGCCCCTTTCCGGCTTTTTTGATGGGCTCGGCGTATTGGGGCGGCCTGGTGGATTGGATTCAGGAAACCATGGTGAAAGAAGGCAAGATTTCTCCCCAAGATCTGGACTTCTTCACCATATCCGATTCCCCCGAAGAGGTGGTCAGGTCGATCAAGAAAACCATCATCATTTGATTCTATTTTAGTTTTTTTAGCCAAAATGACTTATCAAAACCGACTATTCGAGATTGGCTTCTCAATACCGACTGTTCAAGATCGTCTGATTTTGACAATGATTTTAGAATCCCAAATCATATTCGCGTCGCGAACGAGCCCGGTCAGAAACGACTAGAATCAAAAACGGCTCGAAACGTGACGCCAAAATACTTCAGGTGTTCCCGCCAATGACGAAACGCAGTCTATGTCCTTCTGGCCGTTTCCCCTTGCGGCCTTTATTTTTCTCCGCCTCGAACTCCTTTTTCTTCGGCCGGATCGAAGCGGAATCCCGGCTCGAGCCTCAGTTCGCCTACGCCAGCCGCAGCGACGCGCGGTTCCATAGAAACGGAAAGTTCGACCATGCGCGGCCTGATCGTTCAGGCGGCCTGCCTCTAGTCTTGTTCCTCGGACTCGTTCTGGCCGCTCTCTTCGTCTTTCAGGGCTGCGGCGGCAAGGCGGCCTCGCCCGTCGACCCGGGGAGTCCGGTCAGCCTCCCCGGGGTGGAGCCCCGGGGAGCTTCCGAGCCTCTGGCCGGCGTCAAGGCCCCCTGGTCGAATCTGGCCGGACAGCTGCGTTCGGATGGCTTGCCGGAAAAAAATCTGAAGGTCTTTTTCAACTCTCCGGATCTCGAGTTCAACTCCAAACCGATGGTGGCCAAGCTTCGGGAACTGCACGGGATATACTTTCGCTCGGATTTGACCAAGGCCGTTCAGGAAAAGCTATATCAGCTCGGCTACGACATCTTGATCGACGGACGAATGGGCTCGGGCACCAAAAAAGTCGTCAGCTCCTTTCAGAGCTCCCACGGCATGGCGGTCACCGGACAGATCAGCGACGCGCTGGACAAGCGCCTGACCATAGTCTTGACCCAAGGGAAAGTCAGGGATTTGTCCGAATACAAGCCGCCGGCGGCCGCCGCTCCCTCCAGAACGACGACTTATCCCCAATTCACCAACGCGACCGCCTTGCAGGACATCAAGTCTTATTATCTGGCCGACAAAGAAATTTTCGACCGGATGGAAGAAGAGTTCGGGACGCCTGGGCCTCTGGTGGCTTCCATCATGTGGATAGAAACCGGCTACGGCCGCTTTTTCGGGAGCGCCAAGGCGGCTCATTCGCTGGCTTCCATGGCCGCGTCGGCCGATTACGGACTGGTCGCCAATGAGGTGGCCGACATCGACACGAGCTCCGAAGCCAGAGCCTTTTTGGTCGACACGGCCAAAAAGCGAGGCGATTGGGCCACCGACGAATTGAAGGCCCTTCTCAACTACGCCTGGCGAAACAAGCTCGACCCGTCGACGTTTTTGGGCTCCCTGTACGGAGCCATCGGCTACGGCCAGTTCATGCCCTCCAACATAGACAAGTTCGCCGTGGACGGCAACAAGGACGGACGGATAGATCTCTTCGACAAAACCGACGCCATTTTCAGCATAGGCAAATATCTGAGGGATAACGGCTGGAAAGGTCCCATGACCGATCAGGAGAGCCGCCGACAAGTCATCATGCGCTATAACCGCAGCGGCGTATACGTGAACACTGTCCTATACGTGGCTGATTACATCGGAAGACCGTAAGCGGCCAAGGCGGGCATTAGGGTTGGTTTTTCGAAACTTTCGGTTTTGCCGAAAGTCGGGCTCTTGACGCAAAGTAGGCGATTGATCAGCCATGGCTGATGGCTGACCAACAAGTTTTAGTCGGCGAGTCATGTTAGTCGACGATTCTTGTTAGTCGACGAGTCTTGCTAGTCGGCGAGTCTTGTTAGTCGGCGAGTCTTGTTAGTCGACCAGTCTTGTTAGTCGACCAGTCTTGGCTGAAAGTCATGGCGGTCGCGTCTGGTCTTTGAAGGCTGCGCTCGGCCTCAACAATCAAGTTCCAAATTCCAAGAACCAAGAGCCAAGAAACAAAAGCAAAGTCCCAAGAGCCAAGATGTCGAAGATCTTTGAGGAACAGGCGCGTCGGCTTAGATTATGGGATTGGCCGATTAGTTTTTAGCTGATTAGTTTTTTCTTGCGCTGCTCTAGCGCCTGTGGTAGAATCTTACATCATGTCAGGTTCGTTGACCTATTGACGGTCATCCTAAGGGAATCCCGTGAGAATCGGGAACGGGCCCGCCGCTGTAACCGGTGACGAAGACGATTGGCGCTTTGATGCGCAGCCACTTGCCCTTTCGGGTTGGGAAGGCATTGTCGGAGGATGAGCCGGGAGTCAGAATACCTGCCTGAACATGAAACCGCTCTTCCCCGAGGTCCGGGAAGTTGACGCATTTGGCGCAAATCTTCCCGAATTGACCTTTTTCTCATTTTTTTGGTCGATTCGGGTTTTTTATTGGCCAGCGCCGATTTTTCCAGATCTGCGGCATTCCCTTTGGGATGGAAGCCGGACTTGGCAACGTGGCGGCCAGGACGGAAAACGAAAATCTCTGGAGGTGAGCCCTAACTATTTTCCATCGGCAGATGCTGTCCGTTTAAAGGAAGCCCGTTAAAGCGGGCGCGGACCCGCCGCTGTAGCCGGGGACGAAAGCGACTAGACTGCTTCAGTTCGCATTTCCAATGTTGGATGGGATTGTCAGTGAATGATGCGACTTTAGCCATCGAAGAGCCACTGGTGAAAACTGGGAAGGCGTCGTCAGTAGAGGGATCCGGGAGCCAGAAGACTTGACGGATATTTTTGGGCGCAAAGCACGAGGACTTGCTAAGCGCGCACCCGTGGGTAGTAGGGAAGCCCTGGGTTCAACAATTGGCCATAACGACGGACGGCGAAGGTCGTTTCTGAAATCCTGACCCGTCACTACCTCCGCGGCGAAGGCTCAGAGGTTGCTTAACCGTAAGTCGTCATGAGCCGTAATGCTCCCCAGCCAAAGGGCGGTTCTGGGAAATGGCTCTCTCCTATAGATCGGCCCTTTGGTTTGGGACAATTTATTCCGGACGTCAATGCTCGTTGCGGGACTTTGTGAGGGTTCCGTGAAGAGCGAATGAAGTTATTTTTCATGGCAAAAGGCTCTCCATCTCGATGGGGAGCCTTTTGTTTTTTATTGGCCAAAAAAAACCAGGCGCCGACGAACCTGGAAAATGGCGAAGACGCCTTGCCGCAGCCTTCTCTCGCCGACCAGACTTAGTCTAAGCTTCGGCCGCAAGCGATTTGGCCCTGGCGAGCGTCCATGTTTTCGTCAAATCCCATCGCCGACGAAAAGCAAAACGCTTTTGGCTCTGGAAGATTTTGAACGAGCCATAACCCGACCTAGTCGAAAAGCGGCTAACGACACGACGAAAGGCGTCGCCTTGTTTACCTTCCGGAAAAATCCGGCATGGCGGATCGATTGATGTTCGCGCGGATGTTCGAGCCGGCTTTAGCGCATCATTGTTTTAAAACGCCGACGATGGAGTTTCTTTCAGTTCGAATTTTGGGGGTCAGAACCGTCGCCAGCTATTCTCGCCGCCGATTTTCGCGGAGGATCTGACAAGATTTACGATATACCGCGTTTTACTCTTCATCGTATTCAAGACGCTCAAGCAATGAACCCTGGCTTGTTTCTGGATCATGTCGCTGTACGACTACAGTAGAAGGTCTGCTCTGGCTAAGGGAAAAAATTAAGGCTTGATCATGATAAAAATTCAACGTTTTTTCATGGTGAGAGATGAACGCAATTTGCAAGTTTCTCT
>JAIRTO010000167.1 GCA_031254895.1 Deltaproteobacteria bacterium
CCCGTAATAACCCTTGACGTTCTCAATGATATCGTTCATCGACCTTCCTCCGTTCATCAACACTCGCATTCGCGGACGGCCTCGCGGCATGTGCAATCTTCCTTGTCCGACTTAATCGCGTCCAAAAACGCGCGCAAATCCAGCGCGATTGCGTCGTTAAGCGAATAATGCATCCATTTCCCGTCCTTCCGTCCGCTGACCAAACCGCAGTCGCACAGGTTCTTCATATGGCAAGAAAGCGTGGGTTGCGTGATATTGAATTTCTCCAAAATCACGCAGGCGCAAAACTCGCCGCAGGAAAGCATGTCCAGAATCATAAGCCTGTTCGGATCCGACAATACCCTGAAGAATCGCGCATAATGCCTGTAGTTTTCAATCATCTTGCCACTTTGTATAGATAATTGTCTATGTGTAGCATATGCCGACCGGCATGACCAGGCGGAACGATCATGCTAAACCGGAATGACGTCGGCAATCGCACTTTCGTCCCCGGCGACGCGGCAGGGTTCGTCAAACTGAACGAGACATCTTTCTATTGTTTGGGCTTCGAGCGCCCTGAGCAAACTGACCGAAAAGGACAAGAACAGAAGCCCAAGGCCGATAGCTTGTGCCCCGCCGCGTCTGAAAACATTTTTTAGCGTGGCGTTGACATGCGGGTTGTTTGTCTCAAATACTCATTCAATAATTGAACATCTCGGCATTGGGAAAATAAATGGCCAATCATGCATATTGTTTTGAATATGTCTTAATTATATCTAAATTTTTAAATATAGATATTTATTTGGTTATTAAATAACTTTTATACATACAAGAAACGGTTTATAACGCTAAGATTTGTATTATTTTTAGTTTTGACCAGTTATATTCAAAATAATATTTATTTGACAAATTTTTTGCTAACTATTTTTGGCTTAACGACTATTTTGGGATGGCTATTCTCTAAATTTTCTGAAAAATACTTAAAAAAGACGCCTAACTATATTTGCCTCTCTCGCCTGGGCCGAAAGGTTTTTGGTTCTCGGGCTAGCGACCAAACGGGGTTTAGAAAAAAACTTGACAAAAAAGTGGCATTGTAATAAATTAGCTGAGCTTTATTTTTCTGTTTTTCATATTTTTTCGGCGCGTCTTGAAGATGACTCGGACGGCCTCCATAAGCTATTGTCTATGGAAAGAGTCTGTGCGCACCGACCGATAGTTTCTTGTCGACATGAGGACAGAACCTTCAAATATTGACTTTTTAAGAAGGATATGACATAATTGCTCATATTTTTTTGACCAGCGACTGGTTCATGGTCATGGCGATTTGGGCATTATGCTTTTTATCGCTTGAAAAAAGGAAATATCAGTATATTTTTAAATTATTTCTGTTTAATTATGGGTTAATGGCATATCTTAACTAATTTTTCCATATAATATTCTCTTTTTCTTTCGTTTTGTGGTCAGGCGCGGATCACTTTATATTGAGTTTGAATTTCGTAAAATTCGTGAAAGTTTCGGGGCGTATAATTTTTGCTCTTTTATAATTTCGAATGCGAAATTGTGATTTTTTCTTTAAACCTAACGAATATTCGTTCAAAGTCCAATAAATCAAGCAAGATTAGACATTTATCCGAATTTTTTTGCTAATATTACGATTATCTTGACTATAGTTTATTTTATACATAATACTAAACTTGAAGTCAAGCGAATAGTGAAATTTTTTTGTTCCATTTACGGTCATTTTCTTTCATATTTTATTTTTTTTAACTTTAATCTCGCGATTTGAATGACAAATAATAGTCAATAGATTTTCTTTGCGTTCTTTTCACTTTTTTTCTTAGAAATAGTTTTAGCTCATAGGTTTCTGTTTGATTTTTATTGCTCTTAGTTTCTTTGTCGACATAAAGCCTTTCCAGTCCTTGACGGTTATATATGAAATATAGCTCACAGGGACTCAATATTAGAGATAGGTGGTCTTCCGGGACTGTAATGTTAATATCTTTTGGCCATCCAGAAGCATCTTCAGCCGAAAGCATCTTTTCCGTCAGAGAGATAGCTGTGGTTGACGACGAATATTCCGACTTGAATATCGCGGAAGATGCTTGCGGCGAAGATTACAAGACAGTCGGCTATTCTTCCGTGTCGGCCTTGATGAACCGGATGGCGAAGGGTCATAGCCCCCGGATTATTTTTCTGGATATGGATTTGCCTGGCGTCGACGGCTTCGAAGCCCTGCGAATGTTCAAAAACGATCCCCTCGCCAGAGACATTCCCGTGGTGGCGGTCACGGCCAAACATGACCAGACCAGCGCTCTTCGGGCTCTGAAAATGGGCGCGGTGGACTACGTGCCCCGGCCTTTTTTGCCCATGTTGATGCGAAAACGGGTCGAACTCCACCTCAAGCTGCAAGGCTGCCAAAGAACCATTCAGGAACAATTGGCCAAGCTGAAAGTGCAGAACTTCAAACTGGCCAACTACCGACATTCCCTCAACGAGGCGGTCAACCTTAAAACGGGCAAAATGGCCGACCTCCAAACCGCCATCCTCCAAACAGTTTCCGAACTGGCCACTTTTCCCAGAGGTTCGTCACAAACTCCCCGATATAGCCGCGAGCTGTCCGTCCTTCTAGAAGCCGCGCGGGATCGAGGGGTTTGTCTGGAAGAAACCGGACTGGGCTTGGACAGAGATCTTATTCTGCAATCTTCCAGACTGCACGACGTCGGCAAATTGGTCATCGAGGAGTCCATACTCAACAAGCCCGCCAAATTGACGGCGGAAGAGTTCGAGACTATAAAAAAACACACCACTTTGGGCGTTCATATTTTGGACAATGTCGGACCCAGCACGAACATGCACCACTTTTTGCGCTTGGCCAAGGTGTTCGCCGGGACTCATCATGAAAGGTGGGACGGAGCCGGCTATCCAAACGGGCTTAGGGGCGAAGATATACCTCTGGCCGGTCGTTTGATGGCCATAGCCGACGTCTACGACGGCCTGACCAATTTTAGGCCCTGGAAAGCTCCCTTCACCCACGAAGAAGCCGTCAAGGTCATAGTCGACGGCAAAGGCAGTCATTTCGATCCGTTTTTGGTTGAAGTTTTTTCCAACGTGGCCGACGAGTTTCGACCATCCGTCTAGTTTTCTTGTCTTATGTCCGTTTATAATCTTAATCTTTTTGGGTTATTTATATGAATAACAGATCTGATTTTAGCGACAAGTTTTCGACTATCTTTGTTGTTGACGATAACAAAATCAACCTTGAAATTATCAAAGCTTCTCTTCCAAAGACTTACGAAGTTTTTTTGATTCAGTCAGCCTCTAAAATGTTTCAATTGATCACGAAAAAGCAACCTGATCTCATCTTGCTTGATGTGGACATGCCGACGATGAGCGGGTTCGAGGCCATCAAAATCCTTAAGTCCCAGCCGGAAACCCAGCCCATTCCGGTCATATTTCTCAGCAGCCGTTCCGACGTGAAAAGCCTGCAGCTGGGTCTGGAGCTTGGCGCGGCGGATTTCCTGGTCAAGCCAGTCCAACCCAAACTGCTGCTGAAAAACGTTGAACTCCATCTTTCAGTGATTTTTCACCAAAAAGTTCTGGAAAGACAACAAAAGACCTTGGATAGCAATAAAAAAGAGCTCAATAACTATAAAAACGATTTTGACATATTATTAAATCCTCAAAATTCTTTTCTAAATTAGCATATTTATCATATTTAAAATAGATATTTTTAGAAATCTCGGCGAAATTCTTTTTATTGGTTTTTTTTGTCATGAATAAACGCTCTTCAATAAGCATAATAAATTCAACAATATTTGTCGTAGATGATAATCGTCAAAATCTTGACCTGATAAAGTCCTCTCTTCCTAAATCCTACGAAGTCTTTCTTATTCAAAACTCCCAAAAATTGTTGGAACTAATATATAAAAAAGTGCCGGATTTAATCTTGCTTGATATAGATATGCCTGAACTAAGCGGTTTTGAGGCTATTAAAGCAATAAAAAGCGATCCAAAGCTGACTTCCATTCCTATTATCTTTCTCAGCGGCCGCACTGACGCCGACAGTCTTCGGACAGGTCTGGAACTGGGAGCGGATGATTACATCATCAAGCCTGTTTTGCCGAAACTTTTGCAGAAGAGCGTCGAACTTCAGCTTTCCGTCGTGGCTCAGCAGCGGCTCTTGAAGTCCCAGCTGAAGGTTTTGGACAACAACGCCCAACAAATCGAGGCTTTTGAGACTGATTTTGAATCCTTCGTCGAAGACAAGATCCAAAAGGTCATGGAGCAGCAATTCTATGTCCTCAATACCGTCTCGAAATTAGTCGAATACCGCAATGAAGCCAATTTGGGCCGAACCACCCGGGATCACCGAGGGTTGGCCATCATGATCAAAGCCCTTCGCGAGAGACGGCTGTATGCCGACCAGATCAAGGACTGGGATATGGAGGTGATGCTCCAGTCGGCCAGACTTCATGACGTCGGCAAACTGGCCATTTCGACGGGACTTTTGAGCAAACCCGGCAAATTGACCTCTCTGGAATACGAAGAAGTGAAAAAACACCCGACTTTGGGCGTCAGAATCCTTTCCAGAATGGAAACTTTAGCCTTCGATCACGCTCTTCTCAAGTACGCCAAAGTGTTCGCCGAAACCCACCAGGAAAGATGGGACGGCTCTGGATACCCTTGCGGGTTGGCCGGCGAAGACATCCCCCTTCCTGGGCGGCTGATGGCCATCAACGTCGTCTATCACGCGTTGACCGGCGAAAGACCTTATAAAAAGCCCCTAAGTCACGACGAGGCCGTCCAAGTCATCATCGACGGTCAGGGCACGCTCTTCGACCCCGTTCTGGTCGACGTCTTTTCGCAAGTGTCCGACGAGTTCAAAAACATGTCCTCTTCTCTGACGATCTGACGTTCCTTCCTCAACTCCTGTCAACAAAAAAAACAGTGGAGCTTCTCTGACCTTAGGCCTTTCTTTCTAATCCGATTCGGCCGAAAAGGGCTGAACGACTTTGAAGCCACGACAGGGGTGCAAGGATTTTTCTCTTTGCGCCCCTGTTCTTTTTCTTTAAAAATGATTGTTTAAGTGAACGGGAAACTCGATCACATGAACGCGCTCAGGCGGAAAACATTATTCGGAAAAGCTGAAAAGACGAAACGCTTTCCCATCGGCAGAAAGTTTGTCTTCTCGCCGATCAGCTGGTATAATGCCGTCAGCTAGTTTCATGTTCGTTTGGTTTCTTTTCTTGCGTCGGTTTTTTCGGCGGCGCGAGACTAACGCGTTTCTTTTCGTTCAAGAGAAGGAGACAATTTTTTTTGCGGCCTTTTGCAGCCTTATTGCCGTTTTTTTTTATTTCTTCTGTTTTTTTGTTCGACAACGTTTTGGACCTCTTTGACGATTGACCCGCCTTTCAAGGTTTTTTCACCATAGATCTCGCTCCGGCGCGAGCGGCTCCATTTTCGCGTCCTTGAATTGGCGACAAATGTTCGCAACTCTCGTTATCTGAGGCTTTTGGCGTCCGGAAGCGTCGGTTGCTTTTTTTTTGGCTTTTTTAGCCGTCAAAGCTGTTTATTGGTTGTCGTCCTAATGACAAATAAGGAAACATTCAAGCTCTGGCTTTTTCCGCTCTTAATTTCGGCCTGGCTTCAGTCGGCTCCTCTCTGGGGAGAGTCTCCTGTCGCGTATAAAATGGAGCTGGGGCCGCAGGAGCTGACCGCCGGGGGCTTGGCCAAAATTGAAGCCAGATTGAGCCCTCTGGGCGCGACCGCCGAAGTCTCCGGCGGCGCCGAAGCCGCGTTTTCTTGGCGCCGGTCAGGGGCTTCTCTGCGGGACAACGACTCGGCCGAAAAGAGCGACCACGTCAATTTCGCCAGTCCTGACGGTCGGGCGACCATCGTGGCCGGCGGTTACGCCGCCATCGAGCTTCGGGCTTTCATCTCCGAAAACGGCCGCTCTTACTACGCCCAGTCCAATTTCAACATCTACGGCACAGAAAGCTCTTCCACGCCTCCCTCAAAAGATCTTCCTCCCGAAGACTGGCCTCTTTTCTCCCTCAGTTCGGATCTTCCTCTCTACTGGCTTCAAACCGGACAGACCTTGCACGTCGCTTTCCAGCATCCAACCTGGATCAGTTCCGAAATGACCGTTTGGGAAGACGGCGGCAACGAGCCGGCGGCCAGGCTCAAGCCTGACGTCGACGGAACGTTCGTTTACGCGCCCCCGCATGATCCCGCCTTGGATCGAGCTGGAGCGACGGCCACCAAAAACATCGTCTTCGTTCAAGAGCTGCCTGACGGAGGCTCGGCCAGCTTCACTCTGCGCCTTCATCGTTCTCGCGACGCCAAGCGCGACTTGACCATAGGCGCGGGGGTTTTCTTTTTTTGTTTGGCCGTCGGCGGGGGGCTTTTCGGCTCTCATCTATGGAGGCGCAGGTGTCTTTGAAAAACATAAGACTGGCCGTGCAGCATCTTTCTTTCGTCTTCTTGATGTACGGCGGCCGGGCCGGACTCCACATAGGTCCAGCCGTGCCTTGTTTTTCCTGTCCCTACGTTTACGGTTGCGGCGGCAACTGCTATCTTATGGGACTGCAAGGCTACATCGGCTTCGGCCTGACTTGGACGCAGCTGTGGGGCCATCAAGGGCTCAGGGCCTTGTTCTGGCTGTTCGTCTTCGTAGTTCTGGCCTCGGCCTTGGGCAAACTCTGGTGCGGCTGGGTCTGTCCTTTCGGGCTCCTCTCCGACTGGCTGACCTTCCTCCGCAAAAAATTGGGCCTGGCTTCTTGGCGTCTGGCCTCTCTGACCCGAGCT
>JAIRTO010000181.1 GCA_031254895.1 Deltaproteobacteria bacterium
CCGACGTACGAGAGACCAAGATCTTTCAACTTTTCGGCTTTGGCTTGGGTCAAAAGCAGTCCGTTAGTGGACAGAACCGCTCTGGCTCCGCCTTTGACCGCCAAAGCCGCCAAATCCATCAGGTGGGGGTGCATCAAAGGCTCTCCGCCTGAGAAAAGGATGACCGGGGCGCCATATCTGGTCAATGATTCGACTAGAGCCGTCGCTTCGGAAAGAGAAAGCTCGTCGTCCGCCGGTCCGGAGGTGGCCGAAGCGTAGCAGTGGACGCAATGAAGGTTGCAAGCCTTGGTCATGTTCCAGACTATGACCGGTTTCTTATCTTCCGAGAATTGGAGCAGATGGCTGGGCAGATCTTTGGCTTTCCGCCCGTAGCGCAGAACATCGGAGGGTTCGACTGTGCCGCAGTATAATTTTGAGACGCCGATCATTGCCGAAAACAAGGCCTTTCAGATGCGGTCGGGAAATCCTGACCCGGTCAGTTTACCAAAAACGAAGAGGTTTGACTAAAATTAACAATCAAGCCGAAGACGGACGAAAGTTTAGGGAAAAAAGCGGTTTAAGAAACGTTCGGCGCCCGTCTGAACGCCAACGGCGAATAATACCAAAAAAAGCAGGCTCAATATATATGGACGCTGGACATGGCCGCCGGCAAATAGGAAACCCCCAACCAGGTGATCATCAGCAAAATTAGGCCTATCGGCGGGGTCAAAAGGACCAGCCGGGGGTTGACGGCTTTGGCCGGGCTTCGCCTAAGATGGAGATAGGTCAGGAAAGCGGCCAGGGTTATGAGAGCCCAAGTTTCTTTAGGATCCCAGGACCAATAGTGACCCCAAGCCTGCTTGGCCCAGGCGGCCCCGAGGATGAGACCCAACATCAAAAAACCTAACCCCGCGCTGACGACGTCGTCGATGAATTTGAATAGCTCCTTGTCGGTTCGGCCGGTTTTGGCGAGGTTCATGAGCTGGATGACCGCTCCGACCGCCGAGGCGGCCAGGACGGCGTAGGCCAGCATGTACAGAGTCACATGGGGTATGAAATAGTTGCTTTGGAGGGCCGGCATCAGGGAGCGCGAGTGTAGCTCGGGCTTGACCAGATTGATGACGGAGAAAACGCTGGCCAATATAGAAGTGAAAGCCAGAAGCCAGGAATATTTCCAGCGTTTGAAGGCCAACAAGCCGGCGGCGGACAGAAAAAACGAGTACCACAGCCGCGTCTCGCCCATGGTCCGCATGGGAGGACGCTCCAAACGAACCCACAGACCCAGAATAAAAATAAGAGTGACGACCGTGCCGGCCAAAACCAGATAAGGAGCTCGACGACGGCTCTTCAAGGCCAGAACCGCGCCCGTCAGCCAAAATAGCATGGCCAATGGAGCCAGGTAGTCATGAAAGATCCAACTCATGCTCCGTCCTTTCTGGCTCTGATGACGAGGCCCGCCGAGCCCGCCGCCCAGAGAAGAAGTCCCGCCTCGGCCAGAGGCAGCCAGGGATCCGAAATCAGCTCGAACCCGGACCAGGTGGACGAACGACCAGCCTCGGTGTCGTAGTTTCGCTGATAAATGAGCCAAGAGCCGGCTTTGAGAGGGGAGTTCACTTCTATGCGGGACTCGATTTCTTCGCCTTCCCTGGTGAAGACTTTGACCTTCGAGACGAAACGCCTGGGTTCAGGTCTGGTCATGGCCAAAAGACGATTGCCGTCCAAAGTCAGAGGTCGCGGCGGAAAGAAGCTTTCGCCGGTCGAAAGCCAGCCTTCGAAGACGTCGCCGGTGCCGCGATTGGACGCTTTCACTCGGGCGGCTTGGACTGTGGCCCTGGCTATGGCTTTGACGAAAATGTCCGGACCGGCCGGCACGGCGTCCGGCAGAAATTCCAGCAGCTCGACGTCGTAGTCCAGCAGTCGGCCCCGAGGTTCCATGGGATCCAACTGCCAAGAGAGCAGGCGCTCGTCTTGAGTCAGGGCCATCCCCGTTTCATGGTCTATGACGGCCAGTTTGGCGGGGTACTCGTCGATGTCGAAGTCGTCGAGTCGAATGGCCAGCGGCATCTCCACGATCTGACCGTCGTTGCGGCGAGCCCTCCATTCCAGACCGCCTTCGGGAACAAGCATGATCTCCCTGATTCTATCCGAAGCGCCTAAGCCGGCGGCCAGGAGCAGAAGCCACAAGCCGAGATGGTTGGCGAAAAAAACCGCCCTGCGTCTGGACAGGCGGACGATGACGGTAGCCCCCAGAGAAATGAGGATCGCCAGATATAGGCCTATGAAAGGCCAGGACGAAGTGAGATGATCAAAGCCCAGACGGCCCAAAAGGGTCAGGTTTTCAGGCGGCTGATAGGGAACCTGGACTTGGGGGATGAAACCCATGGCCAAGGTCAAAAGCCCCATGACCACGATCAGGGCGGTGGACAAGGGAACCGAGGTCAGATATTTGACTGGCCGGAACTTTTTTAGAGGCAGACAGAGGCAAGACGAGCCGATCAGAAAAAGGGCGATGTACAGATTATATGGCCAGGATAGATGGCTTAAATCGGGCGGTCCAACGAACCACTCGGCAAAAAAGCCTCCGCCGAGCGCGGAGAAGACAAGAACGAAACTCTCCTGAAAGCCCCAAGGGCTGGTCCAGAGCCTTCTTCTCTCAGCCGTCGGTTTTGGGTCGGACAAGCAGGGGGCCTCGAGGGCCCCCTGCGATGGTGCAGCCGGACTCATAAGATATTGGGTTCTGGCTTAGATGCGGCCGGCGGCCCTGGCTTCTTCAAGCCATTGGGGAACGACGGAGGCCAAGAACAGCTCTTTTTGAGCGTAAAGTTTTTCGGGATCGAGACCGATGAATTCCTGAGCCTTCTCCTTGGTGGAAATGTCGGGCATTTCCGGGGTTTCCATCCCGAGACCGTAAAAGACGTCTTTCAGGAGAAGCTGGGCCTGCAGGGTCTTATCCAAGCCATGGGAGAGAATTCTCTGGGTTTCCACCGGGGCGTGGAAAGGCGCTCCATGGGAAGCCACGCCAAAATCCCAACGCCACTGGGCCTGACGGAGAAGCTGACGAATCGGCCCGAGGTCTTCTTCGGTCGCGCCGGCGTCTATGGCCATTTTGGTCAGAATATGGGTCTTGGCCAATTCGGGCTCCAGACGGTTTCTCGTCTCCAGAAGCTTGTCTTGGCGGTCGTAGACGAACTCTTTCAACTGAGCTTCGGCGTCGCGGTGACAGACCTGGCAAGAGGACGAGACGTTCAGGAGCGGGCTGACCAGCTGGTGATCAGAATACTTGATGCCGCCTTCGGAGATGTAAGGCATGTGGCAGTCGGCGCAGGACAGGCCCTTTTGTCCGTGCGGGCCAAGGAGGAACAGCTCCCAATCAGGGTGTTGAGCCTTGATCATGGGCGTTTTGGACAAGGCGTGGGTCCAGTCGGCATACTGTATTTCGTCGTAATAGTTCTCCATGTCCTCAACGGTGAAGCCCTTGTCCCAAGGGAAAGTCACGTATTTCCCGTCGCCCTGGAAATAATATTCGACATGGCACTGAGCGCAGACCAGACTGCGCATCTCTTGATTGGTGGCTTGATCCACGTCGCGGCCCAGCCGTTGGAAGGCTTCCCGAAGGGCCGGTCTGGTGATGGTCAGAGACATGGTCGCCGGGTCATGACAGTCGGCGCAGCCGATGGAGTTGACAATTTGCGGCCCCATGGAGCTCCAAGGCGATTTATAGAAATCGACGGCGCCCATCTGCTCCATCATCAGGGGGACGTCCGGGCTCTTGCAGGTCCAGCAATTGGCCATCTGCAGATCAGTCATGCCGTCGACGCCCGGAGAGGCGGTGCGCAGGGTGTTAATCATGTCTTCGATGGTGTAGGAATGGCCTCTGGGGGCTTTGTAGTCGCGGGCGAAGGCGTAGCCGGCCCAGAGTATGACCATCTCGGGCCGCTCGCCTAAAGCGTCCTGAACGATGTTGCCATGATATTTGGACCGGAAATCCATGTCGGCGGTCTTCAGCCAGGTCTCATATTCCCGAGGATAGTTTTCTCCCCAGATGCGGCTGCGGGACTCTATGCCGGTGATTTCGACTTTTTTGTTGTTGAAGATCGAGGCCGTTTCGGCCCTTCTGGTGGTCACGGACGCGGCGATCAGGGCCAGGACGACCACGGCCAAGGCCACTCCTAGACAGATGCCCAGTCCCGCAATCCAGGGACCGTACTTGTTTGAATAAATAAAACTCATGGCTGTCACCCAAATCATGCTCCCCAAAAAAATGGGGGTCTTAAGTCGCGGCTGAAGTCTTGGCGCCGCCATCGGCGGCCAAACGGCTGATAAAATCCAAAAAAACTTTCGTCTAAGGAGAATTGCCCAGCATCGATTCCAGCCAAGCCGGCGCCGGAGAGCCAGGCATGGGCAAGTTCCCGTAATCGATGGAACTGACCGAAGATATGGACGTGTGGGGCACGTCCCTATGGCAGTCCCAGCAGGCTTTCTTGTCCCCGTTCAAGACCGATTCGTAGTCAGGACTCATTTTGACGAATTCCGTGACCAAAGGAGAATGGCACCTGAGACAGTTCTCCTGCAGAACGGCATGAGTTCCTTCGCGAGCCCTGATGACTTGAGGCTCGTCGCCGAAGGTGAACGCGGCGGCGTGATAGAGTCCGTCGGTGGCCTTGAAGGCCCATTTTCTAAGGACTTTGTCCTGAGGCACATGACAGTCGTTGCAGTTGGTCCAGACGAAATGGGAGCTTTTGCTCCAGGATTGGTATTGAGGACCCATGACATGGCAATTGAGGCAGGCTGCGGAATCGTCTGAAAGGTAGGAATAAGCTCTCGACGCGTACAAAGTGTATGCCCCGAGGCCGATCACCAAACCCGCCAGGCCAAAGATCAGCCATATCCACTTGAATCTGTTCCGGACGCTATCTGACGAGCCCATATTAGACTCCTTGAAACTTGAAAAGAGGTGGACGGAACCGCAAAAGACGATCGAAATCAGAAAAGGCCTGGCCGAGTTCGGCCCGAAACGACAATGGAGGCGTTCTTAGGCGTCAGAACCGGTCAAGAGCTCGAAATGGTTTTTTTTGTACATGATGACGGCTTCCGCTTTCAGTTTGGACATCTCGGCGCTCAAGGCGCTGCGGTCGACGGAAAGGTAGTCGGCCAGTTCTTGACGATTGAAGGGAATCTCAAAGCTCCTGCGGCCCTGCCTAGCCGATTGTTCCGACAGATACGACAAGAGCTTTTCTCTAGTCGTCCTCTTGGTGATGTGATCCATCTTTTCCGTCAGCAACATGTTTTTCCGGGCGAAGATGCCGACCATGTTGCGAATGAGGATCGTGTGAAACATGCAGGCTGACGAACAAGTGGTGATGATGCGCTGAAAGTCGAAAAACATGACCTCCGCGTCTTTGGCGGCTAGAACGGTCATCGGGAGAAGACCCAAACCGCCGCAGACGAAGGATTCGGCGAACATCTCTCCGCTGGCCGCTTCGGCGAAGATGTTGCTGTTGCCGAAAGCGTCGTTTTTGACGATATGGACGCAGCCGCTGATGACCAGGCCTATTTCCCTTACGAAATCGCCTGCTTGAAAGACCGCTTCCCCTTTTTTGTAGGAACGGAAAATGCAACCGGCGCATTTGATTAGAGAAGCGAGTTCCTCTTCGGCGATGCCCTGAAATAGCGGCGTTTTAATCAGCTCTGGGATGAAGCTCGGTTTTTTTGCCATTTCCGTTATTTTTCCAATCTAGCAATAGTCCAAAATTGCAAACCAAAGGGTAAAAACCGATCGGTTCGACTAAAAAAGATATATGACGTTGGCCTGAATAAGAAAATTCGTTTGATGAGAATATCGTTGTTTTTACAACATAAACGATTTAATCTTATTTTAAGACAACTTGAACGGCTTGTCAACTGTATTTTGATTGGACTAGGACAGCTTGAAAAAAATAATCTGCGACTTGTTGGTTTTACAACATATTTTTTGATCTAATTTTATTATCCTGAGCGAGACTTGTCAAGAAATATTTTCGTTTTCCTCTTTCTATCCGTAGAGCCTTGACTCATCGAGGCCTTCGACTGACGCGGACGGCTCCAAAAAGGGTGACAAAGCGATTTCGCTATTTTTTGACTGATCAGCCAAAAAACGCCCTAAAACTGCCGGAGCGCTGGCGAGGACCGCCGGACGGCCGGCGGCGGGCGATTAGAAAAATGGCCGAACAGGCCAGACAGGAGATGACATGACTGACATGTTTTGTCGACAATGCGAACAAACGGCGGCAGGAAAAGCTTGCACAACAAGGGGAGTTTGCGGCAAATCGGCCGAGACGGCGAATTTGCAGGACGAATTGACCGGCTCTCTGATCATGGCCGCCGTCAAAGGGGCGGATCTTCCCGACCGTCTCCTTTTCGAGGCCTTGTACGCGACTTTGACGAACGTGAATTTCGACGATTCATCCCTTCGTTCCATGATTTCGGAAGTCGCGAATTGCGGAGGAACGGCCGGATGGGCGGCGGATTCCGTCCTCAGAGGCGACGGAGACGCGGAGAGCCTAAAGACGACTCTGCTTTTGGGACTGCGCGGGGTGGCCGCTTATGGCTGCCACTGTCTGGGGTTGGGCGAAGACGTCTCGGCCATAGCCGCCTTTATTCGCAAAGCTTTGGCGGCCATAGGCGAAAAAGGCGGCGCCTTGGGGGATCTTTTTCCGCTTCTTCTGGAGTGCGGCCAAACGAACCTCGCCGTCATGAAACTTTTGGACGAGGCCCACACGGCCAAATTCGGCGTTCCTGGGCCGGTCAGCGTGTCCGGAACCATTGACGCCGGTCCTTTCATCGTGGCGAGCGGCCACGATCTGGGAGATTTGGCCCTATTGCTGGAGCAGAGCAAGGGGACAGGCGTGAGCGTCTATACCCACGGAGAGATGCTGCCGGCGCGCGCCTATCCGGAGCTGAAAAAACATTCTCACTTGAAAGGCCATTTCGGAACCGCCTGGCCCGAGCAGCAGCGGGAGATGGCGAACGCTCCCGGGGCTTTTCTCTTCACTTCAAATTGTCTCATGCCCCCGAAAGACGCCTATGGCGATCGCGTCTTCACGACCGGAGCCGTCCGCTTCCCTAAAACTGTTCATATTGGCCCGGAAAAGGACTTTTCGCCGGTCATCCGCAAAGCCCTGGATTTGGGGGGCTTCGGCGAGTCTCAACCTGGGGGAGATTTCTTGACGGGCTTCGGTCATGCGGCCGTTTTGTCGGCGGCCGACAAAGTCGTCGAGGGCGTCAAAAGCGGGGCGATCAGGCGGATTTTCCTGGTCGGCGGTTGCGACGGGGCGAGGGCCGGACGAAGCTATTTCACCGACTTGGTGCGGCTGATCCCAGGAGACTGCTTGATTCTGACCTTGGCTTGCGGGAAATTCAGATTTAATCGCCTAGACTTGGGAAAAATAGGGGAATTGCCTAGATTGCTGGACTTGGGGCAATGCAACGACGCCTACAGCGCCGTGAAGATCGCCGGGGCCTTGGCTGGAATTTTCGAATGCGGCCTGAACGATCTGCCCCTATCGCTGGTGATCTCCTGGTATGAGCAGAAAGCCGTGGCCATTTTGTTGACACTTCTCTCGCTGGGGGTAAAAAACATTTTGTTGGGCCCCACTCTGCCGGCTTTCGTTTCGCCGGGAGTCTTGAACAGTCTGGTCGCGCAGTACTCTATCAGAGCGACGACGACGCCGGAGGAAGATTTGAAGATGATGTTGGGACAGAAATAAACAAAAATCGGCGTTTTCGGGTCGACTGAAAACGCCGATTTTCGTTTCAGGAAGCGACAAGCGCAGGAAACTGAGAGCCGGACAATCGCCGGGAATCGGCGGCGGCAAAGTTTTTGCGCTACGAGGGGTTAAACCGAAAGCCTGGTTGTGTCATAATGAAACGGCGATTGTTTTAACGACGCCTCGGGAGGTGACGATTTTGCCGGAAAAGTCAGACCGCGAGCCTATGTCGGGCGAGGGCTCGGCCAATCTCGGTTCTCTGGAAAAAAAGCTTATTAACTTGTTGAGCGGAGATCTGGGCGACTCGGAGCGGCCTTACCAAGAATTGGCTGAAAAAATCGGCGTTTCGGAAGAGACGGTCTTGGCCATGATCGCCGACTTTCAGAAGCGGGGTCTGATCCGCCGACTTGGGGCCGTGGTGGTTCACCAGCGTTCTGGCTTCAACTTCAACGCCATGGTCGTCTGGCCAGTTCCCGAAGGCGAGCTTGACCGGGTCGGGCGGACCCTGGCGGCCTTGCCCTTCGTCAGTCACTGTTATCATCGGGCGCCGACCGACAAATGGCCTTACACGTTGTACACCATGATTCATGCCCGAAACAGGGAAGAGCTTTCGGGCATGATCCAAAAAATGTCCGACTTGAGCGGCGTCAAAGATTGGCGCTCCTTGAAAAGCGTCAAAGAATTGAAGAAAACGTCGTTGCGCTATTTCGGGGATGCTCCGGAATAGAGAAGCCGATCGACAGCGCAATTTGGCAGAGTCCCTTTTTCGTCGGCGACAAGGACGACGGAATCCGGGAGCTAAACGGATTTCAGATAAAAAATTCAAACTTGTCGCCAAATGAATTTCCAGCTGAGTTCCCAACCGAGTCCTTAGAAAGGCCATTCCGATTTCGGCTTCATTTGCTTGCCGCCGCAAGCTGGAAGCCTTATTTCTTTCGGAAGTCGGCCGGCCAGAAGCCCGAACGCCGGGTCGGCATCGCCAGAAAAGGGGCGTCTTTGGTTGGGATATTTCACTTTCCGTCGCCAAAACCAGTTTGGCCAATTCTTGCGCCCATTTCATAAGCCAGTTTGAGATCTTGGGGAAACTGGGTTTCTTTGACGGCTCTTTTATGCGCTTCGTCGAACATGGGGGCATGGTAGCGGCTGTAGTCGGAGAACTGGTAGGTGTCGCAGCTAAGCAGCTGTTCGAAGACGGGCGGATTCAAACGAGAAAAAAAATTGGCCTGACTGCGAAACAGAACGTCGTAGCCCATAGTCTCGATCAAGGTTTCGGGGACGTTCATGGAGTAAATCAGGCCGATGGCCGGCCCTCTTTTCAGAACCGAAGGGGCGTCGAAATCGTAAGCCAGATTGATGAATATGTAGCGCTCAAGGAAGGATCTCAGAGCTCCGGTCACGTCGCTCAAATATATGGGCGAACCCATCACCGCTCCAGTGCAGTCTTCCAGAAGCTCCAACACGGACGACAGCTCGTCTTTCAGGGCGCAGCGGCCTTTCAAGTAGTTCTCTTTGGTTTTGCACGAAAAACAGCTGCGGCAGCCTTTATAATCGAGATCATAGAGGTGTATCAATTTCGTCTCCGCTCCTGTCGAGGCCGCCCCCTTGAGGGCTTCCTCCAAAAGCGAGGCGGTGTTCCAGTTCTTTCTGGGGCCGCCGTTTAGCCCGATGACCTTGCGGGTCTTGATTTGTTCGCTCATAACCTTTCCTCCCTATAGGCTGAAGCGACTCGTATTGAAAACAAGTCGTGATGAGGAGATGCTCCTGGCTGACAATAAATGCAAAAATGCGTGAATTCGGCATGCGCTTTTGTATGGCTCTGACGGACTGACTATGGTCATAAGGGCCAAAATGAAAGCTTTAGCCTGGTCATATCTTTGTTTTTCGCTTTGACGACGCTGACGGGTCATTATATCATTTTTCGCCAGCTTTGACTTAATGGCTGGAATCAAAGATTGGCTTTCCTTGTCATTCCCACTCCAATGTGGCATACTTACTTGCTCAACATCTTCTTCATTATGGGATGCGAGCTGTATGTGCTGAGCAGACCTTCAAAGAAATGCTGCAGATACTTGCGTTTGTTGAAGTAGTTGGCGGTAAGATGATTTTACTTATCATCAAGTCATAGCCGATGTTAAAAATAAATTCTGTAGCGGTCTTCGCTGTTGTGTTTTGATTGGCGGTTTTTCGAGTGGCAGTCAAAAGCTGAAACAGAAAAGGCGTCAATCGAAATGAGACTGTCCGTCAGTCCAATTTGGCGAATGTCGATCTAGTCCCCATTGCGGCTCCTGACGCTTCCATCTCAATTATCGCTTGGAAAAGAACTTCAGGGCTGTTGCGAGTTGTTGACGAATGGTCGAATATAGCGGACTTCTTCCTTTATCTTTTTTCAATTGTGAAAACGTGCTGTAATCTATACGCCGCTGAATATGCGCCAAAAATGCCTTTACTGCTGATTTGTTTATAGGTGAATTTCCTATGGGCTCTGTTTTTTCCCTGTTTGCAGGAAACTTCTTAATTTCTTTATAGCTGTCGCGCTATAGCATTTTGGATCCTATGACCGACAATCGCCTTCCTACTTTTCACTCCAGCGAATTTTACCGTCCAGACATTGATGGACTGCGAGCTTTGGCAGTTTTGGCCGTTGTGGGATATCATGCGTTTCCTGGGGGACTTACCGGCGGTTTTATAGGCGTAGACATTTTTTTCGTTATCTCTGGTTTTCTTATTATCGGCATAATTTTTCGTGATTTGGAAAAAGGCGCTTTCAGTTTTTGGGATTTTTATTCGCGTCGGATACGCCGCATTTTCCCTGCTCTTTCTCTGGTTCTTTGCGCTGTTTTGATTTTCGGTTGGTTAGTTTTATTGCCGGTAGAATATAAAGCCTTGGGGAAACATGTTTTTGGCGGCAGCAGCTTCACCGCCAATATTTTCTATTGGAGCGAAGCGGGATATTGGGACGTCAGCGGGAAAATAAAGCCCCTGCTCCACCTATGGAGCCTGGGCATTGAAGAACAGTTTTACATTATAATTCCCTGTCTGCTCGTAATTGCCTGGAAAAAGAAAATACCTCCTCATCTAGCTCTTTCCCTTCTATTAACTTTGTCTTTTGCTATATACATTTATTACTATCGTGGCAATCGAGTTTTGGACTTCTACTCGCCTTTCACTCGCTTTTGGGAATTTCTCTGTGGAGGTGTATTGTCTGTCATTGTTCATAAAAAATATGTCTTCGTCAAAAAAATATCTTTTTTGGCTGAAGACTTGTTAAAACAAGCTTTTTATAAGAAACATGCGTCAAATGGTTTGCCAAGACTGCGAAACGCTCTTGCCTTCTTCGGCTTTTTTCTGCTTGTTGTTGGTTTGACTACATCTCGCGCACATCAATATTTTCCAGGAACCATGGACGCCGTTTTTGGCGCTGTTTTTCTTATCGCCGCTGGCAGGAACGCTTGGCTGAATCGGAAAGTTTTTGCCAACAAAATTGCGGTCTGCATCGGTTTGATAAGTTACCCGTTGTATCTTTGGCATTGGCCTTTGCTGTCATATTTAGCCATTTTGGGCGGCGAATTTTTGAGCTTTTGGCCGTGGCTTTTTATTAGATTGGGCGGAGTATCTCTTGCATTTATCTTGGCGTTTGGAACATATCTCGTGGAAAAGCCTATCCGATTTGGGAAGAGAGATAGCGGGCGAGAAAAAGACGTCAAAGCTTATGCCCTCGTATTTGCAATGATAGTTTTAGGTTGCTCCGGGCTGCTAGTCTATGGTCAAGATGGGCTGCCCAAGCGTGAATCAATAAGAGAATACTCTGCATTGGCTCAAAATTTGGTTGGACCAACTAGAAAAGATGAAGCCGGAATCCAGTATGTTTTCCCAGTTGATTTACTGGGAGTTCGATATGCGGATGCAGGTTCGGAATGTACAATTGCTGTTATGGGAGATAGCCATGCTGCATGCGCTTATCCTGGAATAGTTGAGAATAATGCTAAGCAAGGACTAAACACATTTTTCTCATATTATGACTATCGTCGTCCTCCTGAATATGCTGTATTGCAAGTTTTAGAGTTTAAAAAAGATATTAAATACGTTTTTTTATTTTATAGAGGTGTTTTTAATATTTATGGAACCGATCTTGATATGTTTAAAATGTATGATGACACATTAAAGGATAAATTTATGCCCTGGTTGCAGCAAGTTATTGATATTTTTAATTATTTTGGAATAAAAGTATTTGTTGTTAGCGAAAATCCTGTTTTTCCTATTCCTGCGACAAGCTATATAATACGGCCACTCAGTTTGTTAAATTACACGAAACCAATATTTTTTACCAAAAATGAAGTTTTTCATCATCAAAAAAAATATTTAGATCTGCTTAAAAACCTTGAAAGAGCTACTATAATTTATTCTCTTGATACTTTTTGTCCTGATGGCGTGTGTTCAATGCTTTCTCACGACGGAACGCCTCTATACTATGATGAACACCATCTTTCTATCACTGGAAGTCGGCTTCAAGCAAATGATCTATTGTTTCCATATTTATTGGAAATTTCAAAAAATGAACATATTGTTAACGATAAAATTAATTAATATATGTATTTTGTAACTATTCAGGTCACCCCGGGTTCTGAAACAATCGCTGTTACAAAAATTTACCCTTGAAGTAGTCCATATATTATGCCGGAATTAGTGTTCCGCAGCTTTTCGTTGCTATATAACACGTCGTTTGCTCGCTGAAGAACAGCAAAAAAAGACCCCGCCATGTCAACGACAGGGTTTTTTGGGATAATGACAAGATGATTCGCGCCTTTTTCGGCATCTGCCTTGCCTTTTTGCGTTTTCGTTCTCTTTATGACGGGAGGAAAATATTCCGGGTCGTTTAAGTCGATAAATGCTGTATTTCTCCATGGAAGAGCAGTTGTAGGACTTCCGACGAGGCCAAGTCGTCTCTTTCGCAGGTGACGATGCAGCTGCGAATTAAACTGTGCATCTTGGCGCCTTCTTCGCTTCTGAAACGGCCTGATCTATTGTGTTGATTTTTGAGCAGGCGGATATCGCGCTCCGCTTGTTATCCGACTTTTCGGACAACAAGCGGACAACGTTCTCATTTTCGGGCCATTTGGCGGTTATTCGTTTCCAATAAAAAAGCGAACATCGCCAAAAGTCTTCGAAACTCCAGCCGGAGACGGATGGACATTATTAGTCCATCCATACATTGAGCCTAATTGCGGCGACATTTTATCTTTATCACGGAGGTGTTTGTTTGTCATATCCTCAGATAATCAATGATTTTTTGGAAATGGTGACTACGCCTTCCCATTCGAGAAACGAACGGGCTTTGTCAGATTTGGTTCGAAAGAAATTGCTCGACTTGGGCTGCGAGGTGACCGAAGATGACGCCGGGCCTAAATTCGGCGGAAACTCGGGCAATCTTCTGGCTCGTTTTCCGGGGGAGTCTTCCATTGAGCCGATAATGTTCTCGGCTCACCTGGATAGGGTCAATAACCCTGGTCGGATCGCCGCTTTGGTGAAGACCGAAGAGGATCGGATAGTTTCCGACGGAACCACGATCCTTGGCGCTGACGACGCTTCTGGTCTGGCCGCCATCGTGGACGGGCTAAGGAGGAGCAAAGCTGGCGGGGCGAGACACGGCGAAGTCGAACTGGTCGTGACGGTCGGCGAAGAGATCGGCCTTCAAGGGAGCAGGCATTTGGATTACGCCCCTCTGAGGTCTAAGATGGCATATGTTTTGGACAGCGGCGGCGATGTCGGAACGATTGTGAACAGAGCTCCAACCCAAAAAACCGTGACTATTAGCGTCCAAGGGCTGAGCAGTCACGCCGGGATGGCGCCGGAGGCCGGCATCAACGCCATTAGGGTGGCGGCGGCGGCTATGATGAAGTTGCCCGAAGGGCGTCTATCTCCGGTGACCACCTCCAATTTCGGGGTCATCGAGGGCGGCAAAGCCACCAACATCGTCTGCGATTTTGTCAAATTGAAGGCGGAAGCCAGGAGTCACGACGCGGCGGAGCTGGAACGCTATACGGATCTGTTGAATCGGACTTTTCGCGAAACTGCCGCCGAATACAAGACGACCGTCGAATTGGACTGGGTCTTGGAATATGAAGCCTTTTACGTGCCGGAAGACGAACGAGTCGTCGCTTTGGCCAGACGGGCCTTTGACGGCCTGGGACTGGAGACCAAGATAATGAGCGGCGGGGGAGGCATGGACGGCAACCATTTCAACAAAAACGGGATCAAAAGCGTCGGCTTGTCGACGGGCTACAAGCACGTCCACACCCAAAAGGAAGAACAGTCTATTTCTCAACTGATTCTCTGCGGAGAAGCCGTGGCCCGGATTATTGAAGCCGCCGTCTCCGTTTGATTCGTTTTTGGCCGGAGCGACTAGCCGAAGTCGGGATGTTTTTTCGTTTCAGTCGCAGAGAAAAAGATGAAATTTTGTTTCATTTTTCGGAAAAACGCTTTGATGAAGTAAGTATGAGCCCAATTTTGCCGGTAATAGGGCCTATCAAAGAGAGGTTTAAATGATGGAATTAAGCGTCGTCGTGCCGGTGTATAATGAAGAAAAAACCATCAAAAATTTTTTGGAGACGATAAAGCCCTTTTTGGAGCAAGTA
>JAIRTO010000190.1 GCA_031254895.1 Deltaproteobacteria bacterium
GAAACGTCAGGCGTCGCACGACCATCCTCACACGAAGCGCATCGACCGACACGTGCCGTGCGACATGCATCCCACGACACGCAACGGACGAAACACACCGACTGGTGCGCATCGACCGACAAACGCCGAGCGACCAGCCTCTCGCGACGCGCACTGATCGACAAGCGCCGCCCGACCAACAGCCCACGACACGCACCGGACGAAGTGCGCCGACTGACACGGATCGACCGACAAGGGCCGCTCGACAAGCATAGCCCTACGCGCACCAGACGACGCGCATAGACTGACACCTAACGACCGACAAGCGCCGCGCGACCAGCAACCCACGACGCGCACTGGACGAAGCGCTCCGACTGACGCGCATCGATCGACAAGCGCCACGCTACCGGCAGCGCCCGACAAACATCCCGCAACACGCAACGCGCGAAACGCATAACTCGACAAGCATCGACCGACAATTTTGGTCTGGACGTTTTTCTTCCCCCGGGGACGGGACATCATGCGCACAACTCTTCTTCTAGCCACCAGCAACAAAGGCAAAGCTCGCGAGTATCTCGCTCTTCTGGGCGAGACTCTCGCGAACTGGTCCATGAAATTAGTCTTGTTGGCTGATTATTTGGCGGAAAAAGGCGAGGACTTGGCCGAGCCGGAGGAAAACGGCTCGACTTTCGCGGCCAATGCGGAGATAAAGGCCAGAGGTTACGCCGACCAGACCGGGCAGGTCGTTTTGGCCGACGATTCGGGCTTGTGCGTCTCGGCCCTAGAGGGGCGCCCCGGAACACTGTCGGCCAGATATGGGGGCGCCGAGCTGAGCGACCTGGCCAAGTGCGAAAAACTCCTCGAAGAGATGCAAGGCCGGACGGATCGGCGGGCCTTCTTCGAGACCGCCATCGTTCTGGCCAAAGGCGACGGCGGTCGGGTTTTGACGTACAACGGCCGTCTTTGGGGCGAATTGACCCAAACGCTCGCTGGCGAAGGCGGTTTCGGCTACGATCCCCTGTTCCGCCCCTTAGGGTCGGACAGAACTCTGGCCGAGATGGACGCCTACGAGAAAAACAAGATTTCCCATCGCCGCCAGGCCATCGCCTCTCTTCTGGCCGACCGAGAAAACGTCGAGGCCTGGCTGAAAAGCTGAAGGGCCGTAGAGAGGGGCGGCCGCCAAGGCGGCTTTCGGCCATGCTTTCATGAGTCGGCTAAAGACGGCAATAGACGGCTGAAAAGGCCCAGTAGTCCAAAGTAAATTCGACGCGCAAGGCTTTTGGCGGCATAGTCTTTCCATAGCCGACGTCAACGATTCGGCGAAAACGAGCCGATGTCAGCGAGTCGTCGAAAACGAGCCGGCGTCAACGAGATGGCGAAAACGAGCCCTCAACCACGGTCTAATTTGGGGTTCGACGCCTTATAGAGCGTCGCTGACCCCCGCTTCGGCCAGGGTGCGCATATTGTTGTAATGGGTGCAGGCGCATTGGACGATGAACATGGCTATGGCCGCGCCGCTGCCTTCCCCCAGCCACATGCCCAGATCCAGAAGAGGCTCCAAGCCCAGTCGCTGCAAGACGGCGGCGTGGGCTTTTTCTTTGGAGCGATGGCCGGAAATGAGAAATTTGGACAGTCCGGGCGAGAGTTTTTCGGCCAACAAAGCGGCGGCGGCGGCGATGAAGCCGTCGACGATCACGCCGGCGCGGCGGATGGCCCCGCCCAAATAGACGCCGGTCATGGCTCCGATCTCCAGACCGCCGATTTTGGCCAGGACGTCTAGGGGGTCGTCGGGATTCGGCTGGTTCACCTCGATGGCTCGGCGGATGACGGCCGCTTTGTGGGCCAGTTTGTCGGGACTCAAACCCGAGCCGACGCCGGTGGCCTCTTCCGGCGTCAGATCCGTCAGGACGCTGGCGATGGCTGAAGACGGGGTGGTGTTGCCGATGCCCATTTCGCCGGCGGCGACCAGATCCACTCGGGGTTGAGCCAGAACCAGCTCCAGACCGGCCAGAACGCTCAAAACCGCTTCTTCGCGGGTCATGGCCGGACCTTTGGCGATGTTTTTGGTGCCATGGGCTATTTTGGCGTCTATTCGCTTCGGATGCGGCGGCAGGTCGCCTTTGATGCCGACGTCCAGAAGAACGACCTTGGCGCCGACCGTCTGCCCCAAAGTGGTGATGGCTCCTCCGCCCTGCTGAAAGTTGGCGATCTGCTGAATGGTCACGTCCGAGGGATAGGGACTTACGCCTTCTTCGACCACTCCGTGGTCTCCGGCGCAGACGACGATGAGTTTGTGGCGGTGTTTGGGCTTCAGAGCGTTTTGTATGGAGACCAGCTGGACGGCCAAGTCTTCGAGACGGCCCAGCGCTCCTCTGGGTTTGGCCAGGTCAAGCTCCCGCTGTCTGGCCGTTTCCCAGAGGGCCATGTTGGGCGGGACTATTTGGGTCAGATGCCGTTTTAGTCTTTCTTCAGGATCGAGGGTCAAGATAAAGCCCCTTTCGTTTTGGAGGTGTGCAAAAAAACCGATAAAAGAAATAAGTGGAAAAATTTAAAAAATTAAAATTTTAAAAGCTAAAAAAATGAAATAAGACTCAAAAATAAAAAAGACCGGGTCGGATTCTGGGAATCTCCCGGTCGAACTTTGGCTTCAAGACCGTCTCGACTTGTTTCCGCCTCAGCGCCGCAAAATCTGGCTCTGAGGCGGAAAAGAAAGACGATTACAGGCCTTTGTCGGCAATCAGGGCGGCCAAATCGCTGACGCGGCAGGAATAGCCCCATTCGTTGTCGTACCAGGCGATGACTTTGGCCAAGTTGCCGTCCAAGACCTGGCAGAAGGGGGCGTCTATGATGGAGGACAGGGGGCAGCCCTTGTAGTCCATGGAGACCAGTCCTTCCTCGTCGTAGCCCATGACGCCTTTTAAGGGGCCTTCGGCGGCGGCCTTGAGGGCGGCAAGGAGGTCGGCGGTGGTGATGCTTTTCTTGAGAACGGCGGTGAAGTCGACCACCGAGACGGTGGGAGTCGGCACTCTGAGAGACAGGCCGTCGAACTTGCCGGCCATTTCGGGGATGACCAGAGCCAGGGCTTTGGCCGCGCCGGTCGAGGTGGGAATGATGTTGAGCGCCGCCGCCCGAGCTCTTCTCAGATCCTTGTGAGGCAGATCCAGAATCCGCTGATCGTTGGTGTAGCTGTGGATGGTGTTCATCAAGCCCTTTTCGATGCCGAAGGCGTTGTTGAGGGCGAAAACCGGCGGGGCCAGACCGTTGGTGGTGCAGGAGGCGTTGGAGATGACGAAATGTTTGGCCGGGTCGTACTTGTCGTGATTGACGCCCAAGACCACGGTGAGATCCTCGCCTTTGGCCGGAGCGCTGATGATGACCTTCTTGGCTCCGCCGCCGTCAATGTGGCTCCTGGCTTTGACCGCCTCGGTGAAGACGCCGGTCGACTCTATGACCAGCTCGGCTCCCAAGCTCTTCCAGGGGATCTCTTTGGGATCCTTATAGGCCAGGCTTTTGACTTCCTGCCCGTTGATCACGAAGCTGTCGCCTTTGATTTCCACCGTGCCGGGGAAGCGGCCGTAGTTGGAGTCGTACTTCAAGAGATGAGCGTTGGTCTTGACGTCGAAAAGATCGTTCACCGCCACGATCTTCAGCTTGTCCGAATGGCGTTCGAGAATAGCCTTGAGCACTTGGCGGCCGATGCGGCCAAAGCCGTTGATGCCTACGCTGATGGTCATGTTTTGAGCTCCTTTTGGGAAAAATAGTTTTTGACCGGCCGCACGAGGGCCGCAGGTTGCGATGCGCCTGGCAGATGAGATCTTTTGGGGAAGAGGAAGACAAGCCCGACCTGTGAAGGGAAACGGCGGTTGAGACAAGCCTCCTAAGATCTTTGACGTCTGTTGTAACGATAGATCCGATTCCCCAAGTCTCTAAGATTCTACTCCACCAGCCGAAGAAAGAAAAGGGCAATAACGGCGCTAACATCGGCTTTTTCGGGCGGAAAGCCGCGAAGAGAGATGTTCGCGCGACCTCTTTCGCGCGTTTCTGGTGTCGTCAGGAAGCGTTCAGGTCAGGCTTGTTCCGCCTCAGCGAAAATGTCCGGTATGTTTCGCCACAGCGTAAATGTCCGGCTTGTTTAGCGACAGCAAAAATGTCAGGTATGATACGCCACAGCGAAAATGTCCGGCTTGTCCCTCCGCAACAAAAATGTCAGGCTTGTTCCGCCTCAGCGAAAATGTCTTGCCTGTTCGTTACAGCGAAAATGTCCGGCTTGTCCCGCCTCAGCAAAAATGTCCGGTCTGTCTCGCCACAG
>JAIRTO010000202.1 GCA_031254895.1 Deltaproteobacteria bacterium
CAGCAGATACTAGATTTTTTTCATTTGTCTGAAAATGTTCATGATTTTGCAAAAGATGTTTTTAAATTGGATGAGACTCTGTATAAACCTTGGGCCACACATATATGCTCACTATTGAAAGAAAGTAAACATAAGTTGGCAATAAGTGAAATAAATAAACTTGGATCTAAAAAAATCGCTATCGGCAAATTAAATCTTATAAATTATATTTTGAATAATGAGAACAATATTGATTATGCCAGGTACCTTGATAATGGATGGTATATAGGAAGTGGCGCCATTGAAAGTGCAAATAAAACTGTATTGCAGCAGCGTTTGAAACAAGCTGGAATGAGATGGAACAAAGAGACTGGCCAATATGTCCTTTCATTGATGGCCAAGGCAAAGAGTAACCTCTGGAAACAAGATGTTGTTAACTACGTCGAAAAACATTTCGACTTTAAAAGAGTTTATGAACATATTGAAAATCCTTTGACTTTCAAGCTGAAATGAATGTCAAATTATTTTTTTTATATGGCTACGAATATACTTTCTTATTCATAATTGGATTATTCTGACTTTTATAGACTTGGCGAAAAAATCTGTCCCTTTCGATAGTATGAGTGTTGAACTAGCACCCTAATTGATTATAACACAAATTTTTAAGCAAGGGTATTTTTTTCGGTATACCCACAGTCTGGACATGGTTGGCCAAATACGCTAAACTAATGACTGAAATCAGGTTTTTCCCAGCTTGTCGACGATTGGAAAAAAGCCTTCTTCAACAGTCGAAAGAAGATTGGGAATGATTCTATCTATCTTTTATATTTAATAAAAAGCCTTAATCTATCTAAATTTTATTTCTATTAGAATCAGAAACCTAAAAATTTTGTTTTCATTTTCCTTTTAACAAGACATAAAGTCGAAAATATTGTCGGCGTTCTTCTTTTCATTAGTCTTGACAGAGGTTTGAAGGTTGTGTAAGATTGGCTTGAAGTAACTCCGCAGTAAACCAATTACGGATAAAAGAAAGGTAATTAACTTAATTTATTCAACTAATGCAAGTTAATTATTGCTCTTATTTATTTTCTTGTTAGACTGCCTGATGGCAGTGGATGGTTGTTCGGCCCGTCTTGAAGAGGACTGGCTTTGCTTCCATTTGTCAACGGTTCGGCAAATCGTGGAAAAATCCCATCTTCAGAACAGTAAAGTCTCGTCGCAGGATTTGGCGAAATTCAACGAGCTGATGGATTCCTCATATGACATGGCCAAAAAGCTTCTGCCTTTTTTGGCCAGACGGCGGATTCCTCTGATCCCGGAAAACTATCATTTGTTTTACGACTACCTGCTCGGCACGAATCCTGAATTGACCAGGCAGCTGAACGAAACGTTGCAGCAGGAGTCGCTTTTCACCACGGAAATCAGCCGTAGACTTTACCGTCTTTTTTACGACGTCGATTCCGAGAAGTTCAAAGCCATCGCCAGAGTCGGCGAGCAGATAGGCAATCTCTCACAGACCATCGAAGAAAATCTCGGCCAAAGTCTTGATTCCACCGGCCGATTCCAACAGGTTTTGAGCGATTCGGCCATGCAGATGGGACAAGGCGAACTGGAAGGGGCCGAGCTGAAAGAAATCGTCGACGGTCTGTTGCAGGAAACCACTTCCGCTTTGAGCAGCCAGACCGCTTTGGCCGAACTCATCGAAGCCTCCAACAAGGTCATAGCCTCTCTGACCGCCGAACTGAAGAACAAGACTCGTCAAGCCAACATCGACGAGCTGACCCAGCTTTTCAATCGGCGCTTCATGACCAACAGGTTTCTGGAATTGATCTCTTCCGAACAGGCCAAGTCCCTGGCCGTGGCCATATTCGATCTGGATCGCTTCAAGTCCATAAACGACACGTGGGGCCATTCCATCGGCGACAAGGTTCTGATCATCACCTCGAAAATCATCCAGAACTTCGCCCCTGAACCGCACACGGCCTGTCGTTACGGCGGTGAAGAGTTCGTCATACTTTTCGTCGGCCTCGATCTGGACGAAGCCTACGACATAGCCGAAAACATCCGCCGCAAGGTGCAGGAGACCGAGATCACCATTAGAGGAACCAATCTTCCGGTCACCATAAGCGCCGGAGTCAGTCTTTACATGCCCGGCGATGACGAAAAAAGCTTCATTTCCCGGGCCGACAAGGCTCTCTATCAGGCCAAGGCCGCCGGCCGCAACATGGTCAAAATTTACCGGCCAGACTCGGACGCCGAAGCCAAATGACGCTTTGGGCGAGGCTTTCGGCCGTCGCTTAGCGAGGGGCGCCTAAGGAAGACAGCGGCTATTGCCGCTTTTGTTCTCGAGGCGTTTTTGACGTCTTTCGTCCGTCTTTTTCGAATTACTTTTCGATCCTGAACGACTTTTTTGGATTAATAAATGATCATAACCATCAATCCCGACAATCCCCAGCAGCGACTCATAGCCAAAGTCGTCGACATGCTGAAAAAAGGGGCGGTCATCGCCTATCCCACCGACACCCAATATGGTCTTGGCTGCGATCTCTCTCAAAAAAAGGCCATTGAAAAGATCTATCAGCTCAAAGATCGCAGTTATAAAAGCCCTTTCAGCATCATCTGCGCCGATTTGACCCATATTTCCGAATACGCCGTCGTCTCCAATTTCGCCTACCGCACCCTAAAGCGCCTTTTCCCCGGCCCTTTCACCTTCATCTTGCCCGGCTCCAAGCTGGTTCCGCAGATCATGCTGACCAAGCGCCACGAAGTCGGCTTGAGGGTTCCGAATCATCCGGTGGCCGTCGGTCTGGTCAAAGCCTTGGGAAGGCCCCTCATCAACACTTCGGCCAAGCTGGACTCGGCCAAGGAGGCTCTGACCAATCCCCAGGAGATCGAGACGGTCTTCAAGGGTCAGGTCGACGCCGTCATAGACGGCGGACCCGTCCCGGGACAGCCCTCGACCATAGTTTCCTTGGTGGACGACGATCCGGTCATTCTGCGGCAGGGCTTGGGACTTTTTTAAATCCATCTCCCGGCCTATAGGAGACGCCCAGAAGATAGCCCCGCCCGACGACGGCGCCGCTTCGAGGCCGACGTTTCGTGGTCGACGTTTCGTGGCCGACTCTTCGAGGTCGACGCCTCGAGGCTGACGGCCCGCGATTATTTCATTGCCTGGCGAAGCTTTTCGGGGTAAAATCCCAACAATGAAAAGTCCTGCGCCTTGTCCGTCCCTTTTGCGGAACAAGAAGACGGAGCGACGGCGTTTTAGGGCAAACAGGAAAACGGCCCGCCAAAATGGCGGCCAGACGGAAAACCGGCTGAGCCAGAGAAAGGCGGCGTTTTTCCTTTAACCTATCTATTGTGAAGCCGCCTGAATAATAAGGGTTATTTTTCAAGTCTGGCCTATCTGTCAGGTTGGCCAGTCTTGTTGGTCTGGCCTATCTTGTCGGGTTGGCCAGTCTTGTTGGCTGGTCGGTCTTGTTGGCCTGGCCAATATTGCTGGTTTGGCCAGTTTTGCTGGTTTGGCCATTCTTGTTGGTTATGTCTGTCTGACAGGCTGGTTGGCGTTGTCGACTGGCTCCTCGGGCAGATCGGCAGGCAGGTTTGGCTGACCCAAGTCGGTCAGATCGTTTTTGTTCTTCATCGCTCAAGCCCTTTATCTGAAAACCGGACAGGGGCGCAAATTTTACGAAAAAAATTGTCTCTAGCCTTTGCTGATCAGTGCTGCTGAAGGTCAAAGATCCCAAAAAGAGAGGATTTTTGGCCTTTTTTTGGTTGATGAGCCAAGGCTTTTTCGAAACGAGCCGCCGTCGCAAGCCTTTTTGGCTGGCGGCAGTCTTCTTCTCGTTTCGCCCGCCATAGGAATAATTTGAGGTCAGCCTGCAAATGTCGTTGATTGAAATAAAGGGTCTCATCAAGACATATGATCGACGGGGTCAGGAACCCGTCGAAGCTCTGACCGGCGTCGATCTGACCATAGAAGAGGGCGAGATTTTCGGGGTCATCGGCCTGAGCGGCGCCGGCAAAAGCACATTGATCCGCTGTCTCAACCTTCTGGAGGTTCCTTCAGGCGGTTCGGTCGTCGTCGACGGACGGGATCTCTCGACTTTGAGCCGCTCCGAGCTTCTGCATTTCCGGCGCGGCATGGGCATGATCTTTCAATCCTTCAATCTTCTGTCTTCCAGAACCGTTTCGGCCAACGTCGCCTTTCCTCTGGAGGTGGCCGGCTTGGCCAAGTCCGAGATCCGGCGGAAGGTCGGAGAACTGTTGGAGCTGGTCGGTCTCTCCGACAAGGCCGACGCCTATCCGGCCCAACTGTCGGGAGGACAGAAGCAAAGGATCGGCATCGCCAGAGCCTTGGCCAACAATCCCAAAATTCTCCTCTGCGACGAGGCCACCAGTTCCCTGGATCCCCAGACGACCAGCTCCATTTTAAGGCTCATCGAAGACTTGAAAAAACGTTTGGGACTGACGGTGGTTCTTATAACCCATGAGATGAAGGTCATCACGGAAATCTGCGACCGCGTGGCGGTCATGGAATCGGGGCGGATCATCGAAGTCGGCCGAGTCATGGACGTCTTCATGTCTCCCAAGCATCCGACGACCCAAAGCTTCGTCGAGGTGGAGCGTTCCAGCAAGGAGGCTTCCTTCTGCCAGGATTTCCAGCCGCAGGGCAAGCTCGTCAAAGTCTATTTCGTCGGCGAGAGCGTCGCGGAGCCCCTGGTTTACACTCTGGTCAAGCGCTACGGCGTGGTGTTGAACATTCTTCAGGCCAACATAGACAACATGAACGGCACTCCGTTCGGGGCCATGATCTTCGACCTGAGCGGCGCTCCGGAAGACGTCGAGAAGTCTCTGCAATACATGCGCGAATCAGGTCACAAAGCGGAGGTGATAAAATGCTGATGACGGCCAATCAGCTGGCCTTGCTCAAGATATCCGCCTGGCAGTCCTTTTACATGGTTCTGGTCTCGACCGTTCTGACGGCCGTCATGGGCATTCCGTTGGGCGTTCTCGTCGTGGTCGCCAGACCGGGGCATATCCTGGCCAACAAGCTGCTCTACCGGGTTCTGGGCTTCGTCATCAACGCCACCAGATCCATACCGTTTCCCATTTTCATAGTTTTCGTCATCCCGCTGACCAGGTTTTTGGTGGGGCAGGCCATAGGCTCCACGGCCGTGATCGTTCCTCTGACTCTGGCCGCCGTGGTGTTCATGGCCCGCTTGACCGAAACGGCCCTTCTGGAGGTGCCTTTCGGAGTGATAGAAGCCGCCCAGGCCGTCGGGGCGACCCGCTGGCAGATCATCTGGAAGGTTCTTTTGCCCGAGGCCTGTCCGGCAATGCTGATGTCGGTAACCATCACCATCATCACCTTAATCAGCTATTCCGCCATGGCCGGAGCGGTGGGCGGCGGGGGCTTGGGCGACTTCGCCATCCGGTACGGTTACCAGCGCTACCAGACCGTGGTCATGTGGGTGACGGTCATCATGCTTGTGATCATCGTTCAAGGCGTTCAAATCACCGGCGACTATCTGGTTCGCCGCTTCACCCGCCGTTAAAGGCTCGTCGCCTTCATTTCGGCGTCATCATCAAGGAGAATGTCGATGAATAAGTTTTTGGTTTTTGTGTTTGTCTTGATCTCGGCTTTGTTCTCAACGGCCCTCTTCGCTCAGGAAAGCATCAAAGTGGCCACCACCAGCGGCGCCGACGTGGGCATATTGGAGAAGGCCGTGGAAGTGGCCGCCGCCAACGGGCTGACGGTCGAGATCGTCGAGATGAGCGACTACGTCCAGCCCAACCTGGCTTTGGTCAACAAGGACGTCGATCTCAACTCTTTCCAGCACATCCCCTATCTGGACGATTTCAACAAAGAGAGGGGGACTGATCTGGTCAGCATCGGCGTCACCTACATCGCCCCCATGGCCTATTTTTCCAACAAGATAAAAAGCCTGGACGAGCTCAAAGAAGGCGACAAGGTCGTCATTCCCAACGACCCCACCAACGGCGGCCGGGCTCTTCTGCTTCTGCAGACCGCCGGCTACATCAAGGTCAAGCCCGAAGCCGGCCTGAACCCCACTCCGCTGGACGTGTCCGAAAACAGGCTGAACCTGAAATTCGTGGAAGTGGAAGCCTCTTTGACGCCTCAGACCCGCGAGGACGCGACCATAGTCTGCATCAACAACACCTTCGCGGAGGCCGCCGGACTCAACGCCCTCAGGGATTCCATCTATATGGAGAATTTCGAGAGCCCCTACGCCAACATCATCGTGGCCAGAGCCGAAGACAAGGACAATCCGGCCTACAAGAAGTTCGTCGAGGCCTATCAGTCGCCGGAAGTGGCCAAATACATCCTGGATGAATTCAAGGGCGCGACCGTGCCTTTGTTCGATTATCCCAAGTGATTTAGCCGTTTTTCGAGGGAAGAGCACAAGGCGACGCCTTGAGCCGAATACTCGAGGCCAATTTTGGCCTTTCGCCTCCGTTCTTTCCTAGAGATAAGGCGCCAGTTCCCGGGTCGGCTTCGTCGGTTGACCCGGGTTTTTTTTTGGCCGCGTTAGAGCCTTTGGAAAAGTTATTTGGAAGTCGGGAGTCACGCGAAAACGACTGGGCTGGCTCCCGATGGGCTGGCTCCCGATGGGCCGGCTCCCGACGGGACAGCCCCCGATGAAAAAAAGCCGAAAAGACCTCACAGAGGCTTTTCTCGTCGGCGCGGCCAAAAATAAAAAGCGGACTGTTTTTGGGGCAAGGAAAAAGGCGGAAATCAGAGGATCGCATCCAGCGGAGTCAGGCCAGTCGGAGCGTAATCCGGTCAGTCGGAGCGAAGTCTGGTCAGTCGGAGCGGAATCTGGTCAGTCGGAGCGAAGTCTGGTCAG
>JAIRTO010000203.1 GCA_031254895.1 Deltaproteobacteria bacterium
TTTGGCTTGATTACGCCGCCTTTCTCGTACAGCCGCTTATGACGACCTATGACTGCCCAAGACGACCAATGACGAGCGGAATTTTTACTCAGTCCGTGATAGGCCGCTATTTAATTGAAACCTTCCTCTTCGGTCTGACGAGCGGAAACGCTTTTCAGCCGACCTTTGTCGCCAAAAAACCTCTCATAGGACGAACGCCCTGCCGAAAGGCGGCCAGCAGGAGCGTTCGCCTTCGGAGAGCAACATCTTTCGAGGCGGCGACGACGCGATGGCCGTCCTTGACTCCTCATTGGGCTCTCCTGCCTCTCCTGACTCTCCTGACTCTCCTAACTCTCCTTGGCTCGTATAGGCTCGAATAGCTCGTCAATACTGACTACTCTGCCTGGCAATATGCGCCGTCTTGCCGATCCGGCAGCCACGACCGCGACGAAATAAGGCCCTCTGAGGAGGGGAAAGAACGTCGACGTCCCCCTATCGGCCAAGCAATCGGTCATGCCGCTCCCCTCGCCTTCCTCGCTCTCGCTATCCCCAAAGCCATCGTCTTCGACCTCCGCCTCGTCATCGCTTTCGCTCCCGACCACCGCCTCGCCGTAGCTCTCCGAACGCCATCGCTCTCGCCATCGTCTTCGATTCCTGCCTCGACTTCACAATCGTCTCGCCTTCGATTCCGCCCTCGCCATCGACCATAGCCTGTTCGCTCCGCTCTTTCTGTCGCTTTCGCTACGCTCTTTCTGTCGCTTTCGATCCGCTCGCCTTTGAAGCGCTTAACGATGGAACGTTTTCAGGCCGTAAAGCCAGCCACAGAAGACCAGTCAAGGAAAGCCGCAAAGTCGATTGGATTCTCCAAAACTAAACTGGGCCAATTTGGCCTATTTTCTCAGGCGAAAATATGCCGCCTTTTTGTCGGTTCTCAAAAAAGTAGACCACTTGAAAACAAAAAAAAGTCGCCATAATGGCCAATAATTAAGGTCAATCACAAAATAGCCGCGATTTGCGCGACGTGTTGGCGGCGCCTTTTCAAATGAGAATCAAAAAAGGCGCCATGAAAAGTGGTCTACTTTTGAGCGAGAGAATCCAGTCGAGAAATATCGGCCTATGGCCGACCAAAAAAACCAGCTTCTTCAGACCAATTCATGGCGAAGACGAACGCTTATTGTCCGAAAAACGACGCCTGAGGTTTATTTCGTCTAGTCCGTCCGGCGACGTCTCCGCGAGAAAGAGCGGTCGGCGGCGATTATTTCCGGTTTCTGGCAATTTGTCTCCAAATTCAGTAAGATGAGCGTTAAAAGCGGATCCATTCGTCTTTTTGCTTCATCTACTTAACAATATCGATTATCAATTATGCGGACTGAAAAAAAGATCGTTTTCGTTCTCTTGGCTGGAATTCTGCTGTGGACGGCTCTTTTGCTTCGACACAATTTCGGATCAAAGCCGTCTCTGGAAGGACTGTCCGAGGCAAACTTTTGGCCTTCCGGCGCGGAGGCGGAAAAAGACTTCGCTTCGGAGCTCTTCGAGCTCATAAACAAAACGCGTCAATCCGCAAATTTGAAGCCCCTCGCCGCGAACTCGACTTTGACCAGAATTGCGGGAGAGAGAGCCGCAGAGTTGGCTCAATTGGGCCGCGCCACCTTAAGCAGACCCGACGGCAGCGACTGGACGACTTTGCTTGCCGCCAACGGCTTGAACAACCGGGTGGCCGGCGAGAACCATTCGGTCGGAAATCTTTCTCCCTCCCTGCTTTTGGAAAGCTTTTTGAAAAACGAAAAAGACAGTCATGATTTTCTTTTCGAGGGCTATGCTCTTCTGGGCGTGGGCGCAGTCAGAACTCCCGCCGGCTTGAATTATGTGGCCTGTCTCTTTTTGACTCAGGAAATAGACCCCTTGAATTATGCGCGGGAAGTGGCGGTCTTGGTCAACCTCGAAAGGAAAAAAGAGGGTCTGAAGCCTCTGACCTCGAATAGGAGAGCCAGTCGGGCGGCCATGATCAGAGCCGACGAAGTCCGGCTGAAGCCGGCTCATGTCCGGTTGAACGGCGAGCCGTGGAACAGCGTTCTGAAAGAAGTCGGACTGGACGTCGTTTCAGCCGGAGAAAACATAGCCGTCAATCAAAGGGATCCGAAAGAGGTCATGGCTGACTGGATGAGTTCTCCAGGACACAGGCGCAACATATTGCGGCCGACTTTCACGGCGATGGGCGTGGGCGTCCGCTTGACTCCAGAAGGCAGACCGACCTGGTCGCAGATATTCATTCAAGAATGACTTCCTGTCGCCTTAGGCTTCCATCCGCCGTCGCCAATTTTTCCGGAACGCTAATAATAAGCGAGCGTCTTGATCGCTTGTCTTGCTAAATCGCCTCGTTCGATCACTCACTAACTCACTGCTCGTGCCCGATCGACTTGTTCGCTCGGTCGTCTTGATCGCGCGCCTGGCTTGATCGTCTCGTTCGCTCGTCTTGCTCGCGCGCCTTGCTTGATCGTCTCGTTCGCTCACTCGTCTTGAGCGTTTGTCTTGAACGTTTTGAACATTTAAAGCAGTTAATATTTTTGATTTAATCCTTAAATAATTTATTAAAATTTCAGAAAACAAGACGCCATTTCGGGCCTGGCCAGTTTTGACTCATTTCGACGTCGCCAGAAAAGGCATTCCCGCGCTCGGCTTGATCTCGCGACGCGGGCGGCGTCATCGGGGTTCCGTTGAGTTGGCGAAAACTTTATCGGCCTTTCATGTCGCCGCCTTTGGATTCAGCCGGTCGAACGCCTTACGAGCGTTCCTCGCGCTTCAAAAAATAAGCGAAAATCGTTCGACTGCGTCTCCTGTCGGCGATTCGCCAATATTCTTGCGGAAAACATTCCAGAATATGGAAGTTATGAACATATAATAGGCTTTAAGGGTCAGGAGAAACGGATTCGGCTATGGGAATCCCTTGAACGACGCCATTTCTCCTCCGTAGCCGTCAAATAGGCCATGTCCGACCGAATAATTCAAGGCTCCTCTCAAAAGACTAACGGCAATTTCCGAGAGATAACAATATTTTTCCTCAGAAAATTAGGCGAGCCTTTTTTATCGTCTTTTAACTGGCCTTAGAGACAGCCGGGGAGGTCAACAAAAAAGATCGAACGCGAAAAACGTTTCGGAACTTAAAGAAAAGTCCAGCGTCAAAGATTTTGGCTCAATAAAGGGCATGTTCGCCATTGTTATCGAAGAATCTTCTGAACCGATGGTTTAAGGCCGTCAATAGCGCGTCACAGACTTGCAAAAACAGCGTCAGGCCTAAATGATATGGACTTGCCGTTGCAAATGCTGTACAATCCGATTATATTGTCGGGCAATTTTTAGGAAAAGGAAATCCAAGAATCGCCGTTCCGAACAAGTTTGTCGGAAGGGAATCGTTTTTTTGGCCATATGACGGCCTTTTTGGGATCTCGGCTTTCAAAGTTTCAATTAGGCTTTAAAAGTTTCTATGACGAATTGTCTTTCAAAATGTCCGATGGGCGACCGATAAACGACCGATAAGCGTCCGATGGACGACCGATGGACGACCGATAGACTACCGATGATCGATGGACGACCGATACCGATGGGCGACCGATGGACGTCCGATAGACTACCCACAAAAGACCGACAAACGACAGACCTGAAACCAACCCATAAGCGCCCTGAAAGGCCTAAAAAAGACCTATTAGCGATAACTCGCTCTTCTCACAAATGCTTTTGCTCTGAACGTCAACCCTGGCCAATGGCCTTCGCGGTTCGAACGAATCGCCTTCAATATAGAGGAACGCCGCATGCCGCCGAAAAAAGATCCCGACGCTTTGCCTGGAGTCAAGCTTCTCAGACTTTTCCGCAAGCTGATGGTCGAAGGCCGCCGTCATTTTCAGACGGATCTGGCCAAAGAGCTGGACTGTTCTCCTCAGACCATCATCCGGATGATCGGAGAAATCGAATCCGTCGTCGGCCTAAGTCTCGTCTCAGGGACGGAAAACCGTCGCCGCTGGTACAAAATTGACACGATCAGCCGCAGCCGGTTGGGCCTGCAATACGAAGAACTGCGTTATTTGAGCATTTGCCGGGACATGGCGGCGGGAACTTTGCCGGAGCAGGTTCGCAAGCGAGTGGACGAGACAATTTTCAACCTGTCCGTTCTGATGGCGGACAAAGACTTCGCCGTCCGAGAAAACGTCCAGAAGACGCAGTTTCTTTTTTTCAGCAAGGGCAGCATCGACTATACGCCGCACTTCGAAACCATCGACAAATTGATCGCGGCGGCCGAACAAAAACGGGTCTGCGTGGTGAAGTATAAGGCCTCAGGCGCCAATCAAAGCCGAGAACACAAGTTCGCCCCGGGCAAAATCATCAGTCTCAACAACGCCCTCTACATTCTGGGAGCCATTCTGACCCCCAACTGCGTCAAAGTCAGACACTATCTCAACTTCGCCGTCCATCGCATCGTCGACGTGACCTTGACCGACGTGACCTTCGACGTCGTCTTGCCGACATACGAAGAAAACTCGTTCGGTCTGCCTTGGCACGAGCCGAAAGTGTTCCGCATAAAGTTCACCCCGGGCAAGGCTTCCGACTATGTCCGGGAAAGGATATGGTCAGATCGGCAAAAATTTCGCGAACAGAGCGACGGCGGCGTGATTCTGGAGATGACGGCCAGAAGCGAACCGGAAATCATGTCCTGGGTCAGAAGCTTTGGCAGCGAAGCCGCTCTGTTGAGCGTCGAGCCGCTGCCTCAAAAAGGCGGGGCCAATCGACGCGAACCGAAAAATTGAGGCTATTGGCCAGGGACGCTCATCAGCCAAGGACGCTCCTCGGCCAGGGACAGTCTTTTGTCCAAAAAGCCCTATAGTCCGTTTTTGCTCGTCCGGGAAGAAACGCCAGACGTTGAAGGAACCGCGTTTCTCTCAATCCGGCAAGGTTCTTTCACATCTCCGCTCAGGAAAGGCTCTTTGACGTCTCTCTCCGATGAGACGCTCTTGCCTCTCTCCCCAGAAAAACGCGCTCTCGCCTCTCTCAGCTCCTCAGTCAGAACGTCATGGCCGCCTTGAGGAACGCTTTTCGACTTCCGCCAAAAGAGAGCTTCTCGCCTCTGACCAAAATGCCCCTTTTTCTTTCACTCTTTCGCTCTCGCTTGCTGATTCTCTAACTCTGACTCCGCCAAAAGAGCCGTCGCGTCTCTCCATGAGCCAGTCTGCGACGCGCCGGGCTTTGCCGGGTTTTTCCGCGTTTTTCCTAGTCTTAACAGTTGATTATTTAATTGTCTTCACTTTTGTTTTGTGATAGGCTCAGATCATGATTATATGCTTGTCAGCTGTGGCTCTTCTCTTTATTCGTAAGCAAAATTTTGGCTATTTATTCCAGTTGAATTATTGACAACAGTCATAAAAAGAGCGATAATGCCACAGTAAAATATATTTCGTTCAAACTTAAGTCTATTTTATTAAAAATATCACATATTTTATATCTATATAGCCATATTTACTTCTAATAGAGCAAATAGACGCATTTACGGAAGTAAATTAGGCCAGTCGACCATATTATCGAAAGCACGCCCCCCGACTTTTTTTTTCGGGCCAGGACGAAAGTCGCCTTGGCGGCGAAAAAGTCGTTTGGACATGTTGACAAAAAAACCGGAGTCGGGCGCAAGTCGGCGAAAAGGGCGCCCGAACTCGGTGCGCCTCTGGAAGCCTTGCCGAGTTCCTAAAAAGCTCCCGAAAAGGATTTTCGTGGTCCGTCAGAGAAACTTGTTCGCCTTGTTTAGAAATCTCCGTTCCTGAATTATAATAGGCGAGTCGACCGCCTCGCCGGATTCTTCGACTCGAACTGATCGCCTTGGTTCGGCGGCCAGCCGCCTTTCGCCGGCCTCTCGCCGGACTTTTCGGATGGCCGTCGGTCGACTTTCAGCTTTCTCGCGTCTGACCAAAATGACGGCGGCGACGAGCCAGAAAGACTGACTTCCAACGAAGCGACAAAAGCTTCCACGATCGCCGCACGGAGGCGAAATGATTTGGTTGAGCAAAACATCCTGCGGACATTTTTTGAGGGTCGTCGTCTTCGCTGGCTTGGCCCTCTTCTTTTCCTCATGTCAGGACTCTTCGTCGGTTCCCGCCGACGAAGCGGCCAAAGTCTCATCCGCCCCCATCGTCATTGTTTTGATCCCTAAAATCACCGGCAACGCCTTTTTCGAAGCCGCCAACGACGGCGCCCAGGCCTACGCGGCCAAAAACGGCTTCAAGGTGGATTACCGAGGCAGCGAAACGGCCCGCGTCGAGGATCAGATAGCCATAGTCGAAGAAGCCGTCCGCGAAGGCGTCAAGGGACTGACCATTTCGGCCCTCGACGCCGAATCTCTGGACGAGGTCTTGAAAAAGGCCATGGACGGCGGCATGGTCGTCACCACTTGGGATTCCGACGTGGCCAGCGACGCCAGAAAGCTGATGACGTCTCAGGGCACTCCCGCGCAATTGGGCCGAATGCTCGTGGAAATGGCCTCCAAAAGCCTGCGTCAGCGGGGCAAGGATCCGACGACCGATCCCATCAAGTATGTCTGGCACTATTCCCAGGCCACGGTGAGCGACCAAAACTCCTGGAACAGAGCCGGCGAAGAATACATTCGCCAAGCCTATCCCAATTGGGAAAACCTGAACCCTCAAAACTACTACAGCGAACAGAACCCCGAAAAAGCCAAGGAGATAGGCCGAACCATCCTGGAGACCCACCCGGACATAGACGCGATCATCTGCAACGACTCGACCTCGCTGCCCGGCCAGGCCCAAGCGGCCAAAGAGATGGGGCTGACGGCCCAGGACGTCGCCATAACCGGCTTCGCCTCCCCCAACGCCATGAAACAATACGCTCGGGAAGGCGTCATCGACCGCTGGGGCTTATGGGATTGTCAGATCCAAGCCGCCTTGAGCTGCTATCTGACGTGGCATTTGGTCAACGGCAACTCCTTGGGACCAGGCAGCGTCCTGAACGTTCCGGACATAGGCGTGGTGGAAGTCATGCCCAACACCGTTCTGGATCCCCAAGCGAAAAACGCCCCGAACTCGGGAGTGGTGCTTCTGCCCACGCGAACGGAATTCACCGTCGAGAACATGGATCAGTACGATTTTTAAGTCATTTGCCGACAAAATCATTAAAACGCCGAACTTAAACATATCCTCCATTAAGGAATCAGACTTTTGCCGCTTAAATGTGAAATATCGTCAACCGACAATAATAGATCTTGCTTAATTCAGCCAAAAGCAAGATTATTTCTCCGCGTCAGTTTGGCGACCATTATTTTCATGTCTCTTTTGGTCGCGTCCGGCTGCAACCCGCAGACCAACGAGCTGAAAGACGGCTATTACACGGCCGCTTCCATGGACTTCAACGAGCACGGCTGGAAGGAATATCTGACCATCTGCGTCAACAACGGCCACATCACCACGGCCGAGTTCAACGCCTATAACGAGGACGGCCTTCTGCGCAGCTGGGACATGGATTATCTGAGCCTCATCCATGGGAAGATCCAGTTCAACCCCAACCACTACCCCAGACAGTATTGCAGTTTCCTGGTCTCCGTCCAAAACCCGGACAAGATACAAATCATCGAGGGAGGACGACGCAGCCACGAAATCTTCGTCATCCTGGCCAGAGCGGCCATAGATTTCAGTCGCCAAGGGAAAAACGACATCGCCTTGATCAAGCTGCCGCCGTCGGCATACCCCGACGACATGTAAGAGGACAAACGAGACGACACGCGTGACTTCAGGAAAGACGACATGCGGGATTACATGAAAGACGATATGTAAACGGAATACCCCCGACGATATGCAAGACGACAAACGAGACGACAGGCGAGACGACAAATAAACGGAATACCCCCTACGACATTTAAGGCGACAGGTAAACGGAATACCCCCGACGACGCTCAAGACGACAGGCGACCAGTTAGATGCCCCAAAAAAAACGACTCTTCGCGAAATTTAATTTTCGCTTCTATAGGCTAACAAAAAATAGTTTTAAAAATTTAACATTTAAATTCCCCCACACATCTTTAGAGACCAAAAATTGCCGGAAAAGTCACAAAAAAAACATAAAAGCATTTCCACCAGACTGCTCCTGACGACGCTGATGGTCGTGGTCGTTCTGACCTTGGGACTGGTCGGGATCATGATCTTCTTCATGAACAGGATGGCGGAGAACATTCTTCTGGACGTCATGCGGCCCATGGCCAGGACGGCGGCGCAGAGCGTCGAAGCCAATCTGCACACCATGGTCGATCGTTTCTACGTCATCAAGGGCAGCGCCATGCTGAGGAACCCCAACGCCCTGCCGGTGACGAAGAGAGAGACCTTGAACGGTTTCATGAACTCCGTCGAACTCGGGTGGCTGGGCCTGTACACCCCGAACGGGACTCTCATCACCGGCAGCGAAGAGTGCCCCGTCAGCATCTCGGGCCGCTCCATTCTAGAGAGCATCAGAAACAGCAGCAGTCTGGTCATCGAGGACACCTCCGTCGGCAACAGCGGTCTGGAAATCGTCATGGGCGTTCCCCTTTTCACCTGGAACCAGGATCCGGAAAAGGAAAATCCCTCGCAATACCTCGTCGGCAGCTATTTCTACGATCTGTTGGGCGAGATAATCAACGCCTTGAACATCGGAACCAACGGCTCGGCCTACATCATAAACGACGAAGGGGCCATCATCGGGAGTCTCTACACGGGCTCGGTCTTCAGCCGGCAACCCATCGTCGAAATCATCGGGGACAGTCCCGAGACGCAAGCCTTGCTTCTGCGCATCAAAAAAGGACTCATCGGCGCGGAGACGGTGCAGACGCCCTCCGGCCCCATGTACACGAGCTATTCCCCCATCCGGGGCACCATGTGGTCTTTGTGCATCCTGGCCAGCCGAGGAGACTTTCTGGCCCAAGTCCGCCAGGCCAGCTCCACCGTTCTCCTGATCACGCTTTTGTCTCTGGTCGTCTTCACCTTCGTGTTCAGGATGGTGTTCGACAACATCGTCATCAGGCCGCTGACCAACCTGACCAGGAACGCCAACCATCTGGCCAAAGGACAATTCGGCCTGGCCGAGGACATCCAAAACAAAAAGGCCCTGAACAAACGCTCGGACGAGATAGGCAGTCTCAGCCGGGCCTTCGACATCATGAGCGGGGCCATAGCCAACGTCATCGAAGACATAGGCCACCTGACCGCCTCCACCAGCGCGGGAGCCCTAAACGAGAGGGCCGAGGCGGCCGCCCATCAGGGCGACTTCAACAGCATCATTTCGGCCATCAACATCACCCTTGACGTCATCTGCAGCCATTTCGACGCCATACCCGACGCCATATCAATTTTCGACATCTCCAAAAAGGCCATATATCTCAACAAAGTCATGCTCTCTCAGCTGGAGCGTTTTTCCCTGTCCAAAGACGATCCGACTCTCCTGGACGCCATCGCCGGTTCAGGCGAACCGGCCAAGGTTCCCAAAGGCATGACGAACCTCTTCAGTCCGGCCGGTCAGATTGGGGACACTTTCAGCAAAGACGTGTTCCTGACCGCTCCGACCGGAGAGAAAAGCTACTTCACTCTGCGCGTCAGGCGACTGGGAGTCGTTTCCCCGTCGACGCCTTCCGGACACGTGACCTGCTTCATGGTCATTCTGAACGACGTCACCCCGCTGACCTTGGCCCTGGACGCCGCCCAGTCGGCCAGCAAAGCCAAAAGCGAATTTCTGGCCAACATGAGCCACGAGATCCGGACGCCCATGAACGCGGTCATAGGCCTGACCAGTCTTCTTCTGCAGACGGATCTGGACAATCAGCAGATGGAATACGCCGAAAACGCCAACCGCAGCGGTCAGGCTCTCCTGGGCATCATCAACGACATTTTGGACTTTTCCAAAGTCGAAGCCGGCAAGATGAACCTGGAGTTCATCCCCTTTTCCCTGTCCAAGTCTTTCAGCGACATAGCCGCCATGTTCGCCGAGCAAAGCCGGAAAAGCGGCCTGAAGCTCCTTTTCGAAGCCCTTGGTCATGTCCCGGACAATCTGATCGGCGATCCGCTCAGACTAGGCCAGATCTTCATCAACATCGTCGGCAACGCCTTCAAGTTCACCAAGCAAGGTTCCATCGCCGTCGCCGTCTCGATGGGCGAAAAAACCGAAGAGACCGTCGAACTGGCGTTCAAGGTGACCGACACGGGCATCGGCATGCCTCCCGAGCAGACGGCCAAACTGTTCGCCGCCTTCACTCAAGCCGACACCTCCATCACCCGCAAATACGGCGGAACCGGACTTGGCCTGGCCATCACCAAACGGCTGGTGGAAATGATGAACGGCCGCATCTGGGCCGAGAGCCAACCCAGCCGAGGCACCAAGCTTCATTTCACCGCCGTCTTCAAGCTGGATCAGAACCAGCCTGAATCCCACGTCGTTCTGCCGAAACTGCGTTACGGCGAGGAAACCGACGAACCGTCCGTCTCGGCGGCCGATGAGAAGATTTCGGCCCCAGGCGCCGGCCTTGTCTCCGACGCGGCCGCCGCCTCTTCGTCAGAGGCCCGGAAAAACCAGACCGTCGACGGAGACGCTGATGAGGACGCGCCGAAGCCGGACAAGCCCAAAAAGGCCAAAAAAGCGAAACCTGGTCGCGGCCCTGAAATCAAGGTCGTTCCTGAACTGGCCGGTCGCCGCATCCTTCTGGTCGAAGACAACGACGTCAACGTTCTCGTGGCCAAGAGCCTGATGACCAAGCTGGGGCTTTCGGTGACGGTGGCCGAGAACGGCCAAGTCGCCTTGGAAAAGCTGGCGGCGGCTTCCAAAATGGTTTTGGGCCTCCCCTTCGACGTGGTTCTCATGGATCTGCAAATGCCGATCATGGACGGCTTCGAAGCCACCCGCCGCATCCGGGCCACGCCGGATTACTCTGGCCTGGTCATCGTGGCCATGACGGCTCACGCCTTCGCCGAAGAAAAGGAGCGCTGTCTGGCCTGCGGCATGAACGGACATCTTTCCAAACCCATAGACGTGGGCATTCTGGTCTCCACCCTGAAGAGCTTCATCACTCGGCCTGGCGAAATCATAGACGAGCCGGCCTAAATTTGGCCGGAAACCGGAGTTTCGCCGGAGACGGAATTTTTCCGGAGATTAGGTTTTTTTTCGGAGACCAGTTGAATTAGCCTGGTTTCAGTTTTAATTGCGTCGAAAGCAAGAAAGAGAAAGAGAGAATAAGCAAGAGAAAGAAAAGACGTCGATAGACTCATATGCCCTTCCCCTCAAGGCCGCCGGCCGGCCGTCGCCCTAGACGCTTCAAGAAAAATGCCCTCTTTGACGCTTTAAAGGACAATTGACCCTCGAACAAGCCTCTCGAACAAGCCTCTCAAAAAAAACGCCTCCAAAAAGCTCTCCGACAAAATTTCGACGAAGTTCAAAACCGCCAGCCAAAAAGCTCCAGATTTCGCTTTCCTGCCGCCAGAGTTTCGGCCAGAGGCATGTCCAAAGGTTCGTCCTGGCGAAACCAGGCTGAAGGAGGCCAGACGCGGATGGATGCCAAAACGTAGATCTTTTGAGCTTTGGAAGAGGTCGAAGATAATGCTAATAAGATAATATCATATTGATAATAACAAAATTAGCCTGTTTAACGGGCTCTGGGCGGCAGCTTTTTGGCGTCAGTTTGTTTTTGGCTTCAGAATTTTTGTCTCCAGAAGGCAGAAAGGAGAAAACCGACGGGGGGGGGCAGGACGGGCGAGAGGGTCTCGAAAACGAAATCATGTTTCGACTTTCGAGACCAGTTCGACGTTCGACCGATGAAAACAACCTTCAAAATCCCCGAAGAACCAATCGTCAAGCGAGTTCTCGGAAATGACGACAGGCATCCGGTCATGAACTTGACCGACGACTTCGTCGGCCGATTTCGTCAGAATGGCGAAGCGCCTTTGATTTTGAGCCGCCAGACGGTCGGCCGAGCGATTTGCCGGCGAGTCGAAAAGGGTCATTTTTGGAAACTTGGCGCCGCCAGGCTTGGCGGCGAGGCTCGGGAAGTCCTTATAAACGGCGGCCAGGAAGAAAACGACTTCGTTTTTGGCCGCGAAGAGGCGCTCAGTCTTTTGACGACTCCGCTCGTAAAAGCCGACGGCGGGGACGAGACAACGCCTCTGAGCTAAAGAATCTCGCCAAGTGGGCAAGGTGAAGGCCGTCTCGCTTCTGGCGTTAGGCAACCAAGTCGGTTTGGCTTTGCCGGCGAATTGCGCCGAATAGCCGAAAAGCATGTATTGCGCCGTGAAGGCTCCCGAATCGACGAAAACGACAGGAGCGGGCTTATGAGGAAATATTTCCAGAGTAGGCGGAACCGGCTCGCCGCCGGCCTTGAGCGCGGACAAAGCCTCTCCCGCGCGCCCGCCGAATTCGAAGCCTGGAACGAGAAATCGGACGCACACTGCTTGTCCTCCCTTTAACAAACAAGGCTGGCAAAATGCTTGTCGCTTGTAAGCGGCAAGAGAAGAACCTTAATAACCGCCAGGGCGAAATCGGTTATTCAAAGGCTATCTCGTCGGACTGGCTCGCTTGTCCGCCAGCTCTATGACGCACTCGCCTTTGTTCGTTTTCTGGTCGCAATTGATCCTCGCCAAAAGCAGCTTTCCGCTAAAACCTTCCAAGCGTTGAGGATAACGTCTCCGCTTTATTTGGTCAATGGCCGACTCGGCCGAGTCGGTCGATTCGGCCGTGTCGTTCCCCTTCCATTCGACCAACAAGGCCGGCTTCTCCGGGTAAGCGCCTTTGGGCAGAAAGACGACTAAACATTGGCCCGAAGAAAGTTCTCGAAAGACCTGATAAAATTCTCAGGCGGCGAAATAGGCGAGACAGATCAGGCGGGCCAGCGAGATCTCGTCGTCATAGCGCAGGATGGACGTCTCTAAGGCGCGGACTTCGTCCAGTTTTTCGGCTACGAAGGCGCCGTCCAGACGCCATGTCGCTTCAAGAATCTTTTTTGAGTCGCCTATCAGCTCCCTAACTCCGGGCAGGTCGGCGCCTTGGACGGCGGCTGCAAATTGCCGCGCCGTTTCCCAATTGGGGATGAACGCTTGTCCTTCGGACCATTCCTTCGAGGCAAAGCTGAGGTAGCCCAAATGGGCCAGGATCGTCAGGACGTCGTTGCTGTTTCCGAGGTCGTTCAGGTCGTTTAGGCAGCTGCCCGAGTCCGCCTTCACCGACTCGCCGGCCAGGAGTTTGACTGCGGCGTCCCGGAGCCCGCGAAAATCCTTGTTCATGAGATCTCTGACGGTCTCGAAGGCGCCCGCCTGATTCCAATAATCGTCATAATCGCGTTTCTCTATGGCGCTGGTCACGGACAAGGGACAAAAAACGGAGCCGACGTTTTCATACCGGTAACCGTCGTACCAGCTTTTCATCATCTCAAAGTCCATGTCGAACTTCAAGCACAAATCCAGAACCTCCGCCTCGGTGAAGCCCACGAAGGGGGCGAATTCGTGGGGCTTGATCACGGAGCGATCCGTGAAGAAACAGGCGTCGGATGCGCCTATGAGCCTTCGCATAGGCAATATGCCGGTCAGGTAGCATAGGCCCACGTAGCCCTTGTCTCGGAAAAGGAGGCAAAGGAAGTCGAGGCAGCGTTTTTGGGACGCATGATCCGGACGATCGCGTAAAATATGGTCCCACTCGTCGACGATGAAAATAATTTTACGATGAGCGTGTTCGAACAAATCTGCCAAAGTAAAACTCAGCGCGTCATTTTGGTCAAATCGAACGTCAGGATATTGTCCGTAGATTTCATTTCCCACTTTTTCTGTAATGATTCGGATAGTTCTCTCAACGTCCCTGTCAGCGGCGAGGTAAAATTCGGCCATGTTCACATGAACGACGTCGTAGTCGTTCAAATGCTTCGCGAAAGAAGGATCGGCGGCGACGGCGAGCTTTTCGAACAAGGCTCTCGAATCGCACCCTCGGCTGTAATAAGCCTTCAGCATGTCGGCGGTCCAAGTTTTGCCGAAGCGTCTGGCCCGGGAGACGCAGAGATTTTTATCGTCTTTCACGCCGATCCGAGGATTCAAAAGACTGATAAGGCCGGATTTGTCCACATAGACGGGGGAAGCCAATTTCCGTCGGAAATCGATGTTATCCGGGTTAAAATATTTGCCCATATTTTGGTCTTCTCATTTGGTCGATTCTAGAACTCGTTCGCTATTTTCGCTTTTGGGGCCGTGGCGAATCTCCGTCATAAGCGTTTTTACTCTGTGCCAGTACATTTTTTGAGTATAGCATTTCAGCCTTATTTGGTCAATGGCCAACTTGGACGAAACGTCCCTTTCCGTTCGACCAACAAGGCCAACTTCTTCGAAAAAAAGCTTTTTTTTTGTCGGAAAGACTGCGTCGGCGTCCCCTAGACCTGCGGGAAGCGCGCGAAAAAACCAGGGATAATTTTCCGACCTGGATGCTTCAAAGCCTGAATCAGCGAAGGAGATCTTCCACGAGCAGCTTCCATGTGCAGCTTCAAAAATTGGCCTATAAAACTGGGACAAGAAAATACGGCGTCAGGAGTATTTGTTGTCGTTACTTCCGGCGAAAATTCTATTTCTGCTGGGGGACCGCGACAAAAAAAATAAAATATTTTTTGTCATCTCTATGATTTTTGATTCATATGATGTAAACGAAATTTTGGCCCACTGATTGAAAACTAATAACGGAACGCGGAGCGTTCCAGGGCACAAAAAACTGTGGGCGGAGTGAGCCGCGGGAGGCGCGGCCGACCTAGGCGAACGGAACCCCGAGCCGCTTTAGCGGCGAAGCATATGCAGACCTGTTATGTCCCGTTTTTGGGCTTTTTATACAATTTCTCTTTATATTCCAGCTCTGCTTTCTCTTAATAATTCTACAATTTCCTGTGTCGTTATATCCGCCGTTATATAGGGGATATCTTCAAATGGCG
>JAIRTO010000224.1 GCA_031254895.1 Deltaproteobacteria bacterium
AAAGGCGCTCAAAATCTCATCCGGGGGATCAATCAGAGACAAAGGACCATCTACCGGGTCACGGAATCGATCTTCAAGTTTCAAATGGAGTTTCTGGACAAAGGCGTGGATTATTTGAAGCCTCTCGTCTTGAAGGACATCGCCGAAGAGCTTGGCTGTCACGAGTCGACCATCAGCAGGGTCACCACCAACAAATACGTCGGCACGCCTCGGGGAGTCTTCGAGCTGAAATATTTCTTCGACAACCCCATCAGCCGTTTTCAAGGCGACTCCCTGTCCTCCGAAAGCGTCAAAAACAGGATCAAGCAGATCATCGGCGGAGAAGACGCCGCCAAACCCTTGAGCGATCAAAGGATAGTCGAGATCCTTCAAGGCTCCAACATCAACATAGCCCGGCGGACAGTGGCGAAATACAGGGAATTGTTGGGCTTGGGCTCTTCCGCCGAACGAAAGCGCATATTTTAGGCCAAGCCCCTTAAGATTCGCTTTTCGCTAAACTTTTTCGATCAACTTTTCGTCGAACGGCCGACCGACGCGTCGCCGTCCTTCCGACCTCGCGGAGCCTTTTTTCCGACTTTTCAAAATATGGAAATGCGAATTTAAGATTGCGGATTGCGGATTAGCAGCTTCATGGAATCATCTTGTTTTTTTCTTCCTGTTAAGGTAAATTATACCCTCTCCCCTTTGGGGACAAACTGGCCAACCAGAGCGCCAGGGCTTTTGTCCTGGAAATCTGGGTTTTTTTTGCAATAATCGTCCCTTTCGCCTTTCCGCCGACCTTGGCCGGTTCATTCTCTGGAACAGGCCTAACCAGGCGAAGGAACGGGACAAAAAAGGAACGGGCCAAAACTGGCCGAGGCCGTTTTTTTGGGAAAACGCGCGGCAAATCGGCGCCCGCCTGGCCTTCCGTCAAATTGTATAACGACTTTTTATCGTCTTTTTAGCTCATATATAATTTTTAGTTGTCCTGTGCGCAACAAAAACATGTTCTTGCATGTTTTTACATGTTCTTGAATGTTTTTTAATGTTTTTGAATGTTCGTCAATCGCAATCATTCACGCATAACCATTCAAGCATAATCTTTCAAGCATGATCATTTTAGAAGATCATTTCAAGATCGTCCAATAATCACCCAAGATCATGCCGAGATCATGACCGGAACATGATTTGACGAAAGATGCGCCGCAGACGAACAATTTGCCGTCCCGCGAAACAAGTCGAGCGGGCGATTTTGGCCGCTTCCCTCTCCGCCTTTTTGGGCCAAAACTCGGCTCATTTTGGGCCTCGACGCCCGGTCAGGGCGCCGAGGCGTCAACATTATCGCGAGGTCGGACGCCATTGCTCGCGAACGACAACCCCTTTCTTGTCACAAATCTGAAAGGATTCAAGCGGCCGCCTATTTCGGCGGAGTTTTTTTTCTGACCGCCCCGGGAAAGATTTTTTTTCTTGCGAGAGTGGCGGAATTGGTAGACGCACCGGCCTTAGGAGCCGGCGGTTTAGGCCATAGGGGTTCAACTCCCCTCTCTCGCACCAATCTCTCTTTTCCTTAATGGAGTCATTTTTCCATTTGCCGGAGTCATGATGCAGCATACAATAGAAGAAGTCAACGACTTCACTAAAAAACTCAGTTTCGATATTATGCCGGACCAATACGCCGAAGTCGTGAACGAAGTCGTCAGAGACGCGTCCGTCAACGGAAGAATCAAAGGCTTCAGGCCTGGAAAAGCCCCCAGGAACGTGCTCATAAAGCATTTTTCGAAATACGTCAACGACGCCTTGTTTCGTCGAGTCATAAATCCCTGCATGGCGGAACTGCTGGAAAAGCTCGAATTGTCTCCTTCTTCCAATCCTATTTTGGAGGAATTTTCCTTCAAGGACGGCGAACCTCTCCACTGCGTGGTCACCTTCGAGGCGCTCCCCAAATTTGACTGTCCCGACGTCGACAACATGGAGTTGACGTCATTCATCCCAACCGTCACCGACGACATGATCGACGCTCAAATCGAGGTGGCCAGAAACAATCTGGCCAACATAACCGACGCCGAACCTGATCATGAGATCGCCATGGGAGATTGCCTGGACATCCAATATCTTGCCTACAATAAGGGAGAAGCGGTTCCTGGCAAAGACAATCTCGCCAGACAACGCGTCGAGTTAGGGACCGACAATCTCCTCAAAGAGTTGGAGACGGCCCTGATCGGCCGCAAAGTCGGAGACGCCTTCAGCGTCGACGCCGTTCGGCCGGAAACCAAGGAAGAAGTCACGATAGACGCCGAAATCTTGTCCGTCAACCTGAAGATTCTTCCCGAAGTTAACGACGATATGGTCAAAGATTTAGACTTCCCCGGAGTTTCCACTCTAGACGAGCTGAGGACCCATATTTCCGGCTTGCTGCTTGAGCATCAGAAAAACGTTATCCAGAATCATCTGGATAGTCAAATCGTCGACAATCTGTCGAAAGCCGTGAACGTCCAATTCCCAAAATCGGTCGTAGACATGGAAATCGACAGGCTCATCACCAATTTCAGAGACGATGTCCAGAGAAGGCATCAGCAAGAAGCCTCTTTGTCTCTGGACGGGTGGCTCAAAGACGAGAATCTCAGAAGCGAATTCGAGGATAGGGCCAAAAAAGGCCTCACCGTCTGGTCCGTCGTCGATAAGCTCGTCAAAAAATGGGACATAGTCGTCTCTGACGAAGAAGTGGAAAAGGATTTAGATAAGATACTCGCCAGATACGGCATAGACCCCTCCCAAACGCCCGAAGCGGAGATGGCCAGAATCACGAAAAACATAAAAAACATGCGCAGAAATGATTTGATCAATAGAAAAGTATACGACCGCATCTCATCAACGGCAAAAATAACCTTCGTCGAGTCGAATCGAAGTCTCCAATACGGGCTTGACGCGGAGTCGGAGACGACGCTGCAGCCAGACTTGGCGGGCGAACCAACTATCCTTCACGTCGACTCGCCTAGCCAGGTCGTAAACGACTCCGCCGAAGAGGCGACTCCGTCCTCTCCTCCAGACCAGGAACCGACCGAGTAAAAGCGCCAGGAGAGAAGTCTTTGTCCATCGCCCTCTATCCAGGTTCGTTCGACCCACCCACCAACGGGCACTTGAGCCTGGTGGAGAGAGGGTTGGCCGTCTTCGACAAGATTATCGTCTCCGTGGTCGCCAACCCGGCCAAGTCGACGGCCCTTTTTTCTCTTGACGAGCGCCTTGAACTGCTGAAGGGCTCTTTGGCCCATCTCCCACAAGATCGGCTGACATTGTCGACTTTCAGCGGACTGACCATAGAATACGCCCGTCAGGCAGGAGCGGCGGCCATTCTGAGAGGACTTCGCGGGTCGGCCGATTTCGAGTACGAGCGTCAATTGGCGGAGATCAACCGGCATCTGGCTCAGGACGTTCAGACCGTTTTTCTAATGGCCGATTACAAATGGTTTTTCATCAGTTCCTCAACGGTCAAAGAAGCCGCCTCCCTCGGAGCCGACGTCGACGGTTTGGTTCCGAAGATAGTGGCCGAAGGTCTGAAGAAGAAATTCGGGGTCAACAAATGAGCCTAAGCTTGAGCTTGAGTCGAGTCCATTCTTGCTTCGCTCGACTTGTTTCGCTCTAAATGATCTCTGCCCAAGGGACGCCAAAAAGGCGGCGAAGCCTTTTTTTGGCTTCGAACCGCCAAGAGACAAATAATCAGAATCTGAACTGACCGCATTTTTCGTCGTTCCGCCGTCGGCGGAATCTTTTTGAGACAGCCTCGCATTTTTGACTTTTCCGGTGCCATCATGGAAATCTCCAAACGGCTTCTTCCGCAAAGCCATCGTCAAGAGCATGCGGCCGACGAGACCAAGCTCGGCTTCGGCGACAAATTCACGGATCACATGTTCAAGATGGACTACTACGACCGGGCCTGGCGCAATCCCAGAATCGAGCCGACGGCCCCTCTGTCTCTCTCGCCGGCGGCCATGGTTCTTCACTACTGCCAGACAGTCTTCGAAGGCCTCAAATGCTACCGCCATCCCGGCGATCGCCTGGCCCTCTTCCGTCCCAAAGACAATTTCAGACGTTTTAACCAATCGGCCGAACGCATGGCCATCCCGCTCGTCGATGAAGAGTTCATGCTTCAGGCGGTCAAAGAGCTCTTGCGAGTCGACGGGGACTGGACTCCCAGCCTGCCGGGCTCGTCCCTCTACATAAGACCGACCATCATCGCCACGGAGCCTCATCTGGGCGTGCGGCCCGCCCGAGAGTATCTTTTGTACGTTCTCCTCTCTCCTGTCGGCGCCTACTACAAAGAAGGCTTCGCGCCCATAAAAATTTACGTTGAGGACTTCTTCACCAGAGCCGCTCAAGGCGGACTAGGTTCGGTCAAGGCCGGAGCCAGTTACGCCGCCAGTCTTCTGGCCACGGAAAAAGCCGCCCAAAAAGGCTTCACTCAGCTGCTTTGGCTGGACGCTCAGGAACATCGCTACGTCGAAGAAGTCGGCAGCATGAACATGTTCTTCGTCATAAACGGCAAGATCGTCACCGCCGATTTGACCGGGACGATCCTGCCCGGCGTCACTCGCTCTTCCGTCCTGAAAGTGGCGGCGGACATGGGACTGACCGTGGAAGAACGCCGACTGGACATAAACGAAGTTCTCGCGGCCAAAGAGACGGGCGCCCTGACCGAAGCCTTCGGCGCCGGCACGGCGGCCGTCATATCTCCGGTGGGCACTCTCAGCTATAACGAGCGCCAGTTTGCCATAGCCGACGGCCAAGTTGGCCCTATCACTCAAAAACTCTACGACGAACTGGTCGGCATCCAGTACGGCGGACGCCCTGACCCATACGGCTGGATCGAGTTCGTCGACTGAAACCTGAAAAAAGCCGCCCCTTTTGACTGACCGACCGCCGGCGCGATGATACAAGCGGAAAATCAGCGGCTTCAAGCAATTTTGGCGGCGGACGAACGGGGACGACGTGAAACTGACGGATCATCAAAACTGAAGACTCGTCAAAGCTAACTGCTCATCAAAAACTTAAGGCTCATATTGAACAGGGCGTCCAAAGCTGGACGCCCTGTTTCGTTTTTCCCGCTCGCGAAAATTGGGCCTCTAAATTAGACCTCTAAAATAGGTCTCTATATGAGGCCTCTTTTTCAGTGAGGCGCACTTTTCAGGTCTTCTTTCCTGACCGCCGACGCCAAAAGCCGCTCCAAAGCTTCCGCAAACGCGTCATCCGCCTTGCCGGCTATGGCGTCACAAATGACCTCTCGGCATATATCGGGGATGAAAGCGTTTAGGCGATCAATCCCTTCAACGGCTTGAACGAGTAGCCGCGCTGCTTCTAATGATGTGGTCATGGCGTCCATCCTTGTCGTGGCGTGAACTTAAAATCGAGGATGAGGATGACGAGGAAGATGATGATGATGAAGACGACGACGAGGCGCAAAAAAAGAGAGCCTCGACCAGGCCGAGGCTCCGAACTTCATACTTCGTTTCTCGGCCTCTTTTGAGGCCGAGAAACGAACAGGTCGATCAAGCGAACGTGTAGGCGGACAGGTCGGCGGACAGGTCGGCGAACAAGTCGCTTATGCCGCCCGCGCGGCGGCCATCCCCTGGCGTTGACGCCAACGAACGATTTCTCCGATCCAGAGAACAGGCGAAGTTCCGATTATTATGAGCAGCCATTCCGAGACCTTCAACGGTTCGGTGCGAAACGCCTCCCCGCCGAACTGGGTCATCAAGACCTGTCCTATGGCGATGACGCCGACTATCAGCAAAAAGAATTTGCTGGCCGACAGATTGGAAAGAGCCGAATCGACCCGTCCGAGCATCCTCGCGTTGAACAAATTCCAGAATTGGAGAAAAACGAAAGTCGTGAAGAAGACGGAAAGATTGTGCCGACCGATGGCCGTTTCCGTGTTCATGGGGAATATTTTCCCCATTCCCAAGACCAGAACCAAAAACAAGAAGAGGAACGCGCCGCCGACGGCGAAGATGAATTTGGCCATGGACGGGGTCACGATGAAGGACTTGGGGTCTCTGGGCGGCTTTTTCATGACCCCCCAGTCAGGAGGCTCGCTGGCCAGAGCCAGGGCCGCGAAGGTGTCCATGATGAGGTTGACCCAAAGCATCTGGGTCACGGTCAGAGGCAGTTGTATGCCCAAAAATGGTCCCAGAAGAGCCACGCCCAAAGCCAGCACGTTGATGGTCAGCTGAAAAAGGATGAATTTCTGGATGTTCGCGTAGATGGAGCGGCCCCACATGACCGCTTGGATGATGCTGGCGAAGGAGTCGTCCAGCAAAATGATGTCGGCCGCCTCCTTGGCGACGGACGTGCCGGTGATGCCCATGGCCAGCCCGACGTCGGCGTGATTCAAGGCGGGAGCGTCGTTGGAGCCGTCGCCGGTGACCGCCACCACTTCTCCGGATTTCTGCAACAGATTGACCAGGCGCTGTTTGGCCAGAGGTCTGGCCCGGCTCATGATGGTCATTTCGGCGGCCGTCTGCTGAGCTTTCTCGTCGTCCATGGCCATGAACTCGTCGCCCGTGACCACCAAAGCGGCCTCGTTATTGGCCGGATCGACTATGCCGATCTCCGCCCCTATCTCTCTGGCCGTGGCCTGGTTGTCGCCCGTGACCATCTTGACTTTTATGCCGGCTTCGGAACAGACCTTCACGGCCGGCGGCACCTCGGGACGAACCGGATCGGCGATGGAGAAAAAGCCCAGATAGGTCAGCTGGTTTTCGCCGATCAGCGAAACAATCTGATCCTGGGTGATTTCCTTGGCCGAGGGAGGCAGCAGGTTCATGGCCAGACCCAAGGTCCTCATCCCCCTCTCCTGCTCGGCTTTCAGGGCTTCGGCGATTTCTCGGCGATCTCCCTCCGTCAGGGGAACGACGTCGCCAGTTTCCCCGCGCCTGAAGGCCGATTTGGACAGAATTATCTCCGGAGCGCCTTTGACGTGCAGCGTGAGGCCGTCTTTCAGAAGGCCTTGGCCGATGGTGGCCATGTATTTGCGCTCGGTGGAGAAAGTCAATTGGCCGGCGATTTTGAAACCTGTCCGCAGGTCGAGATAGCCGAACCCGTTTTCCTCAAGCCACATCAGCAAAGCCGATTCGGTGGGATTCCCCAGAGGCTTGGTCAAACGTCCAGCCTCGTCGGGCATGAGATTGGCGGTGGAGTTGGCCGCCACGGCCTCGGCGGCGAGATCGAGCTCTAGCCCTTTGGGCATCTCCCCTTTGGGCAGATTGGAAAAGTCGAATGAAGAGACCTTCATCTTGTTCATGGTCAGCGTGCCGGTCTTGTCCGAGCAAATGACCGTCGCCGCTCCTATGGTCTCGCAGGCGTGCATGCGCCGAACCAAGTTGTTCGCCGCCGTCATCTTGCGCATGGAATAGGCCAGAGACAAGGTGACGCTCATGGGCAGCCCCTCGGGCACGGCCACGACGATGATGGTCACGGCCACCATGAAATAACGAAGCAGCGCCATGGTCGTGGCCAGCGGCAGCCAATTGGACGGCGAGCCGGTCAGAAGACCCAGCCCCAGACCGGCGCCCAGAGCCACGATGAAAAACGTCAGTCCCGCCCCGAGGGACTGCAGCCACGGCTTGAAGCCGTCGGCCTCGATCCAGTCGTTCTTCGGCCGCTTTCCGTTATAGAGCTCGACGGCGTCGAAGATGACCGGAACCCAGATGCGGACGAGAGACATGGCCAGGGCGACGAACAAAATCGCCAGAAAATAGTTCTGTCCGGCCGTCAGAGGAGCCAAATAATAATACTCCTGCTGGTCGTCGACTATTCGAGTCTCCAGGCCGAAACCGGAGGCTTCCGGCCCGTATATTTCATAAAGCCGCTCCAGAACGACTTCTTTCTCCTTCGAGTTCGGCGGATCCGGGTGAGGCAGGTAGCTGGCGGAATCGTAAGGAGAAGTCTTGATGACGAAACGCTGGCCCAGATCGTCGTTGATTAGGGATCGGACGGTCAAGGCGGAAAAAATGAGAAAAGCCACGGCGAAGCCGAAGACGCCGATGAGCTGACCCAAGCGAGCCAGCTGAGCGTTCAAGGGGGTGACGATGTCGGTCTCTTCGGCCGCCGCCCTGGCCGTTTTGCCGATTTCCGACGCGTCGCCGACGCTGACGACTCTGGCCAAAGCCCGCCCGTCGGAGACGAAAGAGCCTCGTAAAATCATGTGGCGGGGGTAAGCCAGCAGGGAAGGATCCGCAGCGTCTGACTTGGGCCTTTTGGAGACCGGCAGCGATTCGCCGGTCAGAGAGGCCTCGTTGACCTGAAAGGAGACGACGGAAAGAACTTCGGCGTCGGCCGGGATCTCCTCGCCCTGTTCCAGCGAGATTATGTCGCCGACGACCAGATCTTTTTTGGGAATCGAACAATAAACCCCGTCGCGAATGACCTTGATGGACTCGTCGTCGGAAACTTTATTGAGGATGTCGAATTCCTGTCCGGCTTTGTATTCGTTGACGAAGCCCAAAGTCGTGGCCAAAAGGACGGCGATGATTATGCCGATCCCTTCGGCGTACTGGCCCTCTATGATTCCGGCCAAGATGGCGATGACGGCCGCCACCAGAAGGATCCTGATGATGGGATCTTCGAATTTCTCCAGATAAAGCTTCCACCATGGCTCTCTGGGCGGAGGAGTGAGGATGTTGGCCCCGTGCAGACGACGGCTTTCCTCGACCTCGGCGGGGTTCAGACCATGGAACTCAGGCTTGTCGGATTTGACAGGATTTATGTTGTCTTCTGACATTCCTTTACAACCTCTTTAAAAGATAAAAAGTGTTTAAAAAAACGTAAAAACATGCTTTAAGAACTTAGAGATAAATATGTCCACAAACAATAAACAATACTGTCACTAACTAATATGCGTTACCGTCGTTATTCGCAATTATAGACGGCCATGGCCTGATTTTTCCAGCTTGACCTAGGCGGCCCAGCCTAAAAAGACAGTCCCGACTTCGAACGTCTCTGACAATATGCGTATATTGAAGTATGGAAAGAAAAAAAGCAAGACCGCCATCAAAACATCAAAAATATTTCCAAAAAAAAGGAAGGCCCCAACTTTTTTCTCCGACATCAAAAAAAAATTTCTTCGGCCGTCTCTTGCAGCCGGACGAGCATAAGCCGTCGCCGTTCGAACGGCTGGTCAGGTCTTCAAAAGATCAGAAAAAAAAGAAACGGCTTTTCGTCTCCAAGACGCGAGGTCGGCCTGGAAAGCCTGGCCGAAGACGAAAAAAGCGAAAAGTTCCGAAAAGAGAAGACCATGAACAAAGGTGAACAATCACGCTCAGTTGGACTAATTTCAAGCCGTCGGCCGCCTTTTCGGTTTGGGAGAGGGAAAGCTGACGAATCCAGCCAAAAATCATCAACTTTTTGTTTAAAAAATCTGGCCGAGGCGAATTAGACGGAAGATGAAAAAGACAATATAAGGAAATTACAGACTTTTTTTCATTCTGGGAGTCCTTTGGAAAAAAGCGGGCCTGTTAAAAATAATTGACTGCCAAAAAAAATCGTGTTAGAATTGATCTATAAGAATTTCATCCATATCATTTTTCTAACTTCTTTCTCACAACCATTTTCCCCGGGATTGCTTTTATCGCGCGCTGCACCTCTTACCGGGTTTATTTTTAAGGAGAATTTATGCGGAGAAACATCGTTCGTCTTTTTGGTTTGCTGGTCTTATCCGCGGCTTTCTTGTCCATGACCGCCTTTTCCGCCGCAGCGACCGAGCTGGATCATTGGCCCCCGGCGGCGAAAGCTCAATTGATGAAGATGATAAAAGCCAACGCCAACAAAGGCGCCTATGCCGTCTTCGACATGGACAACACCAGCTATCGCTACGACCTTGAAGAGTCTTTGCTGCCGTTCATGGAAATGAAAGGCTACATCAACCGCAACAAAATGGATCCGTCCCTCAAGCTGATCCCGTTCAAAGACGCCAAAGGCTACAGGGAAACCCTTCAGAGCTACTATTGGCGGCTCTGCGAGGTTGACGATCTCGTCTGCTACCCCTGGGTGGCCCAGATCTTTTCCGGCTTCACTCTGGCCCAGCTGAAAGGCTACGTCGACGAGCTGATGGCTTATGGTCAGCCTGTTCCCATCAAATATTGGAGCGGCGACGAAGTCGTCACCGGCGAAGTCAACCCGCCCAAGATCTTCACCGGGATGAATGAATTATACAACGTCCTGATGGAAAACGGCATCGAAGTTTACGTCATTTCGGCGGCGGCCGAGGAACTGGTGCGCATGGTGGCCAGCGATCCCAAATACGGCTACAACGTCAAACCTGAAAACGTTTACGGCATCAACATGCTTCTGAAAAACCGCCGAACCGGCGAGCTCGTCAATTCCAGATTCCAGATTGAGGGAGGGACCTACAATCAGGCAGCCAAGGAATCGACCTACAATCAGGCAGCCAATATGGAGCTTGAACTAACCCCTTACCTCGTCAATCCCATGACTTGGTATGAAGGCAAATACGCCACCATGGTCGGCTGGATCGACCAATGGAAGAAAGCCGTTCTGGCTGGCGGCGACACCTCCTACTCTGACGGCTACATGCTTATCAACGGCGTGGATGCCGAGAAAGGCGGCGTCCGCGTCTGGGTGAAACGTAGCGAAAGTCACACCAAAAGAATTCAGGATTGGTCGGCCAGATCGGCGGCCGAGCAAAAAGCTCTGGGCCAGCGGGCCACCGCCGACAAAAACTGGATCATGGTCGATCCGGAAGAAATCCAGTGACAGATCCTCCATAGGCGGCTTTTAGCTCGTCTTTCGTAAAAAGGCCTGGTTCCCTTGGCGGGAATCGGGCCTTTTTTCTTGCTCCTGTGAGAACTCCGCCAGTTCCGTCTCCGCGCGCGCGAAAAAAAAACAAACATGCTCCTCCGCCCCGCCGGAAAAAATGTTAAAATTGCTGGCGTCTTTTTTTGCTATCGAAGTTTCTGCGGATCTTTCAGGAGTCCTGGCCGAATGTCCCTCGCCCCTCCCAGCTCAAATCTCGCCTCTGAGCCTCTTCTGGAGGTCAGCCGTCGATGGCGTCTGGAGATCTCCATCCCCCCGGAAGCGGCGCATGAGCCGCTGGCTCGACTTTTGGCCGCCTTCCCTCTGTGGGACG
>JAIRTO010000273.1 GCA_031254895.1 Deltaproteobacteria bacterium
TGGCGTCTTTTTCGCTCGTAGGGTAATTTCAAGGGAAAAAATAGGCCAGGATCACACGCCTGCAGAAAGCGCTCGGCTAGGACGGCGGGCGGATAGGGATGTGGGCAGGGATGTAGGCAGACTCGTGGAAGGAGGCTAAGTCATGCTGGCGGCTTGTACTTGCTCTGGCAGGCTCGGCAGGCCGGAGGGAGGGAAAGTGACCGCAATTGCGCCCGCAGTTCGTTCAGTTTTTCGCCGTTCCAGACGGCGGCTAGACCCTTTCTCGCCTCTCCCAGAGCCAGGCTCAGGCCGGAGAGATCGCAGCAGGGCAGGACCTGGCCGTCGTGTCGGACTAAAAGCCTTTTAAATGGCTGAGCGCAAAAACCGGGGGGAGGAGGAGATTGAGCCGTCTGGGACGGAAACAAGGCCGGGGCGTCCTCGCTGAAGCGGCCGTAGCTTTGGAGAGAAAAAAAATCCGCCTTGTCCGACCAGCGCTCCAAAAAAGCCGGCAGCTCCCTCTCGTTGAGGCTGGTCAGACAAAAACTCAGCCTCAAAAGAGGCAGAGGGGAACGGGCTTTAGCTCTTTCCTCAAGAAAAACGAGGATGTTTTCCTCCACCCTGTCCAGATCCGAACCGGGACGCATTTGCTCGTATGTTTTTTTGTCGACCGCGTCCAGACTGACCATCAGCCTGGTCAGGCCGGCTTCGACGAGTTCTCGGGACGTCCGGCGAGTCAGGTGATAGCCGTTGGTGTTGAACATGGCTTCAACAAGACCGGCCCGTCGTCCGTAAGCGACCAAAGCCGGCAGATCGGCGCACAGCAAAGGTTCCCACAGGCCGCCGAAGCCCATGGAGGCTTGACCGGATTCGACTCCCTCGTCGATGAGGGCCTCGACCTCGGCGCGGGAGAGCCTCTGGCGGGGCGGAGGCGTTTTTGTTCCGGCCTTGGTTTCCAGAGACGGATTCGCCTCGGAGTCTTTGGCTTCGGTCGTAGGAACCGGCGCCGGAGAGGCGGGCGAAAGAGCCATCGGACACATGGGGCAGCGCAAATTGCAGAGGGATTTTATTTCATAGTCGACGTGGAGGGGAAAAGGGGGAACGGCGAGATTTCTTTTGGCCAAGTCCCAAGCGTGGCGGTATTGGTCGAATTTCGGTCCAAGTTCGGCGGAAAGAATGGCCGTCGGATCTTTTTCGGCCAGAAATTTGGAAACGGCTCGCGAATCGTGGAAGACTTCGGGCGGGAAACCGCGGCCGCCCTTTGGCCTCAACATGGGGAAGCCTCAGCCAGCCCCCAAGGATTTTTAGGAAAAGCCAAAAAAACGGCGATTTCCTGACCGGTCGGCGCCTCCGCCCCTTCGGGCAAAAGCGCCGGAATGTAGTTGTCCGTCAGAATTTTGCGGCGGCCGCTTCGGTGGAGGGAGTTTTCGACGATGGCCGATCTTTCCTTGCCGAGCTGAGACTCCAGAAAAGCCGAACGCTTGGCTTTGTCCAGCTTTTTCAGACGGGCCACTCTGGAACGTATCTGACCCGGCGATATTTGTCCCGGCAGGGTGGCCGCTCTGGTGCCTGGTCTGGCGGAAAAGGGAAAGACATGGAGATAGCCGAAAGGAAGTCTTTCGGCCAGGTCGAAGGTTTCTTCAAAATCGTCGTCGGTCTCGCCGGGAAAGCCTATCAGGAGATCGGTTCCCAGATTGAGATCCGGCAAGTCCTTTTTGAGGTCAAGAAGAATGTTCGTGGCCGTTTCAATGTCGTAAGGCCGCCCCATCATCTTTAGAACGCGGTCGCTGCCGCTTTGCAGAGGCGCGTGCAGGTGCGGGGCCAGCCAGGGGTAATTAAGGAGGGCTTCCCTAACCAGAGGCGCCTCCAGAGGCTCCAGAGAACTTAGCCTGATCCTGAGGGATTGTCCGCTCTCCGAAAAAAACCGATCGATCTCGGCCAGCAAGGTGGAAATGTCGGCGCCGTGATCGAGATCTTTGCCCCATTGGCCCAGATGTATGCCGGTCAGAACCACTTCTCTGAGACCCATGGCCAGGTAATTCTTGAGGCCGGACAAAACTCGGCCGGCCCCGAAGCTGCGGGCCGGTCCTCTGGCGTAAGGCACGGCGCAGTAAGCGCAGAAGCTGTCGCAGCCGTCTTGTATTTTGTGCAGGGCTCTGGTGCGCCAAGGATGAGGATCGCCCATGTCCGGGACGCTCGCGGACTTTTTGGAGACCAGAGAGGCGCCGGGAGGCAGATCCAGCCATTTGATCAGAGACGATTTTTGCTCCTGACCTAAAATGAGATCGGCCAACCCTTCGAGACGTTCGGGACGCAGTTGAGCCAGGCAGCCCACGCCGACGAGCTTGGCGTTGGGGTTTTGGCGGCGCAGGCGCCGAAGGAGGCTGAGGGCTTCGCTTTCCGCCCGGCCCGTGACGGCGCAAGTGTTCAAGACCACTAGATCCGCATTCTCAGGAGGAGTCAGCTCATAGCCGACCCCTTTGAGCATTTCCAGCATGGCGGTAGATTCGTACTGGTTGACCTTGCAACCCATGGTCACGACGGAAGCCTTCATGAAAACGCGATCCTGCGAACTGGTCACTTCTTTTGCGGAAACAAAACAACTTTGCCGGCCAGCTCTTTATCGTCGAACACGGCCAGGGAGACGGCAATGTTCGGCATGGTCAGGGTTTGGGGCAATAGGGGCGAAAAAGAGCGGCCGCCTAAGGTGAAACGCGGGTTGTTCAGAAGAAGATCGCCTTCCAGCACAACTTCCTTCACGACGAAGGGCGTTCCCGGAGCCAGCCCCCAGCGCTGGCCCAGTCTCAAGGTTTTTTCCTGGCCGTTGGCCTGGAAGACCACGGAATGGAGCTTAATGGGGACGATTTCGACATAAGCGGCGGCCAACAGCTTCGGCCCGTGCTCGGCCCCAAGCTGATAGACCTGTCGGCCTTCTCTGGTTTGGACGAAGCGGGGAATCATGTCGGCGGCGGTGTCGGCCACGGCTCCCTTGTCGTCGCCCCTCACGTCCCCGGCCTTCCCGATGAAGCCGCGCAGGTTGTAGACCGCGTCGGCCGGCAGGACGACGGTCGTCTCTATGTCCACGAGCTTTATTTTGGCCCCTCTTCTGACGGAAAGGATTTCCTGAGGCCGGAGAACCATATGTTGGCCGTCTACTTCCAAAATGAAGCCGGTCACGCCGTTGGTCGCGGTTAAGGATCCGGCCGAAGGGCCTTCGGCGGTCGAACCGCCGCCCGCAAGGCGGGCGTCTTCGGGCGCCGACAGGGGGCCCGACAAGCTCCCGACCATGGACAAGCCCGGAGCCTTGCCCATTTCAGGCAATTGAGAGACCCCGGCTTGGGCGCTGGCCGACGAGCCGGAGCCGGAAGAGTCGGCCGTTACGGCGACGGCCGAACCGGAAGCCGAAGCGGCCGTCGACTCGGCGGGCGCGGAGGTCGCCGGCTGGTTCGCCCTGGGGCGGACGGCTTCGGGCGGCGGGCCGCTGCCGGGCAGCCAGCCCGCGCCGGCTTCCACGACGGAGACGTGGGTGGCCGCCATGAGTTGCGGCGAAGGCTTGCCCGAATCGGGGGGCAGGAAGGCCAGGTCAATTTGTCCGAAAGTGTGGTTGTCCTTGCGGGCGATGATCCTGGTGGGCGCGTTGACGGCCAGGGGCATTCTGATGTCGTTGAGACTGCCCGCGCCTAAAATGTCCACCGAAAGACCTCGGTCGTAATTGGCCCCGACATGCACCACTTCGATGACGTCGCCCGGGGAAAGCATCAAGGTCTGCCCGTCGGCCACGGCCACGGGCAGTTGGCCGTTGACCGATATGACCAGATATTGCAGAACCGGCGGACTGAGATTGATGCGGGGCTGTTCCGGGACGACCCCGTAAATTTCCATGAAAGCGTTGACGGCCAGATTATGCTGGTGGATCTTCATCTCCAGAGAGGGCAGCTGCTTGGAGGTCTCGATGCCGAAGGCGGGTATGCCCAGTTTGGTCAGAGCGTAGTAGCTGGCCGATTTTCTTTGCTCCAGATGTTTGGAGGAGTCCTTCATGGTGTCGTGGTTGGAGAAGTTGAACTTGTAGCGCTCTTCCTGGATGTCCTGATTGATGATGTCGATGGCCTTGCGGGCGTCGCGGCCTAATTGGATGACCCGGCCGGTTTCCGGATTGGTGTAGACCTCCGCGTCGGCGATGATGCACTGGCCGTAGCGTAAGGGGTTGGCCATCTCGCTTTCCCAGACCGGACGAAAAAAGCCGGAGCCGTCATGCAGATTCAAGAAGACGTCGCTCTCGGCCATGAGGTTTTTGATGATTTCTATGCGGTCTCTGTCCGGATCCATGTCCTTCACGTCGGCGAATTTGCGGTTCATGTCTCCGTCGGAGCCGCGATCGGACTGGATGATGGATTTGAAGTTGGCTCGGGGAACGACGATGAGGTTGCCCCGCTTCAAGGCCATGTCCACGTAAAGATCCGCCGACAAAAAGCCTCCCGGCTCGTCGCCTTGGATGCCGCCCAAAACCATGATGGTCGGACCTTCGTGGCGGCCGTAGATCTTGTAGATTTCCAGTTCCTGAGGAGTGCCTTGGAAATAGACGATGTGCTGGCGGTCGGATTTGGGCTGAGCCCAGAGGACGGAGATAAAGGCGAATCCTGAACATAAGGCCAAAACTGTCAGAAAAAAGGCGGTCTTGAACAGAAGATCCGGACGAAGCGAAGGCACGGTCCTGGCGCCGCGAATGGACATCACTTTTCCTCTATTAATATTTTTTTGCGAAACACCAGTTCCTTTGTGTCCTCTTCCCAGGCCACGACTTCGGCGTTCAATATTTTCGAGCCGGCGGGGACTTCCGCTTTGACTCGCATAAGCTTCGAGGCCACGATGTTGTACTTGGATCCTTTGTCCCAGCCTTGGGCGGCGGACATGTTGGTTTGTGGGGCGGAAAGAAGAGTTATTTTTCCGTTCGCGTCGCTGACGGCCAGGACGACCAAGACCCGCCCGCGCACGCGGCGACCGGGTTCGCCGCTTTGCCGGAGCAGAAAAGTCACTTGTCCGGAGGCGGTGACCTCGAAATCCTCGATGTCGAGGGTTTCCATGGGCGTCTGAGGGGAGCCGATTTGCGCTCGCCATTTTTGCCAGGCCTCCTGAAGCGGGGTCGCCGCCTCTTCGACGGGCGGGGCGGGCGGGGCGTCGTCGGGAGCCTCCGCCGATTCGGGCGGGGCGTCAGGGACGGAGTTCTCTACTGGCGCCTCGGCGGTTTCCGGATCCGGGATGCCTATGAGACCTTCTTCCTCGTCGTGACCGCTCTCGGACATGACGATGGCCCGATCCAGAAGCTCCAAAATCCGCCGGGCCTCTTCCGGGGCCAGGTTCACCGTCCTGGCGTAGTCCCTTATTTCGTTGATCCTCGTCTCGGTGTTCAGATTCGCGAGCAAGGTCTTTCTTTCCAGATCCAGCTCCACATATTGATGGGCCAGCCAGGCCAGCGAGAGGACGACGGCGATGAACAACAGGCCAAGGAACCAAAAAAACAACGGAGAAAAGCGCAGATGGCGAGTGTTCCCGTCCGACTTCAGGATCATGACATGGAGCCCTTTAGGGCCCTGATCCCTCCTGTTAGGCGATTTCAGCATGCTGGTGTTGGGGAAATCCGACATTTGACTCCATTTAAAGAATCATCTGGCTTGGAATGATTCGCTAGTTATGCTCCACCTACCGTCCCTGACTCCCAACTCTAGGGTTTTTAGGCCCTTGTCGCTAAATTTGTCGCTTTTGTAGGTCTGGACAAAAGTGACGACGGCTCGAGCGCCTTGGACCTTCACCTGAACGTCCGCAGCCGCGACGTCAATGCTGCCCGCCTCTCTGATTCTTTTCCCGCGATAACGCTTATACGAAGACAGATGCAGATTGAGATCCTTGAACAGGAAATCAGAGGCGTAAAAGGAAAAGAACCTGTCTTCGTCCTGCTCCGACCAGGCGAGAAGCCATTCGTCCAAAAGCTCTTCGATGGCCGCCTCGTCTGCCTTAAGATTGGCCGCGGACGCTGCGGCCGAAGTAGCCGACCGTCTTTCGGCGTCGCGAGATTCCGCTTCGGCGGCTTCGTCGTAAGTGGCCAAGGCGACCGGAGTCGAAGAAGCCGAAGAAGTCGCAGAAGCGGAGACGCTGGCGCCGGCGGAGCCGGTCTCGTCAGAGGCTTCAGGAAGAACAGCCGCATAGGCTTCATCCGAATCGTCTTCAGCCGAATCGTCCTCGGCGGAATCGTCCTCGACGGCATCGTCTTCGGCCGAGGGCTCGTCGGCCAAATCACTGTCGACCAAATTTTCGTCGGCCAAATTTTCGTCAGGGTTTGGCCCGTCGGCTGAATCGCGGCCATCGGTCAAGGTCGTCATTTGGGCCGTCGCATTGGCCGCCGACGGACTGGCCGGCAGCTCCACGACTCCGGAGCTGGCCGAAGCCACCAAAGTCGAGCTGGAACGAGAAAAGATCTCCGAGGACGCATTGCCGGCGACCTGAACGTCGCTGGCTTCGGCGGCCGTATCCGCCTCTTCGGCCGTATCGGCGGCCGAGAGAGAAGCCTGGGCTTCCGAGGCGGTTTGCGTCCTTTTTTCGATGGCCGCTCGGGCTTCTTCGTCGGCCGCCGCTTCCACCAGAGACTGGGGCGGCGAAGTTTTCCCGGGAGCCGGAGAGACGGAGCCGCCGGGCAAAACCACGCCGGCGAAGGCCATGGCCGCCGGGGAAGACACCTGAGCCACGGCCAGAGGAGGAGTGTTCAGAGCGTCGTTTTTTTCGGCGGCGGTCAGCCACTTGCTGGTCCGCGACGAAGGCATGGGCCCGAATTCTTCGGCCACGATGCGCCAGTCGCCGACTTCGCCTTTGAGGTACAAGCGTTTGCCGCCTTGGGAGCGAAAGCGGCTGTCGCCGCGGTAATCCTGAACGAAGGAGACCACCACCGCGTCTCGGTGCCGGAAAACCTTCAGATCGCTGAGCTCCACTTCGATGGTGTCATAGTTGGCCGCCACTCTGGTTTTCTTGTCCATCCAGCCTTGATAGGACAATTCGTCCGTGTTGTGGAACTCAGGGTCGTACAAAGAGGCGTAGGCGGGCATGTTTTTGGTGACCCAGGCCTCGCGCCACCGCTCCACGAAGGCCAGGAGGTCTTCGGCTTCGGCCCTAAGGGCGGCCGCCTCGGCCAGGGTCAGCTTGTCGTAGACTAATATGGGCGTGTCCTGGAGCTCTATCTCCGTCTCCAACAAAGCCAGGTCATGGTTCAAAAGCTCGATGCAGCCGTTGGAGTCGTAGTCCACCAGGGGCTTGTTGATGCCGTGGGTCCAGATGCCGTCTCCGCCTCGGCCAATTTTGCGGTCGTAGAAGTTCGGGTAATCCATGGGATAGGCCAGGATGCCGTAAATGTCCGGCAGCTCGGCGGGGAGAAGCTTTTGCCGGAAAATGTAATAGCCTTCCGGCGTCTTTTTGTCGCCTCGGACAAGCTTGTCGCCCTGAATCATGCCGGTCGAGCAAGGCAGAACCCTATCCAGCCAGATGCGGCCCTGTCCGTCATGGCGAAAAATCATCATGAGCTGGTCGGCTTTGTTGACGACCATGATGAGACCCGGCTTGTCGCCTGGATGGAGGATGGCGTCGGGAAGGAAAGGCTCCGCTTCCGAAGAGGCTTGCGCCTGAACTGGGTTCGAGGGGCTGAGGAGGAGCAGGGCGAATAAAAAGAAAAGTCCGGCGGCGGAAAGAAAACGCCGCCAAGGGCAGACGGAGAGACGTCCGGAGGAGAGACCGGAACGGGCCGAGGCGGCGCTCAAAGCTGTTCTCCGGCGGCCGTCGTCGGCTGGACGAGATCAAGTTCTCGAGAGCCGCCCGGCCAATCCAGAATCAAGACGGGATTTTTGTTCCATTGTCCGGGAAAGGAGACGACCACGACCCTTTCCCAGGGATTGAAGATGGGAAAATAGTCTTTCAAAAACGACCCCTTCAAAAGCTCGGGTTTGTCGGCGGTTCTCTTGAGGGATCCGTCGGCGCGCAGAGACAGACGAAAACGACGATCTTTAATCAGATCATCTTCAGTGACGTCGCGGGTATAAATGCCGACCAGGATCACCAGACGTCCGGCTTTCAGCCATTCGTCCGCCTTGTCCATGAGCCGACGGTCGCCGCCCCACAACTCCCGCATCCGCTGCAGAACCGGGTCGGTCAGGGGCAAGGCCCTGACGGTCAAAGGGAGAATGTCGCCGGCGTCGGTCAAGTCGTAAATGCTGTCGCTGACCATAGCCTTTGAAGTCAACTCCGCCCAAGAGACGCGCCTGGCGTCCAGAGCCCGGCGCCCAGGCTCCATCGGACCGACGGAACAGGCGGACAAAACCGCAGCCAAAAAGGCGACCGCCAAAAGACTGGCCGGCAAGGCGAGCGGCGCATGATAATTATGATTAATATTCGTCATAAACAAGCCTACACCCGACGCAAGACCAAAATTTTTCATATTGTACAAGCTGGAGTCGCTTTATACAAGCGCCGAGGCGGAGGCGGAAGCCGGGAGAGCTTTGGGAGCCGGATAATAAGCGACAAATATTGCGGCTTTTCGAAGTCAGGAGCGGCGGACGAGGCTTTTGGCCGGAGGCCCCTGCGGAGGGGGTCGGCGGCCAAAGCCGCCGGCCGGAAAATTTGAAAACGCGTCTTTTAATTATATGAGGAATAGGGCCGGATATTTAGGGAGATCGTCGCCTTGGCGACCGGCCGGGCAGTTGGTAGGCGGTAGAAACGGACAGATTTTTGGCGAAGGCGAACCCTTGGCGCGAAGTTAGGGGGGGGGTATGTCGTAAAATGGCGCAATTATTAATTAAAAATGTTTGACAGCGAGAAGGTCGGGACGACTTTTGGCCGGGCGCCGGGCCAAAAGGCGCCGATTTCCTCCTCTTCCTCTTCCTCCTCCTCCTCCTCCTCCTCCTGCTGAAGCTGCTGCTGCTGCTGCTGCTGCTGCTCGCGCGCTCGCTCGCGCGGGCGGGCGGGCGGGCGCGTCCGCGAAAGGTCAGCAATAAACGACGGGGGATTGCTCCTTCAGACTCTTGTACAGTCGGCTGAGGAGATCGGCGGCGCCGAAGTTGCCCGATTTGCACAAGACGGACAAAGGTCCGGCGGAGAGGTAGACGACTCCGGGGCATATTTCGGAGCGGATCCAAGTGTCGTAGCGGCCGAGAGACTCGAGGGCTTCGCGGCAAGTCAGTCCGCCGGACAAGAAGACCGACTGGTGCTGGCGGTTTTTGATCAGATCGGCGGCGAATCGGCCGAATTTCGAGATCATCGGCTGGATCGGATATTTGGCCTTCTCCGCCGGGTCTTGGCTGGGCGGAGGCAGGGTGAGGATCAGAGGGCGCCCCTTTACGTGAGGAGGAATGGTTTGGCCGGGGCCGCCGAAAAGGGCTTCAAGATTGATGGTAATCAAATCTCCATGGTGGTCGGCGGCGAGGAGCTCGAATTGAGTCCGCAGAGTTTCGGCGGGGGAGCCGCCGAAAAAGAGGTCCGGACAAGCCGGGATGGGGGGATGGTATTCGTCGGCCAGCCAGTTGTGGGCGGCCCGGAAAAACTCCGTCAAAGCGGTGGCCAGGGCCGAAGAGCCGGCGAAGAGAATCTGGTCGGTTTTTTGGTCGGCGCTCCGAACCAGAATGTCCAAATCGTCTTCCGTTTCCGCGTCGCAGGCCACCAGAAAGCGATCATGCCGGCTCATGAATTCCTCGACGGCTTCGGCCGTCGCGGCCGGACCTTTTCTGACGGTCGCGATTTCCAGAGATTCCACGGGCAGATCGTGATCCTTGGCCAGGAGGACTTTCAGGCGGGATTCGTGGACGGGCTCTTCTTGAGACGCTTCGGCCGATTCGAGAGGTTTTCCGCCTATCATGTGGATGCCGTTCAAAGTCGCGCGGCCGAACTCCGGAGAGGCCGGGACGACCAAGGCGCAGCGGAAGGACAAAGCGGCCAGGAGATGAGCGAGCTCCAAGCCGACGTGACCCCGCAGACGGCTGTCTATTTTTTGAAAGACCAGCTGGGGCCGCCAGGAGCCGAGGAAGGCCGGCAATTTGCGCAAAGAGCGGCCGATCTCTTGAGGCGGCTGTTTTCTAGTCTCCGCGTTTAAGGCCAGAATGTCGCAATTCGACGGCAGACGGGGATTGCTGAGGGAGGTCAATTTGACCGGGGCGTTGGCGGAAAATTTTACTCCGGCGGAAGCGGCTCCGGTCAGGCTGTCGGCGAGTATCAGGGTGTCCATGGCTCATCCTGCCGAATTTTGAAATTTTTGGACTTTTGGACTAAATGATTTGGAATTTCCTGCCGCAGGGCGAAGGACAGAGGCGTGTTCGTCTGAAATGGAATCAGGCGGGCAACGAAAAAAACGCTAAGGCGCGGTCAGCCGCCTTCGTCGGCCAAAAAGGGCCCAAGACGAAAGACTGGCGACATTTTAACACATTCCGCAGCGAGGCGACATGTCTGACCTTCGAACCGACAGGCCGTTGGGCGGCAAGGCGGCCGAATCAGGCCAGGGAGAAAGCGGATCTCAGCGAGCCGGCGAAGCGAAGACGTCCCGGCGTCGACCTGAACGTCGACATGGCCGACGGCCAGGCCGTCGGCCATGGTCTCTACGACTAGCCGCCGATTTGGTCGTCGGCTGCGGCCGTTGGCCATGGTCTCCATGACCCGCCGCCAACAGGAACGCCGCGCCGGCCTCGGTTTTGGGCCTCCAGCCGTCGGCGTGGAGGCGTCGGCTGCGATTTGCGCCTCCAGCCGACGGCCTGGCCGTCGACCATGGTCTCCAAGACTAGCCGCCGACCTGAACGCCGATAGGGCCGCCGGCTGCGGTTTTTAGGCCGCTAGCCGTCAAAATGGCCGTCGGCCCTGATCTCCATGACCCGCCGCCGACAGGAAGGCCGCGTCGGCTTCGGAGGATCGGCTCTTTGGCCGGATAGGGGGCCATAGGCGGCGAATGGCGGCCAACCTGGTCTTTTGGCCAAAAGCTCGTCGACTGGATTTTCTGTAAGGGACTCGTCTCGGGACTCGTCGACATTGGGCGGCCTCGCTCCGGCCTGACGGCCAAAACCGAGCGGAGGCCAAAATTTGGTCGAAAAGGCGGCCAAACGCGGCCTTTTCGCGGGCTGAAATCGGCGACCTCGGGCGGGACGACGAAGACTCGCTGGAGAGATTTTTTGGAAAAATTATTCGGCCAGCCGCGATATCTCGGCGAATTGATCGGTCACGGCGTCGAAAACCTGGATGAGAGAGGCGTCGAAGTGAGAGCCGGCGCCGTCTTGAATTATCTTGACCGCCGTTTCCACAGGCATCGGTTGTTTGTACGGCCTTTTGGAGATGAGAGCGTCGAAGACGTCGGCTATGGCCATAAGTCTTCCTTCAAGCGGGATGTCGAAGCCGGAGAGCCTGTTCGGATAGCCGGTGCCGTCCCATTTCTCGTGGTGCGTGCCGGCGAAGACGGCCGCGTGATGCAGAAAACTGTGTCCCGCCGTCTTCTGAGCGATTTTGTCGATGGCTTCGACGCCTATGCGGACATGCTTCTTCATTTCCTGGTATTCGTCGTCGTCAAGCTTGCCCGGCTTGTTTAAAATGGCGTCGGAGATGGCGATTTTGCCGACGTCGTGCAGTTGAGCCGAAGGAATGAAAAAACTCAAGTCCCACTTCAGAACTTCCTCGTGGTAGATCTTCTTTTCCAGCATCTGGTCGACCAGAACTTTCAGGTAGCGCTGGGTTCTGGTGACGTGGCCGCCGGTCAGGTTGTCCCGGAACTCGACCATCTCCGCCACCGTCGAGAGAACCGCATTCTGCAGATCGAAGACTTGGGCCGTTTTTTGATCCACCAGTATTTGGAGGTTCTCGTTGAAATCGCGCAGTTCGGCCTTCTGTCTGGCCAGGAGAAGGTGGTTTTCGATCCTTTTCAGCAAAAGCGGGGCGGAAAAGGGTTTGGCCACGTAATCCAGAGCTCCGAGGCTGAGCCCTTCCAGCTCGCTGGACTCGTCGTTCATGGAGGTCAGGAAGATGACGGGGATTTCCTTGAACCTCGGGTCGGCCTTGATTTTTTTTATGGCCTCGTAGCCGTCCATCTCGGGCATCATCACGTCCAGAAGGATGAGTCCGGGAACGACGTGCTCCATGAGGTCGAACAGCTTGGCCGCCGAGGGCACGGGGTAGACTTCGTAAGCTTCCTTGAGCATGTTGCGGCCCATGGAAAGATTGGCGACGTTGTCGTCGACCAGAATTATTTTTTGACGCTTGTTCGGATCCATGATTATCCTCCGTCTTTTTGCGGATAGGGAGGTTGTTCGTTTCGACTGGACGCGGCGCGAAAAACGGACGATCTTTCGAGTCAAGCCACCATGGACAAGCGCTCCAGAATCTCCTGAAAATCCATCTGTTCCACCCGTTCTCTGATCCAGGCGGTCAGCGAGGGCTCGTTGGCGTAAAGGTAGGAGTCGAGCTCGGCCAGAGCCTGATCCACTCCGTCCATGTCGTAGGAGGCGCAGGCGTTTTTCAGGCGGGAGAGAATGGCCGGATCCGGCTCGTCCTTGACCGGCCTAGTGTCCTGAGCGTCGCTGGCGGACAGGGCTTCGTTCAACGAGTTCGACAGAGCGAGCACGGCGGAGAGAAAGGCGCCGTTGTTGGAGCGGACGAAGTCCAGATCGCCTTCCGCCGCCCGATGCTCCAGCTCCTCGGCCATCTTGCCCACGTTTTTGGCGCAGATCCCGTAGCTGCTGCTCTTGACGCCGTGAATGGCGATGATGTAGCTTTTGATGTTGCTTTCGTCCGGAGAGGTCAGCTGCTCCAAGAGCTCCGCGACCGACTGGGTGTAGGATTTGATGACCTCCTTGTACACTTCCCGGTCGCCGGAGAACCGCTTCAACCCCTCTTGATAGTCCAGCCCTTCGATGTTCCTGGGGCTGACGGAGCTTTGTCGGCCGGCGGACGAAGAGCGGTCGCTCGGCTTCAAAGATAGCTCGGCCAGATCGAAGCCTTTCTCGCCGGCGGCGACGGCGGAAATCATGCCGCCCAGATCGGGGATGAACGTGCTTTGGGAGAGGTCGAGCTCGACTTTGCCCTTTTTCGCGAATTGAGCGCTTTCCTTGACGAGCTCCTCCAAAGCGGCCAAGGACAGAGTCTGGGGAAGACTCTTCGGCGCTTCGGCCGAAGCCGCTTCGGCGGCAGCCGCTTTGGCGGCCGCCTTCTTCTCGGGCGTCATGGCCGAGCTGACGATGTTCTCAATCTCGGACTCCTCCGATTCCAGCTGCTTTAGGAATTCCTGTTCCTGGGCCTTGTTGCGCACGAAATGCTTGAGAACCAGATCCATTCTCTTCATTTCGATGGGTTTGGAGAGGAAGGCTTGGAAGCCGTTGTCCAGAAACATCTTTTCGTTGCCGACTATGGCGTTGGCGGTCAGGGCGATGACGGGGATCTCGCGGGCGTAGTCGGAGTCGATTTCGGTCCTGATTTTTTGAGTGGTCTCTATGCCGTCCATGCCCGGCATCATGTGATCCATGAAGACGGCGTTGTAGCGGACCTTCTCTTCCCGGATGAGATCTATGGCCATCTGGCCGCTGGTGACGCAATCGACCTGCATGCCGTAGGGCTTGAGCATGCCTCTGGCCACGTCCAGATTGGCTTTGACGTCGTCGACCACCAGCACCTTGGCGTAAGGCAGAGGGGTGAAGGCCATGTCCGGACCTAGCTGATGGTTGAGGTGCAGATCCAGATTTTCCAGATTCTGGACGATGCGAGCCCCGATGGGCACTTCGGTGACGAAGGTCTGCTTGATGGTGAATTTGAAGGTCGAGCCATGGCCGTACTCGCTTTCGACTTCGATCTTGCCGTCCATCATCTCGACCAGCTGTCTGGTGATGGCCAGACCCAGACCGGTGCCCTCGATCGCGCGGTTGCTTTTGGCGTCGAGCTGACTGTACTCGCTAAAAAGCTTTTTCAGATCCTCCGGCTTGATGCCCATGCCGGTGTCGCTGACGGAGACGGAGAGATAGAAGTCGTCGGCCGAGCCCCTGGCTCCGGTGACGCTTAGATCCACTTTGCCTTCCATGGTGTATTTGAAGGCGTTGGAAAGAAGGTTGTTGACTATCTGCTTGATCCGAAGCTCGTCGCCGAACAGTCTGGAGGGCAGGTTCTTGTCCAGCTCCAGGCCGAACTCGATGGGCTTTTCGCCTATCCGGATGAGGTTGACGGTGACGGTGTCGTTGATGAGGCTGGCCAAATCGTAGTCGACCGGGATGAGCTCGAACTTGCCGGCCTCTATTTTGGTTATGTCCAGAATGTCGTTGACTATGCCCAACAAGGTCATGCCGGCGGCGTGAATCTTGTGCAGACTCTCTTCCTTGTCCTCCTCGTCGGTGTGTCCGTGGATCATGAGTTCGGAAAAGCCTATGACGGCGTTCAAGGGGGTGCGCATCTCGTGGCTCATGGTGGCCAGGAAAGCCGTCTTGGCTTCAGAGGCGCTCTGGGCCATGGCGGAGAGCTCGGCCACCTTGGTGTACTGCTCCTCGATGGTTCGAAACTGCTTGTCGACGAAGCTGGAAGCCAGAAAGGCCAGAATGGAGCCCAGGCCCATGAACAGAAGGGTCATGACCATCATGCCTTTGTTCAGGTGGGCGGCCGGGGATTCCGAGATGGGCGAGGACACCCCCAAAATCCAGTTGACGGCCCCGGAATCCACGCGGGCGAAGACGCCGAGCCGTTCGACTCCTTCCATGTAGAAGCGGCCGAAGCCGTCGGGATATTTGATCATGCGACGGACGTAGGCCTGGAAAGACAAAATTTCTTTGCTTTGACTGGAGTCCCAGAGGCAATTGTAGCGGTTGGCGACCATATAGCGGCGCGTGTTGGCTATGACGGTTCCTTCGCCGTCCAAGATGTGGATGGTGCCGGTCTTCCACAGCTTGTAGGATTCCAGAAGGTTGGTGAAGCGCCAGCCGGAGATGGTCACCGACATGACCATGTTGGCCACCGGGACGCAGATGTGGAAGACCAGCTCCCCGGAAGGATCTTTTCTGGTGGTGGAAATGACGGACTCGCCGTTGAAGGCCCGTTTGGAGTATTCGCCGAAAAACAAGTCCCTCGGCGTCTGAGGCTGACCGTAGGCCGAGACGATCAGGCCGTTTCGGGCGAAGACGGTGATGGATTTGAAGGTCGGATGTCTGTCGGTCTCTTCTTTCAGTATTCTCGGCCAGGCGCTGTTTGGCGCGTTTTTCAGGCGGTTGGAGACGGAAGTGGCTTCGGAGATCAGAAGGTTTATTTCTCCGGTGACCAGCTGGTTGGCGATGTCTCGGATGACCACAATGTTGTCTCTGATGGTCTGCTCTATCCCTTGGCGGATAAAAAACATGCTGCAGCCGATGATCGTCACGACGACCATGAACATTATGGCGACGATGATGGCGAAGACTTTGAAGCGAAAGGTCATGATGCGCTCCTTTATTTTCGGCCCCGGCTGACGCCAGCGGAAACCGCCGCTTGCTTGTCGGCTATTTATGCAAAAAGCGGCTATTTTAGGGCAACAACATTTACTGGAGTTTATGTTTCCGAAGGTCGTTCGACTCTAATTTCGGCGGCTCCGATTTCGGGATCGATCCTCGTCCCTCCGCGTCCTTTATGGACTTTTCGGGCTTTTTGGCGAAAACGCTCCGACGGAAGATCGTCGCCGGAGGCCTTGAACCGGCCTGGTCGAACAGGTCATTTCGCCAAAGGCGTCCGCCCCGGATTTTTGGGGTTTTGGCGCGGGATCAATCTAACGAACGATCGTCAACTAAAAAGCCCGCTTCAGCCCTGGTGGGCTGAAACAAGAGCGTTTAAAAGTTAACATCCTGTCAGGCAGGCCGAAAAACGAGTGAATGAACGATCGTACATTTGGATTATATCAAACATATCAAGACTTTCAACAGAAAAATTAAGGGCGCGCGAAATCCTTGATTAGGCTAAAATAAGCCATAGGCAGGCTTTTTTGAATTCGGGGGGACAAATTTTTTGGAGGATCGTGCAAAAAAAATTTTTCATGAAATAACAGTAGGTTAGATGTTAATTATAATGAAAGATAATCAAAATGTTATATATGACGAGCTTAAAACGATTAAAAAAAGGAATAGATATGGGAAAAATATTGGAAAAAATTGAAGCGGATGGAGGGATAAAAGGGCGCCAAAGGTCCGGCGAGGCGACATTTATAACTAACAAACGATAGGTCCCTTTAGGTGATATGTCGCTTTTTTCTGACCCGGCTTTTTTGATTCGGAGATAGATAGAACTAACGTTTGTTCGGGACAAAATAAAGGCTTCGGCCTAAAAAAGATGGTTTTTCGGCCCATACTGTCCACGGAATTCAGTCTCAAAAACGGAAAATCGCTCGCCCCTGGCTCGGCAGCCGGCCAAAACGTTCCATAGGGAGACGGAGAAGCGGAGAGGCTTCGCTTTTCCCAAAGTCATTTTGGGGGCGGCCAGGGAATTGGCGGCGTAAAGAGCTGGCCGGAAGCGGCCCCTGGCGGGGATTTTTGGTCGGAGGGACGTCCGCTTCTCCGGCTTTTTTTAATTTTGACGGCTCTCCCGCCGCCTTCGCGGCCTCGTTCAAGGCGCGGCCTCGTTCAAGGCGAGACGCGGGCCAAATGGCCGTTTCTACTTCTAAAAAGTGGTCCCGAAGAAAACAGGGACGGGAAGTTCCGCCAAAAAGAACACCCAAATCGAACAAAAAGGAAATAATCCTTCCCATGATCGGTAGTTTCAGTATATAATTCGCCAGTTCTCCGGCTTTGTCTCCGTCTTTGGAACGCGTCAACGAAACAGGCGGTCGGTCTGCCTCCCCGCTCCATATAGGCACATGAAAAGCGATAAAATAATAACCATAGATGGTCCGGCCGGGTCCGGAAAGTCGACTTTGGCTCTAAATTTGGCCCAAGCCTTCGGCTGGGTCTGTCTGGACACCGGGGCTTTATACCGGGCCGTGGCCTTAGTGGCTCTGGAACGGGGACTGACCCCGTCCGACCGCCAGGAGGCGGCGGAACTGGCCCGAACTCTGGATTTAAGGCTTTATGTGGAGGAGGGGAAAACCTTGGTGGTCGCGGGCGACCGGGAGGTGAGCTCTCTGATTCGAACGCCCGAAATTTCCAACTTTGCTTCGCTCTTTTCGGCTCTGCCCGAAGTTCGGGAAGCCCTCGTCGACGCGCAAAGAAATCTGGGCAGTCGCGGCGAGGTGGTCGCCGAAGGGCGGGACATGGGCACCGTCATCTTTCCTTGGGCGGCTTTGAAGTTTTTCCTCACCGCCGAGGCCAAGGTTCGCGCCTATCGGCGCCACCTTCAACTGGCCCGGGAAGGGATCGTCGCGGAGCTGGAAAAATTGGAAGAAGACATTTTGATTAGGGATCATAACGACAGCTCCAGAGAGACGGCTCAGCTGAAGCCGGCTCCTGACGCTTTCATAATCGACGGCACGAATTTGAGCGCTTTCGAGGTGGAGACCATAATGATCGGAGAAGCGAAGAGGGTGTTCGGCTTGTAACCTCCTTAAGGCGCCTCTTAAGGCTTCCGTTCGGTTCTGGCCGCCTCTTTTTTTTGGCGGCGGGGGGAGAATGATGGGTTTTAGGGGAAAGATTATAGGCCTTCTGTTGACGCTGACCGTCATCGTCGTGGCTCAGATGGTGGCGAGTCACAGTTTTTCCGCCGCCATGAACGACAGGGTCCGAGAGAAATCGACCGAAACCATCGATTCTTTGGCTCGACTCGTCGGCGAACAGAAGATCGAATGGGCCAAGGACGAGCTGAAGGTGAATCTCTACGAGCTCGATAGGCTTCTGGGAGGGGCCACGGACAAGATTGTCTACTCCGCCCGCTTCTATCTGGCTCAAAGCCGTCTGGCCCGGGGCAACGCTCCCGCCACCGCCACCGCCCGTCGACAGACGGAGGATTTCTGCCTGGCCCTGATGAAAAGCGAGGCCGCCGCCGTCAACGGCTTCGGCGCGACTTTCGAAAGGGACGCCTTCTCGCCTTACGTGACCTATTTTTTGCCCTACGTCTACCGGGGCGACAACGGCGAACTGCTCTACAACGACGACGAGGTCGGCGACAGCTCCGCCATGGACGGCACCAGAACGGCGGCCCAAATTAGGGAAGAGTTCGAGGCCGAGCTGGCCGAGGACTACTACGCCACGGCTCTGCCCGTGGGCGCCGATCGCGGGAATCCTCCGGCCGAGAAGGTCTATTGGGTCAGACCCTATATCGACACCACCACCAACGTGCCCCTCATTTCGGCCACTTTCCCCATCGTCGACGAGGGACGAGCTTTGGGCGTGGCCTTTTTGGATCTCTCCTTGGACGGTCTGGCCGACGTCACCAAAAGGGCCGCCGGACGCATCCCCGGCTCGCTGGCCGTGGCCTTCGCCTTGGGCACCGGGGAAGTGTTCGCCGAGCTGGGCCTCCCGTCTCTAGCCCCGGTCGTCGTGCCCGCCTCCCCCGGCTCCGCGGACAAGTCCTTCGTCACCCGCAACGTCCAAGACCTGCTCGGCTCTCAGGTCTTTCGGGAATTCGTCGGCGCCCTGGAGCTAGACGAAGTCCGCTCCCGCCAGCTGACCTACGAAGGGATCTCTTACGTCGCCCTGGCCGCCAACCTCAAAGGCCTTTTCGGCTATTTGGCTCTCATACCCGAAGACGGCCTCTACGCCGAGGTCAAGGAGGCTCAGGAGCTCGAAGAGCGGACGATCGCCGCTCAGCGCTCGGATCTCCGAAAACTCGGCGTCATGACCTGGATCTCCTTGGCTCTTCTGTTGGCGATCATGTTCGTCATCACCGCCTACTTGTCCCAGACGGTCAAAAAAATCACCTCCGAGGCTCAGACTCTGAACGTCCAGGCGGAACGCATTTTCGCCGCCTCTCAAAACGTCTTCGACGACGCCAAACGACTGCGGGAGCATGGCGCCGGACAGACGAACGCCTTGGCCGACACCTCATCGTCCATAAACGAGATCTCGTCCCAGCTGCATAAAACTTCGTCCATGGCTCAAGACTGCGCCAAGGCCATGGACGACACCAAGAGTCAAGTCGAAAGCGGGGCCCAGACCGTCGCCGAGATGAGCCAGGCCATGGCCAGCGTCAACGAGGCCTCCAACCAGGTGAATAAAATAATCCATTCCATCGAGTCCATCGCCTTTCAGACCAATCTCTTGGCTCTGAACGCTTCCGTCGAAGCCTCCCGAGCCGGCGAAGCCGGCCAAGGCTTCGCCGTGGTGGCCGAGGAGGTCAGAAACTTGGCCGTGGCCACCTCGGACTCGGCCAAAAGGACTTCGGTTCTTCTGGAGACGGTGAAGAAAAGAGCGGTGGAAGGTCAAAAAGCGGCCGACAACTTGGTCAGCAAGTTTAGCGGCATCGAGCTGGTGGCTCAGCAAGCGGATCAGTACGCGGCGGCCATCAACGATTCCGTCAAAGTCGAAACCGAATCCGTCGGCTCCATCCTCGCTTCTCTGGATTCGTTGAGCCGTCTGGTCAACGGCAACAACGAAGTGGCCATGGACTCGGAAAGAAGATCGGAGTCCTTGTCCAGACAAGCCGAGAACCTGAACAGAACCTCCGAGAGCCTTATCGGCATACTCCTCAAAGAAAAAGACGTTTAGAACCAATACTCGTTAGTTGGAGCGTCGGCTTGGCCGCCGACGCTCCAACCGACGCGCTTCCGCCTAAATGTTCCAACCGACTTGTATCTGCCGACTTGTTCCGCCAAATTGTTCCTGCCGACAAAGTCCAACTGACATGAGCCCGCCGAAATGCTTTCGCCGAGACGTGTTGCCGTCGAAATGCTCCGGCCGACCTGCTCCAGACGACTTGTTCCTGATCACATATTCTCGCCGATTTTCCGTTCGAGGCTCCGACCGACGTTCCGCCTCGTTCGAAGCCGCCAACTGGCGACTTCGAAATGCTCTCATGTTTCAAGAACGGTCGACGCGGATGAACATTCTGCCCTGGGGCGGAAGGGGCCTTTTCGGCCCGGAGCCGGGAGTCTTGAGCCGGGGCGGAGAGAGCGGCGGCTTGTCGAAATATTGATTGAACTTGTAATGGCCGAAAAGGAGAGCCTTTTCCAAAACGGCTCTCAGAGCGGTGTAAAAGTCGACCAGAAAACGGAGTTCCTGTCCTTCGGGAATGGGAGGGGCAAAAGAGACGCGTCGGCGGATCTTCTCGGCGGCGACTTTCAAGCCGACGAGGGACGTGGCTTTGGGCGTCGGCAGGTTTTCGACGACCCGCAGAATGTTCTCCAGAGCCTGGAGTTCCTGATGTCCGTAAATGGAGAGCTGCTCGGCGGAAAAGGCGAACAGAGGCTTTGATCCCGAAGCGAGGGAATCGCCGAAAACCTGGCTCAGATCCGGCAGCAGCTTTTTCTTGGGCATGGTGATGACCATGGTGCCGCCGATGAGATCGCCCAGGCGCAGATGGTCTTTTTGAAAGTAGGGCAGAAAGGCGAAGCCGGAAACCCAGACCGCAATAATTACGGCATAAATGTTGAACCCAAAAGTTTCGGACGCGTAGAACAGCATTTGAAGGGGCAGGAAAAGCTCCACCATCCGAGTGAGGTTGCGGCCCACCACGGCCGTGGGAGTCAGTTCTCCCCCATGGCGGTTGACCACCCTAAGGCCGTTTAGGGTCTTGCCGGGGGTGCGGCCTTGCCAGGCGAGCTCGAAGAAGATGAAATACAGATTGACCAGAATGAAGCTGAAAAGACTGCTCCAGTGAAAAGCGTCTTCCGCGTCCTGTTCGAAAAACGAGATCAGGGCGTCGATCAGCTCGACGCCTATGAAAATGAAGATCAAGTCCATCAGAAAAGTGTTGATTCTGGCGGAGACGGAGGCCAGAGTCACCGCCAAGGGCAAGCCCTCGGGACTGATGATGACGCGCAGATCTTCCGGCTGTTTGGGCGGCCTCGGTGGACCGGCCTCCAGAACTAAATTTTGCGGCTTCCTTTTCATGCGGACTCGCGCGAAGAGCCGCTCAAAGAGCTGTATAGGGAGCCGCTTAGGGAGCCGCTTGGGACGGGTCTGGAGGCGGTTTCGGAAGCGCCGCCCCAGGCGGCGCTGGGCGCCGGGCTGGCTGCGGGTCTGACCGCCGGGCTAGTCCGGCGGCGTCGATCCGGGTTTTGGCGACAAGTTCTCGTCATAGCGCCTTCGCCTTCTAAGGATTTTGGCGGTCGGAGGCGTCCGCCTGAGCTGAAGTCGCGTCCGCCTCTTCGTTCGTCTTTTGGCGGCCGGACAGAAAGTACCTGGTCCAGAAGATCGCGGTGCCTATGGCCACTAGGTAACGCAAAATGGTGAAGCTGAACAGCTGACGGAAACAGCCTTCCAGAATGCCGGCCGCCAGGAGCATCAAGACGACGCCGACCATGACCGTGGCGGCATGTCGACCATGGCGGCGGAGATTTTCCAGTCTGGAGCTCTCGCCGGGAACGACGATGGCCTGGGCTATGGAGAGGCCGGCGGCCCCGGACAAGACGATGGCCGACAATTCGGTCACCCCGTGAATGGAGAGCCAGCCGACGAACTCGATGAACAGTCCTTTGTCGAAATATAAGGCCAGGAAAGCTCCGAGGATCAGGAAGTTTTGGATGATGAGCGTGATCGTGGGCACCCCCAGCAAGAACCCGAGCCCGAAGCAGTTGAGGGCCACCATGGTGTTGTTTCGGTACAGAAAATTGGCGAAATGCAGGAAAGAATATTTCACGCCCCGCCAATCGAGAAAAAGACCGTCCAGCAAGTCTTGCGCGGAGGCCGCGTAGGTGCGGTCGTCGAGATCGGTCACGAACACGGCGAAGAGATTGGGATCGGCCCGCACGGCCACGAAGGCGACCAAGACCGAAAAAGCGGCCAGAAGACCCGTAGCCAGAATATGCCATTTCAGGGCCCTGACGGAGGCGGGCAGCCCCGTTTTGAAAAAGGCGGCCAAGCACTCCCACAGAGACGTTCTGGGACCGTAGACGACCAAATAGGCCCTGAGGGACAGGTTTTCCAAATACTCCAAGAGATTTCTGTCCAAGATGAGCGATCTGGCCACGGCCAGAGAGGCCAGCTCCGAGTGGTACAGCGTCGGCAGCTCCATGGCTTCCTCGACGGTGAGGGAAGAGAGGCCCTTTTGCTCCAGGCGGACGACGAGACGCTCGAGACGAGTCCAAGTCTCTTCCCGCCCCTTGCGGAAACGGGCGCTGCGGAGACTGAGATCCGGAGGGGCCAAAGCCGACGAACCGGTCTGAACCTCGGCGCCGGCAGGGACATCGGCTTCGGCGCGAGGCGTTTCAGCCGTCGGCGGCCAGCCGGCGGCCGACGGGTCGGGAGAGGCGAACCCGTTCACAGAAGCCCCCTTTGCTTTAAACTTAAGTATTTGTTCAAAATGGACGCCGACAGATATTTCGGGGGAGTCTCGACGACATGGACGCCCAGCCTGGCCACCCGTTCCATGACTATGGCCCTGTCGCGCCGAAAATTGTCGGCTATGACGGCGGTGGCCATGTCTCTCACGGACAGAGGCGGGGAGTCCGTCAGCCGGCCCAAAGTCGCGTCGGTGGCGCTGACGAAGATGACGGCGTGTTTTTTGACCAGGAGAGACAAGCCTTCCAAGAGAAATTCCGCCGAAATGGAATCGACGAACTCGGTGAAGATCACCACCAAAGAGCGGTGCGCCAGTTGGGTTTTGAGGTCGCACAGACCGGCCACGAAGTTGGTTTCATGGGGCCGGTAGTCCAGGGAGGCCGTAAAGCTCTGGAGCCTGGCGAAAAAGGGCTTCCCTCGGCCAGGCTTTAGAAAGCCGTTCAGTTTCTGGGAAAAATCGGCCGAACCGACCAGATCGCCCGATTTCAAGCCCACCCAGGCCATGAGGAGGCCGGCTTTGACGTAGTGGTCGAGCTTGGGGACGCCCAAGACGTCCTCCCTCATCAAACGGCCGGTGTCGAAGCCCAAAATCAGCTGATTGTTGCGTTCGAGCTTAAATTCCTTGGACAAGAGCTTGCGGTGTCTGGCCGACCTTTTCCAGTCGATGAAGCGGTTGTCCATGCCCTGGGCGTGCTCCGCCAGGGAGTCGAACTCCGTGCCTTCCCCGCGAAAGGTCAGGCTTTTCAGGCCGGGATCGGATTCGCGGAACAAAAAGGAGAGCGCCTTGTCCGAAAGCTTCTCCACGTCCTGCACCACTTCGACCGAGACCCGGGCCGGGACGATCTTTTTTCGGGCGCAGAGGCCCAACGGACCGATCCAACGGAGCCAGAGGGCCTCGATCAAGAGCCGGCCCCGGCGGCGGGGCCGCAGAGGGAAGACCAGCCGCAGAGTCGCGGCCTCCTTGGTTTCTTGCAGGCGAGGCGAGTCCAGATCGGCCAAGGGGCCTTCGAACTCCAGCTTGGCCTGGAAAGAGCGTTTGGCCGGCTTTTTTTCGGAGACGTCGACATAGGCCGCTTCGGTCTGGCCGATGGAGATCCGCCAGGGATAGTAGGAGGCCGCCGAGATCTCCTCCGGCGAGGGCGTCCAGGCGAGATCGACCAAAAAAATGAGCGCGCAGACCGCCGGATACGCCAGGGCCGTCGGCCAGGAAAAGCCGAAGCCGATGAGCAGAGCCAGCGTCAAGGGAGCCGAGACGGCGAAGATGGCGGCCATTTTAGGGGTCGGACGCATCTTTCACCTAGGGGCCGGGACTTGCGAGATGATGACGCTGACGGCCTGATCCGGAGAAATGCCGTCCATGTCGGCGGACGGCGTCATGACCAGACGGTGGCGCAAAAGAGGAAAGGCCAGGTATTTCACGTCGTCGGGCACGACGTAGTCGCGTCCCAAGAGGGCCGCCTTGGCTCTGGAGGCGGCGGCCAACATGGTCGCCGCTCTGGTGGAGGCCCCCGTCTCGATGGTCGGATCGTTTCGGGTGGCTCGAACCAAATCGACGATGTAACAGGCCAAATCGTCCGAAAGCCTCACTTGCCGGGCGGCCTCCCGGGCGGCCGACAGTCCGTCCGGCCCCACCACCGGCTGAAGACCCGACTGGGCCAGGTCCGGCATGACGGCTCCTTGGCCCAGACGCCTGACCACCTCCATCTCTTCGTTGCGATCCGGATAGTTGACGGCCACCTTGAACAGGAAGCGGTCCAGCTGGGCTTCCGGCAGCGGGTAGGTGCCCTGCTGCTCTATGGGGTTCTGGGTGGCCACCACCATGAAGTCTTCGCCCAAAGAGAAGGTCTGACGATCGATGGTCACCTTGCGCTCGTTCATGGCCTGCAGAAGAGCCGCCTGGGTCTTGGGCGGCGTGCGGTTGATCTCGTCGGCCAAGAGGAGCTGAGTGAAGATGGGGCCGGGGGTCAAAGTGAACTCGTTGGTCTGAAAGTTGAATAGATTCGTCCCCAGAATGTCGGCGGGCATCATGTCCGGCGTGAACTGGATCCGGCCGAAGTTCAGGCGCATGGCCGCCGCCAAGGCCTGGACGAGAAGGGTCTTGCCTGTCCCGGGCACTCCCTCCAGAAGGACGTGGCCGCCGGCGACCAGACTCGTCAAAACCAGATCCACGGCCTGGGACTGACCGATCAGCGCTTTGGAAATTTCACGTTTAAGATTGTCGGCTAGAGCGGCCGCCGCGTTGATGTCCACTGGAAAGCTCCTTGTGCCATAAATGAATGAGCTTGGCGCATTGGAGAAGCCTTTCGGCTTCTCCCGAGTCCTTGGCTAATGAAAGGCGGTTGCGCAGGGTTTTCAGCGAAAGGCCGATCCCCCGGCTTTCGGCGGCTCGATCCAGAAAGACCAGAAGCTCCGCCGCAGAGAGATGTCTCGGAGCGTGAAGGAGCTTCGAAGCTCGAGCGAGAGTCATCTTCCAGTAATATTCGGTCAGATCTTGAAGGCGATTGGTCTTGGCCAGAAGCCTGGCCCCGTTGTCGATGAGCTTGTGCTTGCCGAAGACGACTTCGCCGACGATCGGCGGGACGCCCCCGAAGCGCTCCGCCACGGCGGCGGCCAGAATCAAGGCCGATATGACGGTCATGACGAAGACGGCCGTTTTGGACGAGTCGACTTCCCCCGGAGTGAAACTCGGCATGAAGTCCGAGGACGGCCCGATGTCCGACGGCGGGACGACGAAACGCACCGGGCCGAACAGGTTTTCCCGCCGCTGGACGTGCTCCAGAAGCCGCATCATGAACTCGGCGTTGCTTCCCTGGGCGAGACCCATGTTGTTGCCCAGGTCGGGATCGCTCACCAGATAGAGGGTCGCCCGATCCACGCTCATCCGTCCGACTACGGTCAAGCCGTTCGCGCCGACGATGGTCTCGACCTCTCGTAGCTTCAAAGCCTGCAGCGGCGCTTTGCCCCCTAATAGCTCCCTGGACGAGGAGATGGGCTCTTGGCCGAGGGCCTCGGCCAATTGCCGCTCGTCGCCGACGGGCGCAGGCTTGGGGGCCGGAGAGGCGAAGGGGATTTTGAACGCTTCGTCATTCGGCCAAGGCGTTCTTTGGAAAACGTCGAAAGGGTCGAGATCGCCGATCGGCAGATTCTCGTACAGGAAATGCGAAGCGGTGTAAAGGGACGAGGTTTTGGTCAGGGCGAGACCTGACGTCCATTCGCGTTCCGTCTTGTGCGGACGATAACCCCATTTGCCGAGAAAAACGACGTAGACGCCCTGCCCGGCCTCTTGGCCGTAAAGAACCGAGAGGCCCGAACCCCAGGGAAAAGAGCCGGCGTCGGCGACGAGATAAAGGGAGTTCGGCTCGAACTTGTCTTTTCGCATCTCGTGCAGCGTCGCTTTGGTTCCGGTTCGCTCAACGAGCTGGTATAGCCCGTAAAAGCCGATGGACGAGCGGGAGTCCGCGCTTTGGCCTATGTCCAGCCGACGGCTGGAAGAGAAGAGAATGGTGAGCAGGGCCAAGATCAAGATGACGGCGGCCACGCTCGCCGCCAGGAACAGGGCCAGCTTCTTGCCTGAAATGCCGCGGCTCATCGGCTCGGCCCCTTTTTTGGCGTCGCAGCCGACCCCTTTGTCGGCTTCAAAATCGGCTTTTGGCCTGACTTCCGGCTAAGCTCCGGAGCCGATTTCTGGCCTGGTTCCATAATCTGCTTTACGCTCAACTCTTGGCTCGCTCTGGGGGCTAGTTTCCTCGCCCGTCCGAGAAGATCGCTCGGCGGAGAAGGCTGGCTGCCGGAAAAAAGGCTTTGGCGGACGGGGCCGCGCTCGACGGCTTGTTCCGGCCCGGCTTGCTTCTCTCCGGCTCGCTCCTCCATAGCTAGCGTTTCTCCGAGGGGCCGCGTCGCGTCCAGCGCTTCCGGAAAGAGCCTGCGCCAAAAGCTTTGACGGCCATAAGCTTGGAAATCAGACGCCTCCA
>JAIRTO010000329.1 GCA_031254895.1 Deltaproteobacteria bacterium
CGCTCGCGTTGCCTCCTCCCGCACATTCTCCCCCCCCTCGCGCGCACGTGTCCACACTGCACTTATCCAACCCAAGTTGGCCGGTTTTGAAATGTTGGTCATAAAGCTTGCCGGCAAGGCTGTTGCGGATGCTGCCGAAAGACGGCCATAGAGGCGGTCATGAAGGCGCCTGAAAGCCGACGCGGGAGCGTCGGCTAGAGAAGCTTAGCAATCGCGTTGCCGCATAGCCGCACAGCTTTACAGTCGTTCAGCTGCACAAGCCACGCAATCGCGAAGCCGCGCAGCTTTTCAGTCGTGCAGCTGCACAAGCCGCGCAATCGCGAAGTCGCACAGCCGCCCGTCGAACATTGCGCGAGCGAGCGGTCCAGAGCTAGCGTCGGCTCGTCGATTTGAGCTGGATCATATTTTGTTGGCTCCATTTTCTGTGGCCAATAGGCTCGCCGTCGCGCGAATACGCTGGAATCGGCGACGTCTTGTCGCCCGATAATTTTGGCTGGAAGGCCGCAAGGCTTTTTTCTTGTCCGAAAGTTTAGGGAGTCGTTCCTTCCCGACGGCGACGACGAAGCGGCCTTCAAGGCCGCTTCGTCGCCGTTCGTTCGTCAGCCTACGTGTTCGGTCTGGTTCTGCCCGGTTGGTTCCGGCTCGGTCTTGGCGGCGGAAACCTTGGTTTCGTCTTTGATCCGCAAGAGTCTGGCCGAGTTGGCGACTATCAGAAAAGCTCCGCCGTTGTGAGCCAGAGCGCCGGCCACCGGGCCCATGAGGCCGGTGGCGGCCAGGACGACGGTGACCAGGTTCAGGAACATGGACAGGAAAATGTTCAATTTGATGGTGAAGGCCGTCTTTCTGGCCAGACGCAGAATATGGGGCAGGCTTTTCAGATCGTCTCTGACGAAGACGCCGTCGGCGGCGTCCGAGGCCAGGCCGCTGCCGGCTCCGCCCATGGCCAGACCGACGTAAGCCGTCTTCAGAGCCGGAGCGTCGTTCAAGCCGTCCCCGACCATCAGAACCTTCCGGGTGTCTCCAGGCGTTTCGGAGCTTCGGGCGAGCTCTTCCTTGATGATTCGGACTTTGTCCTCCGGCAGGAGGTTGAAGCGGACATGCTCGACGCCGGCTTTCTTGGCCATATGCAGAGCGGCTTCTTGGTGATCCCCGGTCAAAAGAGCCGTTTCGACGCCGGCGGCTTCTAGTCTCTCGATCACGGCCCGGGCGTCGGGGCGCAGGGCGTCGGCCAAAGCGACGAAGCCGACCACCGAATCTTCCTGGCCAAGAAAAATGATCGCCTGGCCTTCCTTTTGGCGGCTTTCGGCCGCCGCCAAAATTTCTTGAGGCTTTCGGAGACCGTTTTCGTCCATCAAAGCGAGATTGCCTCCGTAGAGCGCTCGGCTGCCGGAGAGGACCTTGACCCCTCGGCCGGGGACGAGCCCGAACTCGGCCATGTCGGCCGGCTGGGCGCCCATTTGGCGGGCGTATCGGACGACCGCCTTCCCTAAAGGGTGTTCCGAGCGCTGCTCCACCGTGGCGGCGAGGGTCAAGATCTCCTGGCGACTCCATGAGCCGAAGGCGCTCGCTTCGGTCACCTCCGGACGGCCGTAGGTTAAAGTGCCGGTTTTGTCGAAGGCGACGACGTCGATCTTGGCTAGGCGCTCCAGAGCGTCCCCCGTAGTCAGAAGAAGCCCGAAGCGGGAAGCGTTGCCCAAGCCGGCCATGATGGCCGTCGGGGTGGACAGAACCAGGGCGCAAGGACAGAAGACGACCAAAATGGTCACGGCCCGGATGATCTCCCCGGTGACCAGCCACGTGCCGATGGCCGTCAGGAGGGCCAGGCCGACGATCCAGGCGGCCCAGCGGTCGATTATCCGCACGATGGGCGTCTTTTCGGCCGAAGCAGTCTCCACCAGGCGGATCATCCGTTGCAGGGAACTGTCTCGGCCGACTCGGGTGGCCCGGAAATCTATGGCCCCCAACTGGTTGACCGTGCCGCTGAAGACTTCGTCCCCGACGGTCTTGTCCACCGGGAGAGACTCGCCCGTGAGGAGCGACTGATCCACGGCCGTCCGGCCGAAGGTGACGACTCCGTCCACCGGGATGATCTCGCCGGGGAAGACCCGGACAGTCTCCTCCGTTTTCACTTCTTCCGCCGGGGCGCTCGTTTCTTCGCCGTCTCTCACGACTCTGGCCGTAGTCGGCGAGAGTCTGACCAGACTGGAGAGACCTTCCCGAGCTTGGCGCAGAGTCCGCTCCTCGAGCATGGAGCCCAGCCCCATGATGAAGGCCACTTCGCCGGCGGCGAAATACTCGCCGATTATCAGAGAGGCGATGAGGGCCATGGCCACCAGCGCGTCGGCGGTGACGTCGAAGCCGTCAAGCAGCCCCTCGACGGCGCCTTTGACGATCGGAACGCCGCAGAGAACGACGGCTAGCCAGGCCGGGTCGAAGGGGGCCGTCGGCGGCAGGTCGAAGAAACTCAATACCAAGGCGACGAGAGAGATGGCGCTGAAAACGACGGCTCTCTTCTCTGGCTTCCAAATAAAGCTGAAGATGTTTTTCACGAACAACTCCTTTTCGGCGAGCTGCTGAACGCTATAGACGGGTTTTCGGCAGCTTTTTTCCGTCTGAAAAAAGACGCTTGAGGTGGCGCTTGAACTGGGCCTTTTGCAGTGGGCTGGGCAGTCCGGCTGATGAATCAGACTGAGCCGTCCGACTGAACAAGCCGGCTAAAGAGTCCGACTGAACAAGTCGGCTAAAGAAGCCGAATGAACAAGCGTATCGAGCAAGCCGACTAAAGAGACCGCCTGATTAATCCGACTAATCAGGCCCGCGTTCTGATGAGCCGAGCCATGAGAAGGCCAAATGGCTGAGCGACGAAATATCCAGCGAGGGATTATCGGTGGACGAAAAAATTCTTGGCTGAAAACAAGTTGTAGTCATATACTAACTACCCCTATAGGGTATATTAATTGAGAATTAATTTCAATAGCGGCGAAAAGAGCGCTACGCCAGAAGAGAGGAAAATCGGCTGAGAGCGGGGAAAGCGCCGAAGGCGGGGCGGCGATGACGGACAAGAGGTTTTTTTATACGGGCTTCAGGGCCTAAGGCGAGTCGTCGCAGGTGGGATCTATTTTTGACGGAACAGACGTGAAAAATTAGATCTGTGGGCCAGGATTAGGCGGGAGAGCAAGATGACGAAGTCGGAAATGATTGCACAGGCGTGAAAGATGACGAAGGCGGACATGATTGCACAGGCGCATAAGATGACGCAGGCGGCATGGTGACGATGGCGGACATGATTGCACAGGCGCATAAGATGGCGTTGGCGGCATGACCATGGCGGACATGATTACACAGGCGCGTAAGATGGCGTTGGCGGCATGATGACGAAGGCGGACATGATTACACAGGCGCATAAGATGACGTTGGCGGCATGGTGACGTAGGCGGACATGATTACACAGGCGCGTAAGATGACGTTGGCGGCATGATGACGAAGGCGGACATGATTACACAGGCGCAATCTCCTCGGGAAAACATACGGCTCCAAAGCGGAAATCATCAGGGCTTTCAGGTTTTTGAACACCGAATAGTCAATTTCAATCGCATGGGCAATCTCAGTGACATGCATCCACTCGACGTCCGCGAGGTACGGTTAGCTGGTCAGACCGTCAAAATTCGTTCCCGTGATGTTCAGGTGGATCCTGTCCGCGCAAAGATAATCCCGCTTCATCATAGCATCATCCCCCTTCTTCGGCTATGACAAGGATTTTGCAATGCATATCGCCGCTCTGCTCGACAGTGTCGTCCCCGCCGCCTGTTCTTTCGACTCAACCGAAGTCGCATCCTTTCCATCACTGTAACGCATATGTTGTTGCTTTTCAGGCCAAAATCCAAAAACCTCCGAAATCAACCGGAGTGAAATTGATTGAGGAAGCATCAAATGATTGACGAGAAGATAATATTCTGATAAAACCAAGATAAAGTAAAGACATGAGAGGTGAATCCCATGATTCAAATCAGACCTGTAACCCATCTTAGGAACAAGTTCCCGGAAATCGAAAAAGCGGTCAAAGGAGGTCGGCCCGTCTACTTGACTAACAACGGCTATGGCGTGATGGTCGTCATGAGCCTTGAACAATATGCGAAACTCACGGAAGATACGGAACTCCAATTGGATGAGGCTGATCGCGCCGCCGCCGATTCCGATGTCCGCTATACCCATGAGGAGGTTTTCTCGAGGCTGAGGGACGGCGCGCATAGGTGAGACGACATTCACGCTTAGCTATCTGCCGTTGTTTGAGCGGGATATGGCGTCCGCGCGGTACCATATCGCCCAAAATCTTCAAAATCCTGATGCAGCTCTGCGTCTTGTCGAGGATACAGAAAAGGCCATCCTGAAACGCCTGGAAAATCCTCTTGCTTTTGAACCGTATCGCTCAATTCGAGAGCGCGAAAATCCATATTACCGTATCAATATCAGAAATTATACAGTGTTCTATGCGGTAATCGGAAATGTGACGGAAGTTCGACGTTTCATTTACAGCTAGCGCGATCTGCCGAACATATTGTAAACAACATTGCACACCCGCCATCTGGCTGCCCTTCCGAACTCGTGGCAGGCAATACGCGGTTCAAGCGAATATGTCCGCAGTCGCCGCTTTCTCTGCGCGCTCCGTCTTGAAGCGGCTTCGCTCATCTTGATATCCTTTCTTGAACTCCGCAAAAAAGCCAATCACACATCTCCTTTTCGGCTATGCCGGCGGCGCCGCTTGCGACGCGGTTCGGGCAGAGGCAGTTCACATTGGCGACCGCATACATCGTTTCGTAGCAATACCCGGTTTGTCCGGCTTAGCCTTTGAAAAAACCTCGTTTTCGACGCAATTCGGGTGATATTTGAAGGCGGGCATCATTGTTCCGTTGCTTCTTTCCTGCGATCCAAGCCGCAACCTGTTATACGAGGCCGCACAGCGCTCCAATTTATTACGCAAAACGGGTTCAATGCCCCGCAGTTTGCCATGCTTCCTTTTTCCCGCGACGGGTATTGAACCCGCTCCTAATCCTTCCTCTCGCAACAAACCGCCCACATCCCCAATACCCCGTAGTCTTGCTGCGGGGTGGTTTTTTTAGCTTCGTTGGAGCACAGGATCACCGTCGTTTCGAGGGCATTAAAAGCGTCGGGAAACTCCAACTTGGCGAACTCAGACGTAGAAGGAAGGTTGTCTCATTCAACCTTCACTGATGTTTCCTGGTTGGTTTCGGCGTCAGTAATAGTCATCGTAATCTGCAGTTTTGAAGACATAATAACCTCGCCATTTAAACTATTTAGATGAAATTTATTAGCTAATGCAAGCTAAAGGAAGTATCCATCAGGATAAATAGCAGGTTAAAAAGTATTTGTCAAGTATAGATTTTTTCTTTATTAGACCTTTGCCTGAAATTATTGCTGTATAAGAGCAATAAAACGACTAAAACAGTTTTAAATTTCCTTTATCAAAGCGCCTATTCCCCTCGAACGACAGAATTTTATACGCTGTTGGGAGATCCGAAAGAATTGCTTTGTAACGGAAAATTTGACGCCTCAATTCCAATTGCGCAGGTCGAAAAAGTTTTTATGACAGAACGCGGCGAAAGCTAGCGCTAACAATTTTTGCAGAGCGCTTGGCCGGAATATTTTCAACTTATAGTTTAAATATGGGCGCTTATGGTCTCTGGGGCTGAGCCTTCACCGAGCTTGCCGAAATGTTCCGGCAGATTTAGGCGAAGCTGCGCCTGGCCTTGATTCGGGCCACGTCTGACCAAACAGACGGAGGTCAGGACAATTTCACGCCATCCTTTTTCTCGAAGTAGCGGACCAAAGCGCTGTGGTCGGCATTCCCCAAACCCTCTTCAGACAAACTTTTCAGCAGATCGTAGGCCAACTCCGTCACAGGCAGAGCGGCCTCCAGCCCCTTTCCTGTCTCCACGACGTTTTTCAAATCTTTAATGTGCAGATCTATCTTGAAGCCTGGCGTCGCGTCGCCTTTCAACATCATGGGCGTTTTGGCTTCCAT
>JAIRTO010000338.1 GCA_031254895.1 Deltaproteobacteria bacterium
CCGGCCACGTTGACGAACACGTCCTTGTCGAAGAGGCGCAGCTTAGCTTTTTTTTCCAGGACAGCCGAGAGAAGACTCATTCGCGTGTTGTCCACGCCGACGGTTTGACGTCTGGGCATGGCCAGCGGACTGGGGCTGACCAGAGCCTGGACTTCCATGAGCAGAGGGCGATTGCCTTCGAGAGCCGAGACTACGGCGGAGCCCGAGGCTCCGGCTGGCCTTTCCGCAAGAAACAGAGCCGAGGGATTGCGAACTTGTCCCAGCCCTCCGCCGGTCATTTCGAATACGCCGATTTCGTTCACCGAACCGAAACGGTTTTTGAAGGAGCGAAGAATCCTTAAGGGACGATCCCTTTCTCCTTCGAAATAAAGGACGGCGTCCACCAGATGCTCCAAAAGCTTTGGGCCGGCTATGGAGCCTTCTTTGGTTATGTGACCCACCAGCCATAGAGGGATCCCTTTGGTTTTGGCCAGAGCGGTCAGTCTGGCCGCGCATTCCCTCAGTTGAGTAGGACTCCCGGCCTGGCTGCCCAAGTCGGCGATATGGACCGTCTGTATAGAGTCTACGACCAAAACGTCCCATTGCCCCTGGCCGACTTCCCGTTCAATTTCGTCCAAAGACGTTTCTGGCAGGACCCACAGCGTTTCCAGGTTCAAGCCCAGTCTTTCCGCTCTGGTTTTCACCTGACCGGCCGATTCTTCTCCGGTGACGTACAGCAGCTTGCCTCCCTGAGCGGCCGTTCCGGCGGCGGCCTGCAAAAGGAGGGTCGATTTGCCGACTCCCGGTTCGCCGGCCAATAGGACGACGGCTCCAGGAGTCAGCCCGCCCCCTAAAACTCTGTCCAGCTCGGTCAGAGAAGTTTTCAGCCTGACGACGCTTTCCAAAGGCACCTCAGAGAGAGCCACTGGACCTCCGCCGCCAATGCCGGCTCCGGCTGCGGCGGCTGGCCGGCTCGCCCCGGATTTTGGAGTCGTTTCCAAAAAACTGTTCCAGGCCTGGCAGACTGGACATCGTCCCATATAGACGGAAGAGACGTATTCGCACGCTTGACAGACGTATTTAACTTTGCTTTTGGCCATAAAGCCCCTACTTAAAGACTCGGCTCTTTTAGTTTTGTTTTTAGTGTTTTTATTTATGGGTGACGATTGTCTTATAACCTTTTTATTGTTAATATATGCAAATATGAAACTAATATAATTATAAGGCTAATTATATTCTGGCAACAGGTTTTTTTTTAATCCATTAACTAAATATAAAGCGCATAAAAATATGCTTTTTAAATATATATTATTACACAATATCCAATAAAACGTTCGGCATGTTCAACCTTACATAAAAAACAAAAAATTTTTTTTGCGTTTGATTAAAGAATCAAAAAAAGCCTGAACCTTGGCGGCCTTTGTCATCCCTGTGTAAGCCTTCAAAAAAATTGAACAGAGTCGGAAGAGAATGATCCCTCAGGAAGGGGGAGTCGTTTTGAAAGCGAACGGAACCGGGCGGCAAGCATCCGAAGACGCGCCGTCTATATCTTGTCTTAACGCCGTCTGCTTTTCTTGTCTGTTCGTTTGATTCTGAGCGGACATTTCAATTCTAACAACTTGAAGCATTCCTTCGCTATTCGGGAATACTTTTGAACGACGGTTTCCCTGTCGAAAACTTCGCATTTTTGATTATTGAGTTTTGAGAAAAATGAGGTTAGTTCCCAGTCGTTTTGTCCCAATTTGTTCCGGATTATTTCTACGCTTGCTCTGGCCAAAAAAGTCAAAAGCAAATGACCACTGACGGCGGAAGCGCTTTCATAGTGAATGGGAACCATCTCTTGGCTTTTTTTGGTTATTTCGAACGCCTTTTCCACGTCGCGCCGCCGCCGCCAAAGCGCGAGAATTTTTTTGGCGGCAAAGGGCCGTGACGAGGCGAGCACGAAAACCCCTAGGCGGTTGACTTTTTCCAAAAGAGCCGATTTTGTCGAAGCGCCGAGCCTCGTCATTTGGCCAATCATGTGAGTTTCAGAGGGTTTCTGAGCGGCGTGGAGACAAACGCGCGCATATCCTTTGCGACCCGCAACCAGCTCGCATTCCAGGCGTTTAACGAATGTTCCGCCTCCGTCTTCGGAGGAAACCCAATTCTCCTTGCGCTCCAAGCTCGAAACGTTTTCGGCCGCAAGTCGGTCATGCAGTTTCGTTTTTTCGCTCAACTTCGTTATGAACGGGATTTTATGAGCATACAATTCCGACATGACGGAATCGTCATAATCGTCGAAATCGAGAATGACCAAATCGGCGTTGGCTCCAAGCTCTTTCATGTCCGCGACGGCCCCGAGAATGGCCGTCGAATCGTCCATATTTAGCGAACAATGCCGCAAGAATATAGGCAACCCCGTCTCTTGTCTGGTCGCATAGATGATTCTGACTTCGTCATCGTACTCATCATAACCGAACTCTCCGACATCCTCCATGCACACGACGCCAGGAAATCGCGCGGTTTTGAGAAATCCTGAACCGGCGACCAGGATATTCTTTCCGTCATCCATTGAAGTCGCGACGTATTTCAAATACTCCTCAAAAAAAGCTCGGCTTGCGTATTCGTCGCCTAGGCGGCTGAGAAACTCGCTGATTTTGTCGTCGGAAAGATTGGCGTCTGGATAAATGATTCTCGCATAGCTGCCTTCCAACCAAATTTGGGCAATTTGATAAGGGAAAGAGGAAAAGATAAGAAAGCTCAGCAGCGCTCTCAACGTGTCGGGAGAGCCGCTTTCGAGAGTTTCGACGACTTTGGAAAATTATTGGCGTCGGCAGAAAGAGTCGAGAAAAAAAACGTCGCCGAAATCGAGAAGGAGCGTTTTGCTTTCCGCATTTTCAACGGGTCGTCTCGTTTGAGAAATGTTTGAGGCGCCGTCGGCGTCATGCGGCCAAACATTAGCGGACTCTTCGCGCTTTGGATTGCGCCAGACGGTTTTTTTTGCGATTGCAGCCGATTCCGGTTTGGCCCCGTCTTTCGACGTCTTCCCGTCGATTCGTTTTGCTGCGGCAGATTCTGCGCCTTCCGAAGCGGCCTTTTTGTCGCGAACTCTGCTCATAATTGAACTCTAAGCCATTGGAACTATGCGGGCCAAATCATGTCCGCCTTTGGCTCGCCGAACAGCCGTCGACGAAAAAAAAGGTCGCGAAAGAGACTTGCCGGCTCATGGTCGACGAAGATCTGTCCTTTCGCAAAACAGGCCCGAAAAAAAGTGGGTTATGACGAATCTGGAAAATATGAGAGCGCTTTTGTCCGCGCCGGCGGCGACGGACTCTTCGCCTTCGTTTTTCGACGAAGCCATTTTGCTCGTTATTTGGAGCAACGACAATCTATCAGGCTCAGGATTGAAAATCAACGCCAAGCCGAACGAGCTGGACTCGGTTCAGCTTGACCGGCAAAAAAGCGATTCTGGCCGTTGTCGAGCCAAAACGCAAGTCATTTTCGCCGAAAAGCCGAAAAAAACAAGGTTCCGGTCTGACAAGCTCGATCGATTCGGCGGCAACTCAAATAGCATTTTTCCAATCAATAAGCGGAATTTCATTCAATCGACATCTATTCTGGGCTTGAATCTGCTCTTTTCGATTCCTTTCAATCTCAAAGCCGTTTCAGTTCCGCCCCGGAAACGACGGCGAACGGACAAAACGCTTGAAATTCTCCGAATTTTAGTCTAGTCTAGTCTAATGGCATCATGGCCAGGCCTTTCCTTCCGGCTTCGACGACTCTTAGTTAATTGGAAAACCGCATATTTATGGCCATTGCCCAGGATCGGCCTCTCAGGATCTGGTCAGGCAGGAGGGAAGTCCATTTTCGGCGTTCAGAGCGGACTTGGCCGCTGGCGGCTCGTTCCATTTTTTTTTGGCCGTCCGTTTCTGGCTGCCTCAAGAAACAATCGGTCAGGCGGACAGGCAAGCAGGCGGGCAGGCAAGCAAGCAAGCAAGCAAGCAGGCGGACAGGCAAGTCGGCGGGCAAAAGATGCGGGGCGCCGCGCGACCGATTTCTAAGCCCCAGGTTTTTTTGACTAGTCGGCCATAATCCGTCGTCTTATTTTTTCGTTGTTATTAAAAGTTAATTTTGGTACAATTAAGCGAAAAACAATGACAGGATGGTCAAAATGTTAATAGAGTGATATTTAACGAAGGCTATATATAATATTTAAAATATATTTTTATATCGTAATTTATGCTTAATTGTTAGATTTATAAAATCAAAGAGCGTTAAAAGCAAGTTTTTATTGTAAATAATGCCATAATATCTTTTATAGCTTCATATTGTTTTGTCCCGCCATCAAAACTTGGCAAATATAGATTAAGCGCAACTCGGTATCAAGAACATTGGCGTTTTTTTTTTGAAGCTTGTTTGATCTTTTTTTGACTGGCGACCTTCAGTTTTTTATGAGGTTTCTCGCCAAAGACCCCGCATTTTTTTTTCGAAGAGAAGAGGACAAGGACGGCTTAGGCCTTCCCGGAGGAATGATGGCTGAAATATCTAGACGACGTTCTACTCTGTCAGGGACCATCAAGGACCAGAGCGCCGATCACTATAAGCTGATTTTGGGCGAGTATTTGCTCAAGGCGGGGCAGATTACCCGCGGCCATCTGGAGGAAGCCACCAAATGGCTCCGGACTCACCAAACGGATTCCCTTTCCCGTTTT
>JAIRTO010000005.1 GCA_031254895.1 Deltaproteobacteria bacterium
ATCTTTAGTTATCTTCGAATTTCACGCCTCACGACGACTCTCTCGACTAAATTTATTTATCGTCGACGTTCACGCATCGCGTCGACTCTCTTCAGCTATCGTCGACTCTCACGTCTCTCGCGACTCTCTTCAGCTATCGCGATTACCTCCTACTATCGTCAACTCTCGCGACTCCCGTCAAAAACCGATGACGCGTCCGCGTCTATTCGGCTCCTTCCGAATCGGAAACGGTCGGCGGCCGCTCGGTTTTAGATTCATATCCGTTTCCGCCTGGCTTCAACGCCTGGCCCCATAATCGTCTCTTCTGGATTTGTCTTCAAACGACTTCAGGCGTATACTATGGTTCCTTCCGTCAGAGATCAGCCAAAAAGATTCGAAAGCGACGAAGAGTCGCTTTTTTTGACGCCTGTTTTGGGGAGTGCCCGGTGAAAATAGAAAAAATACGTTTGAAGAACCTCAACTCTCTTTACGGGGAGTGGGAAATTGATTTGACCGACGAAGCTTTCCTCTCCGAAGGACTGTTCGCCATAACCGGTCCGACCGGTTCCGGCAAAACGACGATACTGGACGCCGTCTGTCTTGGTCTCTACGGTCGGACGCCTCGCGTGAAAGTCTCCAAAGGCGAAAACGAAGTCATGTCCAGACGCTCCGGCGAGTGCGCGGCCGAAGTGGTCTTCCGGACTCAGGCCGGAAGATTCATGGGTCAGTGGAGTCAGAACAGAGCCAGGAACAAAGCCGGCGGCAGTCTGCAAAATCCCAAACACCAGCTGTCCCGACTGCCGGACGGCGAGATTATCACCAGTTTGCCGTCGAGGATGGAAAAAGAGATAGAAGAGATAACCGGCCTCAACTTCGATCGCTTCACCCGCTCCACTTTGCTGGCTCAGGGCGAGTTCGCCGCCTTTCTAAGCGCCGACGACGAATCCCGCTCTTCCATGTTGGAACAGCTGACCGGCACCGACGTGTATACGCGAATATCCCTGAAGTCTCATAGCCGTTGGAACCTGGATAAAATCAAGCTGACCGAAAAAGAGGCCGTCTTGAACAACCTCAAGCTCCTTGCTCCGGAAGAGGAAGCGGAATTGAGAGAGCGCGAGGCGGTCCTCAAAGCCCAGCTGGAAGCTCTGGAACAGGAGATCGTCGCCAAGACCAAGTTTTTGGACTGGAGGGAGGGCCTCGCCGTTCTGGAGCGAGAACTTGCGGAAATCCGGGAGCAAAGCCAAAAGCTGGCCCTGGAAGCCGAAGCCTTCGAGCCGGACAAGGCTCGCCTGGCTCTGGCTCTGAAGGTCATGGAACTGGACAAGGATCACGCCGAGCTGAGCGGTCAGCGCCGAGAGAAGGCGGCCGACGAAGGGGCGTTGGCGAAGATTGAATCGTCTCTGCCTCTGGCGGAGGAAGAAGCCTCTCGCTCCAGCCTGGCGCTGGAAAGCGAGGTCGTCGTTCTCGACGGGATCAGACGAGAGATGGAAGAACTGACGCCAACTTTGCTCGCCGTCAGAGAGCTGGATCTCAAGGCAGCCGAAAAAAGTCGCCAACTGAAAGTGGCCGAGAAAAAACGGGCCGAAGCGCAAAAAGAAACCGCCGAACTCCAAAAAGCCTTGAAGGACGACGAGGCGAAGCAAATTGCTCTGAACGAGAGGAGGACGACGGAGGCCAATTTTCTGACGGAAACCGCCGCCGACGAGGCCCTGGCGGAGGTGATCCCCGCCTTGCAGGAAAAATACGACAGTCTGACGGCCGCGCACAAGAATCTGCTCGCCCGCCGCAAAGAAGTCCAAGACAAAAAAAGTTCTCTGGAGAAGACTGGTTCGGAAATCGCCGAAATGAAGAAGACTCGGGAGAAGCTGGAAGCGGAGATGGAGAAGCTGCGCGCCAAGCAGGCGAAGACGAACGCCGATCTGGCCGAAGAACAGGCCGGCCGCTCCGAGCAGGAATGGAGCGAGCTGAAAGACGCGGCCGTCGGCCGATTGTTCAAGATGCAGGAAGCCCTGGCTGCCCAGCAAGTGTGGAGCCAAAACGAAGAAAGGCTTCGTGAGGCCGGCGAAAAAGCCGAGAAAAGCCAGGCCGCGCTCCTGATCAGCGAAAACAAGATCGTCGAGATGACGGAAACCAATCGGCGGCTGGAAGACTCTCTGCAGGAGATGGAGGAAAACGTCAACCGCCGGCGTCTCCTGGAGGATCTGAGTCAGTTGAGGGAGACCTTGTCAGACGGAGAACCGTGCCCCCTATGCGGCTCGCCGGATCACCCCTACCGTCAGGGAATGCCCGACGTCGACTCGCCTTCGGCCAAGGCCTTGGCCGAAGCGAAACGAAACTTGAAAGCGGCCGTCAAGGCTCTCGACGAGGAAAAGCTGAACCGCGTCGGCCACCAAAAAGATCTGGAAGCGTTGCGGCAGGAACAAGTCATGTGCGAAGGCCAAAGGGAGAAATCTGGCCGGAGCTTGAGCGATCTCCTTCTGGGGCTGTGGCCTGACGGCCGCCTGGTCGTCCAGGGCAAGGGAGAACCCTTTGACGCTCCAATCAGCCCTTTGCAAGATTTCAAGTCCGCCTTGACCCTGGCTAAGGAGGCGGAAGAATCCGCCTTAAGCGGACTGACGAAAAAAATGGCGGCGGCGAGCGCCCTCTCCGCCGAAGCCAACAAAATAAGGGACGCCGTCGACAAGCTGGCCCCCAAACTGGTCGCCGCCGACAAGGACTGGCAGAAAAAACAGGCCGATTTCGATTCGGAAACGAAGATAGCCCTCCGTCTGGAGGCCGACTCGGCCGAGATGGAGCGAGAAATCGAAGAGCAAGCCAAGGCCGTGAAGACGAGGATGGAGGTTTTTAAGATCGCCCCGGACAAGATCCAGACGGGTCTCAATCAATTGATCGAGAGGAAGAACCGTCGAGAAGCGGTCAAAAACAGCCTCAAAACGGTCGAGACCGAGCTGGCCGTCGTCGCCGCCAATTTGTCGGCCCTGGGCGAGCGGCTGGAGAAAAGCGAACTGACGAACGCCGGCTTATGGGAGGAATTGAAGGCCATAGAAGGAGAAGTCCAAAAGTCGACCGAAGAGCGAAGAGCTTTGTTTCAGGAGAAAGTCCCGGACGAGGAGGAAAAAAAGCTCAAAGCGAGAATCGCCGCCGCCGAACAAAAAATAGAGTTGAAGCGGAAAAGCGAAAAGGAAAAAAACACCGCCTTGGCCCTTATTCGTCAGGAACGAAGCCAGCGCCGCGAGTCTTTGACGAAAAGAGCAGCGGCCTTGACGGCCGCCGAGTCGGCCTTTCAGGCCAGACTCGGAATCATCGGCCTAAGCGGAGAAGATGATTATCTGAAGGCTTCTCTGCCTGAAGACGTGCGACGGGAGCTGGCGGACAAGGCCGGGAAGTTTGAAGCTCTTCGGACCGATTTGGCGGTCACGGAAAGAGAAAAGGCCAAAAGTCTGGAGAGCAGACTGGCCCTGAAAATGACGAGCGAAACGGCTGACGAGCTTCAAGCCGCTTTGGTCGGGCTAAAAGGCCGGAAACCCGAGCTGTCGGCGGAAGTCGGCCAGCTCGGCGGCCGCTTGTCGGAAAACGACCGTTTGAAAAAGGAACTCCAAGCCGGACAGGCGGAATTGGAAGCGGCTCGCAAAAACTGGCTGATCTGGGACAAGCTCCATTGGCTCATAGGCTCCCATGACGGCAAGAAATACCGCACCTTCGTCCAAAAGCTGACCTTCGACGCGCTGATCAAGCTGGCCAACCAACAGCTGAGGAAGATGACCGACCGCTACCTCCTCATCCAGGATCGTCAAAAGGCTCTGCAAACGGCCGTCATCGACGCCTATCAGGCCTCGGAAATCCGACCGACGAAAAACCTCTCCGGCGGAGAGAGCTTCATAGTCAGCTTGGCTTTGGCCTTGGGCTTGTCCCTGATGGCCGGAGAGAGGGTCAGAGTGGATTCGCTGTTTTTGGACGAAGGTTTCGGAACCCTTGACGGAGACACGCTGGACGTGGCTCTGGACACTTTGTCCGGCCTGCGCCATGAGGGCAAGACCATCGGCCTCATCTCCCACATCCCCGCGCTGACGGAGAGAATCGGAGCTCAGATCAAAATAGCCCCCGTCTCCGACGGCTGCAGCAGAATTGAAGGCCCCGGCTGCCGCCGAATAAGCTGACCGTCTCGCCAAGGGCCGAAGAAAGCGCCGAAAGTCTCGTCGCGCTCCTTTCCGGCGGCTTTTGGGCTTTTTGGGACTGTGACGGCGGCTTTAGCCGCCTTCGCAGTCCCTTTCCTTTCTGGGCTCGCCATCGCCTCAAAAAACCGAGAATAGTCCCCCTTTGGCGGCAGTCGGCCAAAAGCCGTCGCGCCTCGCCGTCTTTATTCAGTCATCGGTTCGGTTTTGAAATAATCCGAAAAGAGGCGTTGGCCGCTTTGGTTTTTGGATCATGGCGACGCTGGTCAGTTGGCGTTCGCGGATTATGGAAACTCTTTTTGGCCTTGCCTAAATTCTGACGGAAACTCTTGCGCCTCGCCTAAATTAGAGCAAAACTCTTGCGCTTCGCCTAAATTCTGACAGGAGCTCTTGCGCTTCGCCTAAATTAGAGCAGGAACCCTTGAGCTTCGCCTAAATTAGAGCAGGAACCCTTGCGCCTCGCCTAAATTCTGACGGAAATCCTTTCGCTTCGCCTAAATTAAAGTAGGAACACTTGCGCCTCGCCTGAATTCTGACGGAAACCTTTACGACTCGCCAAAATGCCGCTGGTAATATTCTCGAATGCTGGGAATGTCAATTAGCGTCGTTTCGGCCTGACCATCGCGAATCGTCGTTTTGAAGCCGCCCTCGTCCGAAAGGTATTGTTGCTGCTCAAACGGCGCCGGAAACGGGAAAGCGGCAATCGCCTTCTCGTCCAAGCTCGGTTTCAAGGCGTCAAAATCCTCTTTCCTCAACTTTTTGAAGTTGCGCGTCAAGGCCGCGCCAAAAGCGTCGAACAAAAGATCGGCATACTCCACAGGGGTTATGTTTTCGTCCACATTAGCGGCGTCGGCGCTGACGTTCAGCGTTTTATGTCCCGCGTTCATCCAAAACGAGTCCGTGAAAAACCAAGTCGTTCTTTCCTTTCCTCCGACAAAGTCCTCGCAAGAATAGCATTTGCTCGGGTTCCTGTAAGCGTCCAGCTTGGCGTTTTCTTTAAGCTGGCCATTGTAGGGAGAGGCGGGGAAAAACTTGCAGGTTTCTGGGGAGTATTTTTTCAAGCCCACAACCAGCATGTAGTCGTGTTTGCCGCTTTGCATAATCTTTTTGGGAGCCGCAATGTTCCGCTCGATGACGCTCCAAACAAGCTCGTCCACTTTTATGGAAACGCGGGGACGCCTGAGCAAGGTGACGTTGTTCTGCTCGTCGACGTTAACCCATATCCGTTGGATTTTTATCATGCCGCTTTCCCTCGCTCCCGCTGTTTTTGCCAGCCGCCGCCGCCTCGTCGAAAACTGACCGAGTTGTCCCCAAAGGGTCGTTATCCGGGCGCCGTAAGAACGCCGTAGGGTCGCCGTGGGGCAGCCCTGTAGGGGTCGCCGTAGGGTCGCCTGTAGAGTCTCCGAAGGGTCGCTCGTAGGGTCAGAGCCCGGAAGGGCGAATGAGCCGTCTGGGAAGCACGCCGGACGAAAGTTCAGGACATGACTAGGACGGAAAGAGGCGGGAGCGATAAGGATTGACGGAATTGGGCAGGACGGTTTTTTTGTGGCGCGTTGGGCGCGAAAAGGCGACTTGGCCGCAAAATGAGCCGCCGCGTAGGCGCAAAAAATAGAAATTTCTAAATCTCAAATATTCAAAATTAAAAAAGGGCAAAAAGCGTGAGGGAGCCAAAGGCCAAAGCGAAAAGAA
>JAIRTO010000075.1 GCA_031254895.1 Deltaproteobacteria bacterium
TGGAGCACGGAAGTGGTCGAGACAGGTCAGACGATCCACGTGGTGGGCTGTTGACGCGTATGGAGGCAAACTATCGGACGCCAGTGGGGGGCGGCTGGCAATCGCCTGAGGTCGCGTCACAACGATAGGCCTATAAGCCGTCAGAGCCTTTTGGTGAAAGTTGTTGGCGGATGGCGCCGCTTTTTTTTCGGCGTTAAGGCCAAGACTGTTAACTTAAGATTTGGTCAGCATAAATGTATGATTTTAAGGTTATTTTTTCTGTATCTAGAATAGTTCGCTGGCGCTGGATTGGTTGACCAATTTGACTGACATCCTAACTTCTAATTTATGAACTTCGCGTATTTTACTCCTCTTAACTTTTTATGATATTCAAGATATCCTCCAATTCCTTTCGCGCGTCGTTTAACATATCAATAAAGGGCGCATGCGAAAGAGAGGATTGATGATTATGTGGCGTAATACGCGTATTCAAAGTTTCTGCGACGGTGAAAAGGTTTTTGCGCCTCTTCATCTAAAATTGCTGAAGAGCGCTTTGGCGCTCAAAATCCGATCAAACTTGCCGCGCCGGAAACCGGCAAGGTCTGGCCCGGTATAGGAGACTTTTCGCTTCAGGGTTGTTCACGCAAATAGCGCCCATCGAACTCGTGAATGAAGCGCGGCCAGAGCAGGAAAAGGAAAGCCGCGCGCATCAGGCTTTTGCCTTTTCCGACCATCGTCCATCTTGTGATGGCCATGAACATTTGGAGAAATAGTTCGCAAGAGCAAGTCTTGAGGCAGGTCTGTCAATGTCTGAAAAGCTTGGATCCAAATTTCGCTTTCGAAAACTTCCCTTCGAGAGCGGCCATCTCACAAGCCAGAAGCAGGATTTTGGGATGGCGTTATGGAAGCGCTCGCCGGGATAATTCCAGAAACCCGTCGCTCTGCCTGAGATGATTGGCGCTCGATACAAAGGGTTCCGACTGACGGCTATTGATGGAACCAGCTTTTCGATTCTGAATTATAAGCTCCTTGGGGAACATTTCGGTAATCCTTCTGCCAAGCAAGGCGAGCTCGGTTTTCCCCAGGCGAGAGTCGTCGCCTTTGTTGAACCTCGAGCCGAGGGTGATTGCGGATGCGGAAATTGAAGCCTGCAATATCAGCAAGCTGGAGTCGACTCGGCGTCTTCTCCAAAGGAACCTTTTGAATGAGGATATGCTTCTTCTTGCTGACAGATTTTTTTACAGTTACAGACTTTGGCAAGAATGCTCTGACACTGGCGCCGCTCTTCTTTGGAGGGCGAAAACAATCTCATCAAACCAGTAATAGAACGGCTTCCTGACGGTTCATGCATCACCTAAGCTAAAGACGGCAAAGATAGAACAAAGCCTCCCGTGAAAGTTCGGGTCATTGCGCGTCATAAGGCCGGAGAAGGATCGCGGCCGGCAAAAAGGCGAAAGGGTCTCAATTTACACAAACTTGTTTGACCATAATAAATATCCTGCGGATGAGCTTGCTGCCTTGCATCATGAGCGCTTTTTGGAATCGAGACGGTTTTTAAAGAACCGGAAAACCGCTCTCAATTGCGAATCGCCGCTATGCGGCAGAACTCCTGAACTGATAAGTCAATAAATATGGAGCTTCCCCATCACTCGTTTCGCCATCAGACAGTTGATCCATGAAGCTGCTCTGAAGCGTCAAAAAGATCCTGATGACATATCGTTCAAAGGCGCCGTCTGCGCGATTGAGAGGGTTTTGCCGCTAGCGGCCGGCGCCCTGCCCGACCAGATGAAAGCGTGGAAGGATGGTTTGCCGAAATGAGCTTGCCCGGGGCGAAGCGCCGCGGAGGCGCGGGAAAATCTAATCCAAGGGGAGCGAAAAAAAAAGATGTCCAATTTCCCCGTCCGGAAAAAGAGCATGGCCTTAAATCAAAAACAATCAGCCTAAACGCGCGCATTATCCATCGATGATGCCAATGACAATCAACTCTCCGCTTAAGTTAACAGTATTGCATTTAAACCGCGAGACGCGCGGCAACCGCGTTTATCGAATGAACAGGGCTTTTGCCTCGCAGACGGCGAAGCGTCGCCAAAGGATTGAGAAGCAAAAAAAAGTGGCCATTACGGGCGAGTTGAAAAACCGAATCGACAAGATTTGGGACGACATGTTTTCTTATGGGATGGCGAATCCCTTGGTTGTCATTGAGCAGCTGACGTACCTGTTTTTTATGCGTTCCCTCGACTTGAACGAGGAGCGCAATGAAGCGAACGACGAACTCATAGGCGGAGCTCCCGGAGAGCGTATTTTCGAGCAGGACGAAATCGGACAGTCGCTGCGCTGGAGCAAGTTTAAGGACTTGCCGGCCGAGCAAATTTTTGAGCGTATCCGCGACAGGGTGTTCCCCTTCATCCAGGGAGCGGACACCGCCATTGCCCTGGCCGATGGTTCCAAGCACATAATCAAAGGACTGAAAATGGGCCAGAAAAGCGCCTACGCCCAACACATGAGCAACGCCAACTTCGCCCTGCCGAATCCGCTTATCACTGAGAAAGTGGTCACCGCCATAGATGCGCTGACGCAGGCGTTAAAGGACAACGATCTTAAAGGCGACCTTTACGAGCACATGATTGGCAAGGTGCAAACCGCCGGGCGCATAGGCCAGTTCCGCACCCCGCGTCACATTATATCCATGATGGTGAGAATGATTGACCCGCAAATAACGGACACCATCGCTGACCCAGCTTGCGGCACGGGCGGCTTCCTGACAGCCGCCGGGGAATATGTCAGAAAAAACTTCGGGCGGGATCTGCGGCTGGATAAAAAAGCCCGCAACCACTTCCAGAGCGAGATGTTCACAGGCTACGACACCGACCAGACGATGCTCCGCATCGCGGCGATGAACACAATCCTGCACAATATGGACGAGGCGAACATCTCGTTTCAAGATTCATTGTCCAAGGATAACCCGGACAAGGAGAAATTCAGCGTCATATTGGCGAATCCGCCGTTCAAAGGCTCGCTTGACCATGAAGCTATAGCGCCGTCGCTCCTTTCCGTCACAAAAACGAAAAATACGGAATTGCTGTTCGTCGCCCTTTTTCTGCGGATGTTGCAGGTCGGCGGGCGCTGCGCCTGCATCGTGCCGGACGGCGTTCTGTTTGGCTCATCGAACGCGCATAAGTCTATCCGCAAAGAACTGATTGAGAACAACCGCCTGCAAGCCGTCATTTCCATGCCCTCCGGCGTATTCAGGCCCTATGCCAGAGTTTCCACCGCCATCCTTGTTTTTACTAAAACAGGCAAAGGCGGCACGGACAACGTATGGTTTTACGGTATGCAATCTGACGGTTTCAGCCTTGACGACAAGCGCACAGATCTTGGCACAGGCGGCGACATCGAGGATATTGTCGCCCGCTTCAAAAACCTCGAAGCGGAAGCAGCCCGCGAACGCGCGGAAAAGAGTTTCCTCGTGCCGAAGGAGCAAATCGTCAAGAATGGCTATGACCTCTCCATCAATAGGTATAAGAAGGCTATAATCAAACGCGTCGAGTACCCGCCAGCGAAAGAGATCATGGCGACCTTATACGGCATTGAGGAGCGTATCGCCGCCGGGCTGAAAGAGCTGGAGGCGATGCTGAATGAAGATTAAAAAAATATCCGCTCAGATCCGAGGCGTTTCATGCAAACACGAAAACGCAAGCGAAATCCAAATCGACGGGCGCGCGCCTTTGCTCAGAGCGCGCAACAGGCAAGACGATGGGCAGAACTTGAAGCGCTTGCCGCATTTTGATATAGGCAAGGTCAAGCCAAAACATCATATAAAAATGAACGACATCCGCACATCGAGCGGCAGCTTGCGCTTTGTCGGAAAGGCGGCTCAGGCGACACGCGATTACGACGTCGTATTTGGAACGTTCTGCAAAGTCGCGCGCCCTGACCGTTCTGTCTGTGCAGAATACATCTGGCTCTTTTTCCGCAGTGATCATTATAGAGACAATATGGCGAGCGTTTCCGAAGGAGCGAACATAAACGACATTCGAGCAGAACACGCTGACGACATTACAATTCCGCTCCCGTCTCTTGATGAACAACGCAAAATCGCCGCCGTCCTCGACGCGACGAACTGCCTCTTTGTCGAGCGCAAACGGCAACTGGAACAACCTGACCTGACAGTCAAATCCAAATTTGTCCCCAAATATCTGAAAATACTGGAGACAGCAGGGTGAGAGCCAGCTTCTTTCAATTGTTTGAGGATTGCACAAAACTGGGGATGAAAATTCCCAAAGAGGATTATCTCGACAATGGCCTATACCCAATTATCGACCAGGGACAGTCGGCTATCGCCGGATATTGCAATAATGACGCAGGAATTTTTAGTGATGTCCCTGTCATAGCATTTGGAGACCACACTTGCGCCGTTAAGTATGTTGATAGGCCGTTTTTCCTTGGCGCTTATGGCGTGAAGCTGCTGCGATGCAAGCGAGATGACGCTGACGTCAAGTATTTGTATTATGCTTTGAGCGCCGTTCGCATACCTAACGCTGGCTACAGCCGCCACTACAAATGGCTTAAGTATCTCTCATTCAGTTTGCCGCCAGTTAAAAAGCAAGGTCACATAGCGGCAGTTCTTGATAGGATTACAGGGTTAATTAGCGAGCGAAACAGACAGTTGGAACAACTTGACCTTATGGTCAAATCGCAATTCATCGAGCTGTTCGGCGACCCGGTTAAGAATCCAAAGGGTTGGGACGCGCCTTGCATTGAAGATGCCGTCGCTAACAGTCGAAATGCCTTAAAAGCGGGTCCGTTTGGATATTCTCTGAAAAAGGAATTTTATGTTGAGAGCGGTTACAAGATATATGGGCAAGAACAAGTAATAAGAGGTGATGCGCACTATGGCGACTACTATATTGACGAAGAGAAGTTCCGCTCCCTCCAAAGCTGCGAGGTTCTGGCAAACGACGTCTTAATCAGCTTGGTCGGGACATACGGAAAAGTATTGATTATACCTGAAGATTTTGAGCCGGGCATAATCAATCCTCGACTGATTAAGATTACCTTTAACCCCGAAAAAGTCAATACGACGTTCTTTCGCTATTTTTTTGAGTCGGATAGCGTAGTTTGCAGTCTGTCAGAGAATACGCGCGGCTTGACAATGGATTTTCTTAACCTCGGAATAATAAAGAAAATCAGACTTCCACTCCCGCCCCTCCCGCTCCAAAACCGCTTTGCGGAATTCGCGCGTCAAGCCGACAAATCAAAATTAGAAATACGGCAGGGGCTGAATGGACTGAAACTCCAGTACAATGCGCTCATGCAGAAGTATTTCGGGTAACTTGAAAGAAGCGAAATGCGCTCGACACGCTCGATGAAATCAGAGCGTGGGTCGCGCCGATAGCTAGAAATATGACATATCCGTCATATGCCTGTTCGGCTCCTATGCCAGAGGGGAAGCCGCGGAGAAAAGCGACGTCGATTTGATGTTCCCGCGCCAAAGCTCCAATGTGCGCGGTCTGGCGTTAGGAGCGCTGTACGACGAACTGCAAACCAGCCTTGGCAAAGGCATAGACCTTGTGCCCGAAGAATCCCTTGCCGAGCCGCAGGAGCGCTCGCCGCGGTTCATTCAAAAATAAGCTCGCCCTCAGACGAACAAGGTTTTCTGCCGGCCCGGCCGACCGGAAACTTCTACGGCCCTTCGCCCCAAACAGGCCGGCGACCGCCTCGGCTTCCAGCCGCCCCTGTCCTGGCTTTTGGACTATTCGCGCCTGCCTTGAACAACAGGCTCTTTTCGGCTCACTTTTTCTTTTTGGAGACGTTTTATGGAAAAACGCTTGTTTCCCAACATTGGCCGAGAGATTTCCCTCTTAGGCTTCGGGCTCATGCGCCTGCCTTTGACGGACGACAATCCCAAAAACATAGATTATCCCTTGGCCGAAAAAATGGTCGATCGCGCCCTGGCCGGCGGAATCAACTATTTCGACACGGCCTATGTCTATCATGAGGGCCAAAGTGAGGTCTTCGCCGGGAAGACTCTCAGCCGACATCCCCGGGACTCGTACAATCTGGCCACAAAAATGCCGACCTGGATGCTGCAAAGCCTGGATCAGGCGAAAGAGATCTTCCACGAGCAGCTTCAAAAACTGCGGACCGATCGCCTGGATTTCTACCTGGTTCACAATCTGACTACCGACAGTTTCAAAATTCACGAAAAAATTGGTCTTTACAAGTTTCTGCGGCAAATGAAGGATGAGGGAGTCATCAAATTCCTGGGCTTTTCCATGCACGACAGCCCCGAACATTTGGCCCTTCTGTTGAGCCGCTACGAATGGGATTTCGTCCAAATACAGCTCAACTACATCGACTGGACCGATCTGAAAAGCGGAGAGCTCTACAGACAGCTGGCAGAAAAACGCATCCCCTCAATCATAATGGAGCCGGTCAGAGGCGGGGCTCTGGCCCGACTGCCCCATGACGCGGCGGACACCTTGAAGAATTTCAACGATTCGGTCAGTCAGGCCAGTTGGGCCGTTCGCTACGCCGCCTCGCTCCCGGGCGTCATGACCGTTTTGAGCGGCATGACCCTTCCCGAACATCTTGAGGACAATCTGAAAGCCTTCGAAAAGTTCAAACCCTTGAACGACGAGGAGCGAAAGGTTCTGGACGCGGCGGCCGAAAAATTCAGACTGGCCAATCCAATTCCGTGCACCGGCTGCGGCTACTGCATGGAATGCGCTCAAGGAGTCAACATCCCGGTCAATCTGTCGGTCTTCAACCAGTACCACGCCATTCTTCGCGAAACGCCCGGCGTGGCCAGCATCGTCTTCGACAACATCTACCGGGCTCTTCAAGACAAAGAAAAAGCCGACAAATGCGTCGCCTGCGAGGATTGTCTGCCCCTCTGCCCCCAAAAAATCGCCATCCCCGAACAGCTGAAAAAAATAGTCGAGCTCTGCCAGTCCATTTCATGAAACTGGCGGAAGCCAGGACTTCCCAAGAATCGTCTGTTCCTGAATCGTCCGTTTTCGCCTTCGGATCAGGCTCTTTCCCGAGCCTGATCCGATTTTTTTTTCTTTGGCCTCAAAAAAAACATCTCGACCTGGCCGCGTCGGACGCGCTTGTCTTCTCCGGGACGCGCTCGTCTTCTTGGAGACGCGCTCGTCTTCTTGGAGACGCGTTCGTCTTCCCCGAAAGACATTTGCCCTATTCTTCGGACATCGGCCTCGCCCCGCCAAAAATCCGCCTCTCCGCCGCCAATTTGTCCCGTCAAATTTTGGAAAAAAGACGGCCATGAGGATTTGTTCACGCTCCTTCCGGCGGCAATTTCTGGTTCATTGCGCGGCCATAATGGGCGATCGATCAAAACGATCAGCCTCTCGTCCAGCAGAAATAGCGAGATGAGCATGCGTAGGAGGCGTTTTCGGCCGGCCGCTTTTCCGCGCTGCCCGCCGCGAAGGACGGCGTCAAATAAGGACAGAGGGGAAAAAACGAAATGACGCCCATTGGCGCCTACTTGTTCGACCGGCCAAAAGGCCAGGCGGAGGATCTTTTGGCTTTCGGCCGACCGTCCTGAACGCCGGCCAGTCCGGTTCAACCTCATACCATGTTTTTCCACTATAAAATTGCCTAACAATATGATAAACAGCATCTGCAACACATATAATATGTTTCATTTATTTCTTAATATTCATATAATATACTTCTTTGTCTTATATTTTTAACATCTATCTAACCAAATTATTATAATAGAACTAATTCATTAATTTTAAATGATTAAATATAAATCTATATAGTTTAGTCTTATTAAAAACAATAAACTACCTATCATAAACATGACGCGTTTCAGGCATAAAAAATGCAAAGAAATTTTGACAGGCCTGCGGTCAAGTTGTATAATCACATTATATTTGGCTGATCTTCTAGAGGCGGAAAACGCCCTTGGGTTCGACGAGCAGACATGAGCCCTTCCTCAGAATAGCCAGGAAAACGAATAGTCAATTAATTGGTTTTCAAAGTGTCCCGAGTCAGATTCATAATCCTGTGTTTTTTAGCCGGTTTGCTCATCATGCTCGGAGCTCTGCTCTGGAACGCCAGCAATTTGCGAAACTTCAAACTCGGAAATCTGGCCGGAATGCTGCCCGCCAACGTGGACATGCGTCTCGGCAATCTGGTTCTCAGCGAAACGGGCGCGCAAGGACGCTCTCTTTCCGTCGAGGCGACTTCGGCCCATTACTATAAGGACGAAGACTATTTTCTTTTGGAAGACGTCGTGGCCAACATCAAGTCCACTGACGTCGTCTACTCGATAAACGCCGAAAAAGGCCGCTACGAGCCCGATTTGAAGAAAGTTCTGCTGACCGGGACGGTCAGGACTTCCGACTCGAAAGGACGGATCATCACCAGCGAAGAGATGGAAATCGACATGATCAATTCGACCTTTTCCAGCTCTTCGGCCTTTTGCATGGAAGATCCCACCCTCAGCCTGTCAGGCGCCAGTTTCGTCTACAACACCAACTCCGGACAACTGGAGGTGGAAGGCCGAGTCTTCATGATGATCACCGAGGACAGAGAGCCGTCCAAACTGGCCAGTCGGAGGAGCTCCTCGGATTCGGGCGCCCCTGCCCTCGCATCCGAGACCGACTTCGGGAACGTCTCTCAAACTTTGCGAAACGAAGCGGAGGAACAAGCGGAAATCCTCGCCGACCCGAGCGACTCGGTCGGCCCCGCCGCACAAGCGCAATTCCGGCCCCTTCGTCCGGCAAACGGTCAGCTAAAAGGCGATATTTTTCATAATTTAGCTGTTAGTCAATAAATGTTACCTATTCAATCTTTTTATTTTAATATATTTATGATATATAACAGTAATAATATAACAAAATAAACTATATTATCTGGTGTTGTAAGTTAAAATATGAAAATAAAAGTACTTTATGCGTTAACGCCGGCTCTTTTCGGGCTGTTTGGTCTGTTCGGCCTGTTCGGTCTGTTCGGATTGTTCTCAAATCCGCTGCAAGCCGTCGACACCCCCATGGGCAAAAATGACGGCCCCATATCCATATCAGCCGACAGAATGACCTCCGACGACAACAGTCGCATCGTCACTTTCACCGGGCGGGTCATTTCCCGGCAGGACGATCTGATCATCACCTGCGACCTCATGCGAGTGCATTATCAGCCCACAGGAGAAACCGCCTCCGGCGAAGGTCAGAGGAACGTCGAGGAGACGGCGGGCGCCCCGCCTCTGCCGCCCTCAGTCAAAACGATCGACCCCGACGGTTCGCCGGCGGAGGGCCAGACGGAAGCCGCCCCGGCCAACGGCTCCGACGGAAAGTCGTCGGTTTTGGACGGCGGCCAGGAAATATATCGAATAGATTGCGAAGGCTCCGTGAAGATTCAGCAGCGTGACCGCCTGGCCGTGGGCCAAAAGGCTCTGTACCTGGCCAAATCGGAACCTCGCCGTCTAATTTTGACGGGCGACGCCAGGGTCTGGGAAGCCGGCAATTCCGTCACCGGCCATCAAATCATCTATTACGTGGATCAAAACCGCAGCCAAGTGGAAAGCCGGGAAAATCAAAGAGTCCGGGCCTTCTACGACGACAGAAACGTTCAATGACCGCCCCCAGACATCTGGCCGCCACCGGCCTGGTCAAGGCCTACGGTTCCAGAAAGGTGGTCGACGGAGTCGACATCTCGCTTGGCGTCGGCGAAATATGCGGTCTTCTGGGACCCAACGGGGCCGGCAAAACCACCACGTTTTACATGCTGGTCGGTCTTGTCGCTCCCGACTCCGGGATCGTCTTGTTGGACGATCACGATCTGACCGAATCGCCCATGTATAAACGGGCCAGAATGGGGCTGACCTACCTGCCGCAAGAGCCTTCGGTGTTCAGGCGTCTGACCGTGGCCGAAAACGTCATGGCCATTCTGGAAACGCTGGACATGGACAAAAAAAGTCGGCAAGCTCGTCTGGACGTTCTGCTGAGCGAGCTGGGCTTGACCCATCTGGCCGACAACAAAGCCGTCTCGTTGTCCGGCGGCGAAAGGCGGCGCTTGGAAATAACCAGAGCTCTGGCCGTCAATCCCGTCTTCCTTTTGTTCGACGAGCCCTTCGCCGGGATAGATCCCATCGCCGTGGGCGACATACAGCAGCTAATCAGGCTTCTTAAAGCCAAAGGCATGGGGATACTCATCTCCGACCACAACGTCAGGGAAACCCTTCACGTCTGCGACCGGGCTTACATCATCAACGAAGGCAGAGTCCTGAAGGAAGGGCTGCCGCAGGAACTGGCCGACGACGAAGTGGTCAGGCGCATTTATCTGGGACAGGGATTTTCCCTATAAAAAGTTCGCCTGTCCGAACCGAACGCCGAACGCCGAACGGAGACGGCCTCCGCCAGCCTTTTTCGCCTGCAAGAAAACGACTTGTTCGTCAACGCTTAAACAAATTCGAATGGTTCCGCCGAAAAAAAGGAACAAGGCCAAGTTTTTTCTTGACAGGTCCTTAGCCCCGGCAAGGGAGTTGACCTATTATGGCAATGGAACTTAACATAACTCAAAAGCAATCTCAGGTCATGGTCATGACCCCTCAGCTGCAGTACGCCATAAAGCTGCTGCAGCTGAACCAGATGGAGCTGACGGAAGAAATATATCAGGAGATGATGGAAAATCCGCTGCTTGACCTGACCCCGCCGGGGGACAGCGCCGAAGCGGCCGGAGAAGCGGCCGTGGCGGATCAGGTTTTCGATCAGTCGGCCAACTCGCCGGATCAGGATCAATTCTCCGAAATCACCGGCAAGAGCGAAGAAAAAATAAGGGAAGAATTCGACTGGGAAAACTATTTCGGCGAATACTCCAGCTCTCCCTCGACGACCTTGGGCAGCGGCAGCCACGAAACTCCCGAAGATCAGCCCACCTTCGATTCCTTCACGGCGGCCAAGACTTCCCTTTCCGATCACCTGACTTGGCAATGGAGCTTTTCAGCCGTTTCTTCCGACGATTATCGCCGGGGCGAAGCCATTATCGGCAACATCGACGACGACGGCTACCTGGCGGCCACTTTGGAAGAGATGGCTCAAATGACCGGCTCGTCGCCGGAGCAGATGGCCGAAACCCTCGCTCGCCTGCAAGAATTGGATCCGGCGGGAGTGGCGGCCAGGGATCTCTCGGAATGCCTGCTCCTGCAGCTAAAGCGACTCGGTCTGGAAGACACTGCGGCGGCCAAGATAGCCCGACACCACTTGAAGCTTTTGGAAAAAAAAGATCTGCCCGGCCTTTGCAAGGCTCTTCAATGCGACAGAACCGAAGCGACCCAGGCCGTCGAAACTCTGCGGGCTCTGGATCCGAGACCGGCCAGGGCCTACGCCAACAACGATCCCATCTACGTCACCCCTGACGTCTACGTCGACAAGGTCGGCGACGAATACGTCATAACCTTGAACGAAGACGGCTTGCCCAGGCTGAAGTTCAACAAGGCCTATCGCCGCATGCTGACCGACAACACCGCTTCGGACGAAACCAGAAAATACCT
>JAIRTO010000101.1 GCA_031254895.1 Deltaproteobacteria bacterium
CAAGTGTTCTTTTCCGCTTTTTATTGTCGGCAAATTCCCAAGACCGCGACTAATTTTGGCCTTCTCCGCCATAAGCTCCGAAGAAGGAGCTTCGACGGAGAAAAGGCTTATCCTCACACCTTCATCATCCCTGAAAGGGCGTGCCGCCGTGACTAAATTTCAATTTCACAATCTGGCCTCATTCCGCGAGCAAATGATGATCAGCAGATCTGAATTCGCCAGAAAAGCGGGGCTTTCTCCCCAGACCATGAACAAACTGGAAGCAGGCGGCGTCTGCCGTCCCGACACGGTCAAGAAAGTCCTGTCCAGCCTAGGAATTCAAATGGATGGCCAGACCTTCGTCTCGGAAGAAATCAACGACGAAAAACTCGCTTTCCTCAGCCCCTTCGTCGGCGCGGGCGAAAAACAGCTAATCCTCAATAGGGTCATGGAAGACGAGACGACCCCGAAGCTCGGTCGGCCGGCAGGCAAACAGCCAGCCAAGGACAGACCCAAGCCGGTGCCCGGACGGAAACCTGGCCGACCGAAAAAGTGAAAGATTTGAGGTTATCCTTCTCCGAAGGTTGTTAGGTTTATCCTTCTCCGAAGGAAGAAGAAGAAAAATGCCGCCGAGCCGTTGGGCCGCAGAACCGCTCAGCCGCCGGGCCACCGGGCCACCGGGCCGCCGGGCCGTCCAGCCGCCTAACCATCGGCGAAATGCATGTAGTCAGGCCGAAAACCAGTCAGATTGGCCGGAAACTAATCAGACTGCGCCGGAAACCAGTCGAATTGGCGCCTTAGGGCCAAAAAAGTCTTTTGTTTGACGATAGGAAACGGCGGGGCGAATTAGCCAGCTCAGCCAAAGGCCGCCAAAATAAAACGGATTATTTTAGGGGTCTCCAGCCTAAAAATATAATTTTTCCGATTAAATGAAGGCGTCGGGGAAGCTCACGTCGGCGAGCGGGGGCGTTTCTTTGACGGCGGAAGAATCTGCGCCCATGATGAGGGGGCACCAGTCGTCGAAGGTCAGCTGGGAACGAGGGGGCATGACCAGAAAGAGGTTGGGGTCGTCGTAGGGACCGGTCAGGAGACGAGTCAGCCAGACCATGTCGCCGTCGATGTTCTCGACGGTCATGTTCATTTTGACGGCCAGGGGGTCGATTCTGGCCGCCGCTTCGTCGAGGTCGTAGCAGCCGGTGGCCACCAGACCAAAGCGGGAGTAATTTTTCAGCATCAGATGATTGATGCGATCCGCCTGCTTCTGGCCGTAACGCTCGACGGCGTATTGGTACGAGCTGACGACGTTGTTTTCATGTCGCATCCACCCGGAGGTGAGAAAGTAAGTGGGAGGCCGGGAAGCGCGTTTGCGAGCCTCCATTGAGCCCAAAAGTAGGCTCAGACAGTCGTCGGCCAAGGGCAGGACAGTTTCGTAGTCGCCGGTGGTCAAACCGGAGACCCCGCCGCCGCAAAAGCCCAAAGAAACCAGAAGCCTTCGACATTGACCGTCGGCGCGGGAAAACACTTCCTGAAGCCTGACCCTCAGTCGCTCCGGGCTGTTGTGGAGACCGCCTTCGAGCCAGATGACGGGACAATCGAAGCCGATCCGCTCCAAAGCTTTTTTGACTTCATCTTCGATGGTTTCGCAGGCGACCAAGATGACGTCCATGCTTTTCACCAGATTGTTGCAGGAAAAGGTCGGCAAAAAAAGATCGCGACGGCTGGATCGTTCGTCAATCGGCGGCAGAGCCGGATTTTGAACGAAACAAGCGGCGTCTGACTCTTGTCGGCCGAAGAAGAGCCTTTTTTCGGCGACATTCTTCTTTTTTAATTATAACTCAATCTCGGCGAAAAAAAAACCCGGCCAACCGGCCAACCAGCCAACCAGCCAAGGTGGGGGCATAGATTTTAAAAGATTGCAGCATGGCGAACTAGCCGTTAGACTCTCGATAAGCCGCCCAAATTTAGCCAAAAAGGGAGATTCTCTAAATGAGCCCTGACGAACCTGAAACCCCAGCGTCGCCTGGCCGCGTCGGCCCCGGCTTAAATTTCCTTGTGCGGGTCGGCTTCGCCGCAGTCTCCGGGGCGCCCCCAGCGTTCCCGAACTAAAACTGCGTCGTCAATCTTCCCGACCTGGCCAAGCATCAGTATCCGCCGCGCGGACAAGTTCAACTTTTTCGTCAAATCACCAGCTCGCCCATATCCAATCATGGTCAACGCCTCGTTGACAAAGCCTCGCTTGGTTCAGTTTGAAAATTCCGATATTGTCATATTCGATTGTTCGTTGTGGATAAATCAGAACTTTTTCAAAGCGATGCGCCGAAGATGCCGCTGACGTCGCCTCGGCGGTTTATGAAAAGACCAAGCGACCAAAGGCGGCGATTTTTTTTCGGATCCTGCGCTCCCCAAAGTTTGAGCCGTCTTCGCCGGCTCTCTCCAATTGGCGACTGCGGCGCATCAGGTTCCAGCGCGCGACTCAGGCAGGCAAGCAGGCAGACAAGCGCCCGCATGTCAACCCCGCGCTAAAAAATAGGTTGTTCTGATAAACACATCCATCGAGGAACAAAAAGCGCAATTCCCCTTCACGCCAAATTGCTCTATGATGGTTCAAACATGCGCATCACAAAAGCATTCATGCAACAGCTAATTTTCTTGGCTCCGCATCAAGAAATTTGCCCATAAGCTCCAAATGGTGCATTATTGAGAGCTTTTTTAATTCGGGCAGCCCAGGCAATGTTTTGTTTTCCCAATGTTCATTTAGCGCCAACATCGCAGCGGTAGGAGGGTTTCCGTTAACGAACAAATCAGGTCGTTCCCTCTTCCATTCTTGTTCCCACTCAATATACTTGGCAAGCGCTTCACGAAATTTTCCCTCCATGTCTGAAATATCGCGATTTGAATCAGAAATGAAGTGCCGTACACATAATTCATTATTTATATTGAAATACACGATATGAATCGCAACGGCATACTGCGCAAAACCCCATTCAATGCGTTTGTTTCCGATAATCGAATAGTCGCCAAACCCAATGTGCCCCTCAGCGGAATAAAACAGATGGTCGTCTGAAAAAAACTCATCTATTTTTTTCGAGTAATCGGCATTTTTAGCCTGTTTGTTGAATTTATCTCCAAACATGACCTTGCCCTGATTAACGACACGACGAATTGCTCGATCGGCGGAAAAAAGGACATACTTCGGCGAAGCGTCCTCAAACTTTGTCCTATATGCGTCAAGGAAGTTACGATTCTCAAGTATGGCGATAATTTCGGAACGCTCAACTCCTTTTGCAAGCAGCTTATCAAGAACAGTCGAGGCGGATTCGCTCATCAGCAGTGTGGGAAAAAGCCTTGACAATCCGCCTGTTTTTTGGATATATGC
>JAIRTO010000104.1 GCA_031254895.1 Deltaproteobacteria bacterium
CTCGGGGAGGATGCGGCCTCTGGGCAGGCCTTTGGACTTCCTGTCTCTGTTCCTGTCTTGGCGGAGTCGGTCTCTGTTCCTGTCTTGGCGGAGTCGGTCTCTGTTCCGCTCTTGGGGGATTAGGTCTCCGTTCCGGCCTTGGCGGCTCAGGTCGGCTCATCTGAGTCCTTGACGGGCCATGGTTCGGCGGGGCTGGCTGATGGACGTTTGGCCGAGGGGCTGGCCGATTGTCTAGGGATCGGCCAGGATTGGGCGAATGGCCGCGATTGTTGCCGACGACGTTTCTCGGCCTATCCGGCCGGCGCGGATGATCTCTTCTCGGGCGCATGGGCGGAGGCGGAGCCTGATTCTGGATTCTCTCGTAAACCACCGCTCCGACGACGGGACGGCTGACGGCATAGTAGACGTTGTTGATGTAAGCTATCTCTATGCCCGTGTAGGCGGCGTCGCCTCGGTAATAGTAATCGACTTCCAAGTAATAGTCGTCTTCATCGTAAGAGTCGGAATATCCAGCCATAAAGCTTGTGCACCCGCTCGCCAAGATGGGCGGACATAACAATAATATGCAGAACAAAATCAGCCAATTTAAGCGTTTCATGATTTGCCTCTTATAAGTTTTCATTTAAAAAAAATCAAAAACGTGTAAAAATTTGGAATACTTATTATTATATGCGACAAGACGGAGGCGAGAAAATATAGCCTCCGACTTTTGGTTCATCCTAATCAGCTATTTATAAGCAAATATTGGGCCACAGCAAGTTCCAATACCATATAAGATTTTTAAGCGTAAAATATGTTTTTTCCTAATAATTATATCTATCTATATCATATATGCATATTTGATGATCATTAGCTTTTAATAGGTGGCATGCACAAAAAATAAGACGAGTCAAAATACCAAAAAAAATGTAAAAAGATTAGATCAGCCTATAAAGAGAACCTGACCAAAAGCGAGCTTGACGTTGGCCAACGCTTCAGGACGTTTAGAGTCTTGTCAGAGGAATTTATCGAGGGAAATTGAGGAAAGTTCGCGAAAAGCAAAGCAAAATTAAAGGATTGCTCTATGTTGGCCGATAAGAGAAATGCGCCCCCTAAGCCTAGGCGTCTTAGGGCGATCCTGAGGAACGTCAGGGACGGCGAGACGGGAGTAGTTCAAAAGCGCGAAAAAAAACTGATCTTTTTTTGGTGAAGGAGGATATGATCATGATTAATTTTAATATGGATTATTGTCTAAAAGTTTTAGTTTGCTTTTTTTTGTTTGTAAACATTATATAAATTATATGTTTAATGATATAAATTTATGTGTTATCTAATGTTTAAACCTTGGAATAAGCAAGAAAAGACGTTTTTTTTTTGCTTCTTCTCCTTGACTGATGTCTCGCCGAGGCGCTTGGGCCGAAGCTTGTCGCGTCGGAGAGGGATCGACGGCGAGTAGACTATGATAGAGGCGCAGGGAGAGAGATTGACGCAGGAAGCGAGTATGGCGCCTGGAGGAAGATGAGCGCGCGTCGAAGCTTGTCGCGTCGGAGAGGGATCGGCGGCGACTGGACTATGATAGACGCGCAGGGAGAGAGATTGACGCAGGGAGAGAGCGCGGCGCCTGGCGGCGAACCTCAAGGCTCCCGCTCCGTCTGACCGTCAAAGGAAACGGGACGTTTTCGTCCCGTCGAGGTGAGCCGAAAGGGGACGATTAAGCTATTTCGGAAGCGACGGGCCGGCGAATGGGCGCCGTTCGTCTTTCCTCCACGGCGGGGCGGTACAGATTGTCCAGAATGCTCCGGCGGAGACTGACTCCAGCGCGAGCTTTGCCGTTAAAGGCGAGATATGAGCGTTCCTTCAAGGCCCTCAATTGGCGGGCCGCAAAACGTCTGAACCAGGGGCCGGCCACGAAGTGGCCCAAGGAGCTGCGGCTCCTTATCCTCTGGGCGATTTTCCGGCCGTTTTCGCCCAATTCCTCCCAATCGGGGGCAGGCTGAGGATTGTCGGTCAAACGGCTGATCAGCAAGATGTTGCCCTTGTCCGGCGACAAACTGAGGGACACTTTCTCGAATCCGGCCATATTGACCAGGGCCGTCAGAGTTTTTGGACTGAACGTGAAGATGTGCGCCGGATGAAAGGCGCTTTTGGGAGATTGGGATTCGTCTTCCACGTTGGGGACTTCGACGACCAGCGTTCCGTTGGGCTTAAGGGCTCTTTTGGCCGACAGGAGAGCCGTCGTCGGCTCGTCTATATGCTCCAGAACATGCCACATGGTGACCACGTCCATGGAGCTGGCCGGAATGTCGGCGTCATGGCGGCCGGCGACTACGGAAAGATCGAGTTCTTTTCTCGCGTATTCGGCATAGCCCTCGTTGGGTTCGACGCCAGTGACCTCCAGGCCCAGACTTTGACATAGATAGATGAATTCTCCGCCGCCCGCTCCGATGTCCAGAAGGCTGCCGGCATGAGGAAAATGTTCGGAGCCCAGGTTTTTCAAGCGATCCAAGGCGATCAAGCCCGCTCTGAGAACATGTTTGGGCTTTGGAGTATAGACGGATTTGTAGTTCAGCCGATACTCCTTGGCGTAGTATTCGACGACGTCATGGGGAAGGGGATCGGCGTAGAACAGCCCGCAGCGGCGACACATGATCGTCCTCAGATCATGGCCGCGTCTGTCTTTGGTCGATATGATTTCTGCCGATGTCGAGGAGCACAGCGGGCATGGTCTGTCAGGAACGAGGGACTGTCGGCCCTGATCGTCGAAATTTTGGCGAGAAGACATGCGAACCCTGCAATTGCTTGTAACAAGCAAAACGAATGGAATGATATATGTTTCGATGAAATTAAACTGTTATATATTGTGTATATAAAATATATTATAATATTATGGTAGGTTAAAGGTGATTTTTGAATGTCTTAGTTGAATAAATAGAGCTTTCCAAGTGAATTAGAAAGCTCTATTTATTCAATATATGACGACATTTGCTGGCGGTTCTGAACTTCGTTTCGTCGCTGGACGTCTCTTCCGAGGCGACTGGCCAGGGGCGGCTTGTCGCCAAAATGGCCAGATCGGTCGAGGCAAAAGACGTCGGCAGGAGCCGATTGGAGCCGACTGGCTGAAAATCGGCCTGAACGGCGGCGAAGAAATGGCTGAATAAATCGCGCCCAATGCGGAATTAACGGGAACTTCGAAAAACTGCTGCCATTATAGTCAGATATAGAGCGGCATGTCAAGCGAATAGTGAAGATGATTTTCTACCTATGCCGTAAAAACGCCCCTATTGTCGCCATATAATCCCGAGCGCCCGGAAATGGCCGAAAACGGGCCGGAGGGCCAGGGTGATTTTCAAAAATTCTGACGGAGTCTTCGAATAGGCGACATGTTCGCGGCGGCGGGGAAGAAGCGAGCTGGTCTTGGAGAGGCTGGAAAGAAGCGAGTTGCTTTGGGGAGCTGGAAAGCGGCGAGCTGGTTCTGCGGAGGGGGGAGAGTTGAAGTCATTGGCCTGCGTGGGCCGACAACGTAGGGAAAAATAGGCGACCATCATCGAGGCTTGGTTTTGCCCGTCTCTGTAGAAGGGGGACGCTTTGTTCGAAATGGCCGGGCCAAAATACTAAAGGGCGGCTGGGCTTTTCCAAGCTTGGCCGTAGAGGCGGAATTATTTGAAGGCGACAAGCGAAGGCGAGGAGAGTGCAAAAAAGCGATCAAAAAAAACGGTCAAAACAAGCAACCAAAAAAAATCGCCGACAAAAACAGGCCAAATAAACAAGCTGGCGGCGCGGAGCCGGCGCCGCGAACTTATGGAAACAGGCTGAAAAAGTCATCATTTGAGGCATACGAATCGTCCGGGGCGAAGCCTGTTTCGCTGGCCAGAAGGCCTATTCTGGCCAAACGCGGCCAGGCGTCTCGCTGTTGAAGCCTGGATAGTCTGGACAGCGCCTTAAATTCGTTTGTTTTAGGTTTGCGCCAAAAGGAGAAAAAAGCGGTCGAGAAGGTTATTTTGGCTTTTTTGGCCGACAGTCGGCCAAAGCTACAACATTGGTTCTCGCAAGAGAAGCGCTCTGGCCTCTTTGGCCGCTTTGGCCAGGGGCTCGACGTCGTGGAGGTAGGTCAGCTGGTTCAACTGTTCGCAGACAGTCAAGACCAGGCGCACCAAATCGCCAGGATCTCTTTCCAGAACTTCCACCGCCTCGTTATATTCGCGTCCGGAGGCCCAGCAATGGACGGCGGCGGCGTTTTTCAAATTCATTAGGCTGGGCACGGGAAAATCGTTCGCCGCGAGAAGAGTCGCCATCGGTTCGACCGCCTCGGCCAGATTTATGAGGGCCGGCAAAAGCGGCCTCAAGTTGTATTTGACCCTCGGCTTGATTCCATAACGCCGGGGCGCGGCTTTCTCCTCGGACATCGAGGCCAAAGTCGCGGCCAGAAGAGCCGGCTCCAGAGGCAGACCGCCGTTTTTCATGGCGGCGTGCAGGGCCAGAGGATGGTCCAGGCGCAGATGCTTGGCCGTATGGCCGTCTGAAGTCAGATTGCCCGCTTCGTCGAGCAGGCCCGCTTCGACCAGAAGACGCACATGGCGTTGAAAATCGAGCCACATTTCTCTCGCGGCTTTGAACAGGCTTTTTTTCGCGTGACTTTTGGCCCTCTGCCAGGCGGCCAGAGAGCTGGACAAAAGGTCTCTGACCTGACCAGGCGCGAAGGCGTTCAGAAGATTCAGAACCATGAAAAAATTGATGGTCAAGCTGCTGACGACGGGGTTCGGCGCCGAACGGAAGAGCAGCTTCATCAAAGCCAGATCCATGTGCTCGCCTGGGACGACGATGGCGAAGCCGATGTTGTCCAGGCCTCGCCGACCGGCCCGTCCGGTCATCTGAAAGAGATCGGTGGCGGTCAGATCCTCAAAGGAGTGGCCGTTGAAACGGTCGCTCTGGGGGATGACCACCGTCCTGGCCGGAAAATTCACTCCGGCGGCCACCGTGCTGGTGGCGAAGATGGCCGAGATGAGGTTTCGGGTCATCAACTCTTCCACCAGCATCTTGAACTGCGGCAGGTGTCCGGCGTGATGGGCCGCCGCCGCCTTGGTCTTCAGTTTTTGAGCCGGTTTGTAGTCGGCCAGG
>JAIRTO010000177.1 GCA_031254895.1 Deltaproteobacteria bacterium
GATGCGGACGTCTTTTTGTTCCTCGATACCTTGACCCCCTGGCCTTTGACGGCCGGCTTTTTGGACTGGGCGGCTGAAGCCTGAAGCTTGAACCTTGGCGTCTGAAGCCTGAAGCCAGAAGTCTGAAGCTTGAAGTTTTAAGCCGGAAGCCGGAAGCCTGGAGCCGGAAGCTTGAAGCCTGAAGATTGAAGTTTTAAGCCGGAAACCTGAAGCTTGAAGCTTGAATTCTGGAGTCTTGAAGCCTTAAGCCTGACGCCGGCAGGCGAGAGCGACCCTGGCCGCAGTTTGACGGATTCGGAGAGTCGATAGACTTCGCGTTTCTCCGAAAAAGGCTGAGAATTGTTCTCGCGGCGCGTTGACGGATCGAAAAATTCCCGAAATCGATTGTTGGCGGCGCCTTTTCCGATTGGCGAGGACATTTTGGCGAGGGCCTTCCGAGCCTACCGGCCATTTTAGGCTGTGCGCCGACCATGGCCGCTTCCCGAGGAGGCGGCGTTCGCCGTTTGACGGATTGTCGACGACGAGATTAGCCCGATTTCGTTCAAGGCGAAAGCGCGGCTTGAACTGACGGAATGATTCTATAGACTGACTAAACCGACTGACTGAACAGGCAGAAATGGCTTAACGGCGCGACAAAGGTCGGCAGGATTGATTCAGCGGAAATTCTCAAGTCCAAAAGCACAAAAATTCATGTTGTATAATTTCATCATATAAGTTATAATAGTCGATGAGGGGTTAAAAAGAATCTCCTTTTTCCTCATGAAGCGCGGCGAAGCGGCTCGCCTGCCGCGCGAAATTAAACGACGGGCGAACCGATCGGAGCGAGTTATGGAGTCTTTGAAAAAACTGCCTTTGGGCCATCAAACGTTCTCCAAAATAATCGACGGAAACTTTTTTTACGCCGACAAGACCAAATTTGTCTATGAGTTGGCGACGTCGGGAGAACGCGGCTTTTTCCTTTCCCGCCCGAGAAGATTCGGCAAAACTCTTTTGTTGTCCACCATTGAGGAATTGTTTTCCGGGGACCGAAAACGTTTTCAAGGGCTTTGGATAAGCGGCTCCGACTACGCTTTCCCCAAACGCCCGGTCTTGGCCATGTCTCTCGCGACAGGTTCGCGCGGCCCCAAAAGGTTTGAAATCGTCCTGCTGGACAGACTGAAAGCGGCGGCCCAGAAATTGAATCTGAAGATCGGCTCCGTCGCGCCCGACTTATATTTCGCCGAGATCATCAAATCTCTTTCGGCCGCCCATGGCGGCGCCGAAGTCGTCGTGCTCGTCGACGAATGTGACGCCCCGGTCGCCAAAAACGTGGATAACTTGAGCCTCGCTTCAGACAACGCCGCCGCGCTTCGCGACTTCTTGGCCGTTCTCCATGACGCGAACGTCCAGCCGTTGATCCGTTTCACTCTTCTCGCCGGCCTCGCCGGACACGCCTTGACTCCTCTGGAGTCCGGGGCCAATCGCCTGCACGACATCTCTCTCGATCCTCAATACGCCGGCATCTGCGGCTTCACCGTGGATGAATTCGACCATCTCTTCGGGGATCGGCTGAAGCCGACTCTCTCCAGTCTCAAGGCCGCCGGCCTGACGTCCTCATCCTCAAGTCCCGAAGACTTGAAAAGAGAGATCTTCGAATGGTACGACGGCTACAACTGGGGCGGAGAAACCAGAGTCCTGAACCCCTGGTCCATTCTCCGCTTTTTCAAAACCCGGGAATTCGGCCATTATTGGATGCGCGGCGATCGCCCCAGACATCTGACTTCTCTCCTCAAAGCCCGGCCTTGGGACTTTCTTGTTCCGAAGCTGGACTCGCGCCTTCAGGGAAGCATAAAAAAAGCCGAGCCTAGCGTTCTCGAGGCCGCGCCTGTTCTCTTTCACAGCGGATATCTGACCTTGGACAAAAACTCAGTCGTCGGAAAGGTCGAATTGAATTCAGAAAAGGAAGAGTTGTCCAAAACTCATTCCTTCAGATTCCCCAATTTTGAAGTCGAGTCAGCCTACTATGACGATTGCGTCAAGGTCGTTTTTGACCTCAAAAATATGGACGATTTGAAAAAAGACGGCCAATTGCTTCAATACGCCTTGTTGAACAAGGAGCCGGAAAAGGCGAGCGAATTGTTCAAAGGCTTATTCCTGCCCTTAATCCGCCGCCAAAGACCGTCGGACGAGAAGACCTTTAACTCGTTCGTCCAGTTGCTTCTCTCGAACATGGGCTTCAAAGCGTTCGCCGAACTGCCCGGAGCCGCCGACAGGTCGGCTTTGATCCTGGAACTGTCGAACCGGGTCTATTTGCTCCTTGCGTTGAAGCACGTCGCGAAAAGAGTCAAGATCTCCAAAAATGAGGAGGTTCGGCTTCTGGCGGCCAAATTCGCTTCAAATCCGGACAGAAAGGAGAAAAACCGCTGGTTGGCGGAAAAAGCCTTGGAGATATTGGATCCTGACGTGTTCGACCAAATTAAAAACCCCACTTCTCGAAAGGCTCCATCTGAAGACGAAATAGCCGCCGTTCTGGCTAAATTTTTGGTCGAGATGCTTCCCAAAGACGTTTTCAATCAAGTCAAGGCTCTCCTGGCCAGACGGATATTTTCCGCCGCCGAGATTGAAGATTACCTGAACTACGCGACCAGTTCCGATCTGAGCGGAGAAAAAATCGATCAGGCGCTGTCCAAGGCGGCCAAACAAGCTCTTCTGGACATGTCCAGACAAAACTGTCACGGCTTGCTCCGCGACAAAGCCGACGTTATCATCGATCTGGGGCTGGCCGTCTACGGCTACGGCGTCTCAGTCAAGGCGATCTTCGGTCCATTGAAGGATTGAAGGATTGACGGATAACCCTTTGACCGAAGTTCGGAAAGTTTTTTCCCTTGTCGTTTCGGCGTCTTTGCGACTATACCCGGTCAAGGCGGATCTTTTCCGCAGCAGATTGAAACGCCAAAGGAGCTCCAAATGATCGCGTTTTTGGAGCCCTGACCGTCTTAATTTGAGGTTTTTTGTTGGGGCGTTTGTTGAGGCGTTTGTTGGGGCTTTTATTGGTTTTAGCCGCCATCCTGAGTTACAATAGCCGCGTTCCTACGGCCAAGAAACGGGCCTAGAACTTTCGATTAGGCGATCGCTCGCGGCTGACTGGAATTTCGTCTTCTTCGGCGATTTCTTGATCCAGATCAAGGAAAGATTTATCATTTTATGAAATACTGTTCTTGAGCGGTTGGCGGCTCAGGAAGTTTAGCCGTCGGTCGGGGAGGGCGCCATATGGAAAACAAAAAAGACGAGCAAGGTCGAGGCCGCCGGAGACGTTCGCTCAGGGACATCGTGGAAATAGACGACTCTCTTTGCGACGGCTGCGGTCAATGTCTGCCGAGTTGCGCCGAAGGCGCCCTCGCCGTGGTCGACGGTCTGGTGACGCTGGCGAGAGAAGGGTTATGCGACGGTTTAGGCGCCTGTCTGGGGCATTGTCCCAAAGGGGCCTTAAGCATCGTCAAGAAATTCTCCGAAAACTTCGATCCTCAAGCCGTGGAGGACAATCGGAGGAACCCCCGCAAGACCGACGTTGGCGCCGCCGACAAGGACGCCGACGCGTCGCGGCCCCCCTTATCTTCTCCCCGCGCGGACGCCGTTTCCGGGAACGAAAGCCTTTCCTCCAAAACTGGCGAACAGCATCCCCTGGAAGAGGAAATCGACTCTCTGACGGCCCAGTTCAAAGACATCGCCTCCTTGATGGAAGAAGAGACGACCGGCAAATTCAAATTCGCTTCTCTTCAGGATTTGGTCAAACAGGAAGCGGAGAATCTGATGGCCTTTCAGAAGAACGGAGATGACGGAGGACCGGAAGAAGAAATGCCTGCCGACGCCATGGCTCTTTCTTCCTGGCCCATTCAGTTGGCCTTGATTCCCCCGAAAAGCAAACTCTTCGCCACGCCGACTTTGATCGTCGCCGCCGACTGCGTCGCTTACGCCTGTCCTGATTTTCATGCCCGCTTTTTGGGCCAAGGCCATCCCCTGGCCATATGCTGCAGCAAGCTGGACGACGCGGAACTGTATGTCGCCAAACTTTCCGTCATCTTGCGGGAGAATCCGAACGTCGTCGAAGTTTTGTTGCCCATCATGGAAGTTCCGTGTTGTCGCGGATTGTGGCGGATCGCTTTGAGAGCTCTGGAGCGTTCAGGCCGGAAGGACGTCGATTTGAAGGGCTGGATCATCACGCCAGGCGGAAAGATCGTCGAAAGCAACTACAACATAAAATTAAGAATGGGAGGGTGAGCGATGGCCGTGACCATGTGCCCTGGACAAAACACCGCCTTCTGGCGGCCAGGCGACATTTTCGAAATAATTTGCCCGGCCTGCGGCGAAAAGGTCGAGTTTTTCAAAGACGACGCTCGCCGCCGCTGTTCCTGCTGCGGCTATGTCTTCGCCAATCCGAAGCTCAATGAAGGCTGCGCCAAATGGTGTCGCTTCGCGGAAAAATGCCTTGGCTTGAATCCGGAGATCCATAACGGCGCCGCAGGCGCGTCTTCAGCCGCCGACGCGGGAGCAGCCGAAGACTCGGCTTCGGCCGAAGACGACGCGGCGTAGAATTTTGCCGCTTTTTAGGGGTTTGTAGTTTTTTCTTCCCGGCCGGTCGACCTCAGTTCTTCGGCCTGGTCGAACAACCGAGTCATGAGCCTTATGCGGCAAGCCGAGTCATGAGCCTAAGCGGCAAGCTGGACATACGTCGAGCCAAATTTCGAGCCAAAAGTCGAGCTCTGAATCTAGGCCTGAATCTAGTCATGAGTCTGTCCATAAATATTTTTTTGAGTCGAGTCGTCAGCCGAAAATCGTTTTAGGCCGTCGTCCTTTCTCGAACAAGAAATGAATTTGTCGCCGATAATTGGAAAAAACGGCGGCAAAAACGACATAAAGACAAAAAAAACAAACAGACCAACAGACACAAAGCCCTGGGGGCCGCAGCCCCTCAGGTCTTTTTGTCGTTTAAACGTCAGAATGTTCGAAACGGCTAGCGAATAGCTTGAAGGCCCGCGTTTTTTTCGGCGTTCGTTTTCGCGAGCCGCAGGCTGTTGGCCATGACGATGAGACAGACGCCGATGTCGGCCAGGACGGCCATCCACATGGAGGCATGACCCGCAAGAGCCACGGTGATGAAGACCAGCTTGACCATGAGTATGAAGACTATGTTCTGGACGAAGATCTTGTGCACGGCTCGGGACAGTCTGATGAAGGCGGGGATCTTGGCCAGATTGTCGTCCATGACGGCCACGTCGGCCGTTTCGATGGCCGCTCCGGAGCCGGCCGCTCCCATGGAGAAGCCGATGTCCGCCCTCGCCAAGGCCGGAGCGTCGTTGATGCCGTCGCCGACCATGCCGACCTTGCCCATTTTGGACAGCTCTTCGACGCAAGCCAGTTTGTCCTCGGGCATCAGCGAGCTTCTGACGTCGTCGAGTCCGACGGCGGCGGCCGCGGCGGCCGCCGCCGCGCCGTTGTCGCCGGTCAACATTACTGCGGTCACGCCCAAGGAAGTCAGTTCGGCGCTCGTCCGGCGACTGTCTTCCTTGACGGCGTCGGCGGCGGCGATGACGGCGACGACTTTTTGCTCGACGGCCAGGGCCACCACGCTTTTGCCTTGGTTTTCCAGCGCCTGAAAATTACGCTTCAGTTCTTCGTCCATCAGTCCAAGGGACGTCATGAGAGCGGCGCTGCCCAGAGCCAGCTTCTTCCCGTTCCATTCGGCCGAGACGCCCAGGCCCGGGAGGTCGGCGAAATTGGTCAGCTGGACGAAGCGGTCTTTGTGGGTCGAGGCGTAGGCTATGGCCTGCGAGATGGGGTGTTTGGACAACGAGGCCAGGCTGCCGGAGAGTTGATCAGCCAAATCCGCCTCAAAGCCGTTTAGGGCCAGAAAATCCGTCCGTCTCGGCTTGCCGCTGGTGATGGTGCCCGTCTTGTCCAAAGCCAGAACCTTAAGGCGTCGGCCTTCCTCCAGAAAAGCTCCGCCCTTGACCAGAAGTCCCGCTTTGGTGGCTGCGGCCAAAGCCGAGAGGATGGCCACCGGGGTGGAAACGACCAAGGCGCAGGGGCAGGATATGACCAAAAGGGCCAGGGCTCGGGGAATCCACTCGGACCAGAGACCGTCCAAAGCCAACGGCGGAATTACGGCCGCCAAAACGGCCAAAACGAATACGGCGGGAGTGTAGACGGCCGCGAATCTGGAGACGAATCTTTCGACGGGCGCCTTGGATTTCTCGGCCTCTTCGACGGTCTTCACTATTCTGGACAAGGCCGAGTCGCCGTATGCCGCGGAGACTTCGTAGTCGACGACGCCGGTCATGTTCATCGTCCCGGCGAAGACCGCGTCGCCGACGCCCTTGTCCGCCGGGGCGCTTTCGCCGGTTATGGGAGACTGATCGAAGGCCGAGGCCCCGGAGACTATCGTCCCGTCCAAAGCCAGCTTTTCGCCGGGCCTGACCCTGACCAGGGCTCCTTGGGGAACTTCGGCGGCGGGACGTTCGACCCAGCTCTCGTTTTCCCGAACCGTCGCCTTTTCCGGGGCCAGCTGCAACAGCGCGGCGATGGCCTTCCTGGCCCTGGCGACGCTTCTGTCCTCCAAGGCTTCGGCTAAGGTGAAAAGGACAAGAACAAGCGCTCCTTCGGAGAACTCGCCTATCAGCGCGGCGCCGGTGACGGCCGCCGACATGAGGGCCATGATGTCCAGCCGGAATTTAATCAGAGATTTCCAGCCGGAGATCCAGGTGGAGAGGCCGCCTACGGCCACGGCCACAACCGCCAGGAGAATGACCAGCCATTGAGGGGCGGAGGCGAAATGGCCTATTTCCGAACCCAGCGCCAGAGCGGAGGCCAGGAACAGACGGTTCAAAGGCGATTTTTCTTCCGTTTCGGAGGCTTCGTCGCTTGTCAGAGGAGCGCTTTCGGAGCCGCAGCATGAGCAGGAAAGGGTCTTCTTTTCAGTCTCGACGGCGGCCGCGTCCTCGGACGAACAGCATTCGTCGGAACATTTTTGGCCTTGCCGGGAGTTCGCCGAAGCTTCGGCGATCGGCCCTCTCTCGTCCTCGGCGTTTCGAGCGGGCGAGGAGACGAGATGGCCAGGACTCAGCATCCGTATGGCTGGCGGATTAAAGCCGATCCCGCCAGCCTGACTTGACTCCGCTTCCTCTCCGTCGTCTGACGGCGATTCCTCCTCGTTCGCCGAACCGTCCAGCGGCGGCGCAAGGCTGAGACGGCCGGAGCCGTCATATTCTTGAAATTCGGCGGTCGCGTGTTCTTGACAATGGAGCTGACCGCAAATGGCGCAGGCGTTATTCATGTCGAACTCTCCTTCAAGGGATTTTTTTGAGCTTTTGGTTCAATTTCTGTATGGAGCCGACTGATCCCGCGAAAGGGGAATCCGTTTTTTCGGGCTCCATTTCCTCCAGCCATTGACAATAATAAGGCTTATACTTACTATAAGGTCAAGGCTTTTTTGAAAAAAAAAGCGCTTTTTCTTTTTTTCGCTTGTTCGGCGGCCCGGATCGTCCGGATTTCGCCGGGTCGTTCGGGGTTCGCCAGGGCGTCCGGCGACCTTGAAGGCGGCCGAATTGTTCAAGCTCTCGTCAAGACGGCTTGGCGGCGGAGCAATAGTCGGCTTGCGATTCTGGCCAGTGATCCTGATCCCGCTCTTGGCACCGCTCTTGGCCCCGATCCTGGTCTATGATCCTGGCTTATGATCTTGGCCTAATAAGGTCTTGGCCTGGAGTCTTGCCCTGAGGTTCTGACCTATGGAATGACGCCTGGACGCCAGTTGAATTTGTTGAAGGCGGTTGGGAAATTTGGAGCGCCGACGTCAAGCCGCGAAACGATGCCAAGCCAAGCAAAGGTCAAGCGGCGCCAAGCCAAGAGAAGGCAAAGTCAAGGGAAAACTAAGGTAAAGCCAAGGCAAAGCCATGGTAAAGTTAAAGAAAAGCCAAGGCAAAGCCAAACCTGGCGAAGTGGAGCCTGGCCAAGGTCGAGAAGAGGCGCGGCAACGTGCGGCTAAGGAGTTTTATGGAGTGAAGGAGAGTG
>JAIRTO010000191.1 GCA_031254895.1 Deltaproteobacteria bacterium
GGCCGTCAATCCTTCGCGCGGGCCGTGCTGCGGGGGAAGAAGATGCCTTTTGAGATCGCCGGCCATGACGACCCTTTTTACAGCCTGAAAAATCAAGCCATCTTACGGGAATCCATGGATCAGCTCGAAGCCGGCCGGGGCACGGAACATGAGTTGATCGAGGTCGGCCGCGATTAGGGTCTGGTCCGACCGCGCCTGGGATGATTATCTGCATTGGCAGGGGCAGGACAAAAAGGCTCTCAGGCGCATCAACCAGCTTATAAAAGACATCGACCGCAACGGGCGCCATGGACTCGGCAAGCCCGAACCCCTGAAACATGACCGGCAAGGGCATTGGATCCGTCGATAGATGATTTCAACCGGCTGATCCATCGGCTGGAAAACGACCGCATCGAAATTGCGCAATGCCGATCCCATTATGACGATTGAAGGTCTGGAAAACCGCCGTCCGCCATCATCGCGCTAAGAAAGTTTCCAGCCGACAGACGACTTGTTAGGCCTGCCTAAAAAAAAGAACCCGCACAGCCGGCCCTGTCTTCTCGGGCCATAGGACGGTCGAATTAGGGTCATTGGGACAAACGGACGTTTGCCCCAATGACCCTTTCTGTTTAAGGAGCTTCAAAACGGCGTCAGACGACCGTTGGCTCAATGCCTTCCTTGGCCAGGTAGGCCTTCAAGTCCTTCACGACCGAGCCAGGGATGTCCGGAGGACTGTAAGCGGCTTCGCGCCTCGCTATTTCGGCTTTGATTCTAGCCTGTTCCCCCTCCCTCTGACCTTCTCGGCTCATAGGACCGCGATAGCTCAAATGAGGCTGAAACACCTCCTTGCGGCAGTGTTTGACGGTGTGAGACTGAGTCAAATACTGCCCGTCCGGGGCGACTTTTAGGATGACGTCCTCGGCCATGGTCTCGGCGGAGATGACGATGTCGGCTTTTATTCTGTTGACCATGCCGATGATTTCCATATCGGTCACGGCCTTTTCCATGTTCATGGCGTTGAAGGCTCCAAGCACTCCGGCGGCCTGAAAGGAAATGCTGCTCCCCGCCTGACTGGCGGCGAGAAGATTCATAAAAGACTCGTAAGCGCTTTGAACTCCGTTGACGTCGGCGTCAGTCAAGCCGCCTCCGCCCAATCGGCAGGGCAGGTTGTAGAACTTGGCCAGTTTCCCGCCCCAGTAAGCGCTGATGGCTTGTTCAGGGGCTCCGGTGGCGATGCTGCCCGTCTTCAGATCGGAGACGGTGGTCAAAAAGCCGTAAACGGACGGCGCCCCCGGCTTGACCATCTGAGCCAAAGCTATGCCGGCCAGAGTTTCGGCGTTGGTCTGGACGAAGGCCCCGGCCAAGGTCATGGGAGCCGTCGACCCGGCCATGGCGCACGGGGCCACGCAGACGACCTGTCCGGCTTTGGCGAACTCCATCAGGAAATGAGTGGCGTTCTTGTCCATCTTCAATGGACTCAACGGGTTGGCCACGACCATTATGCGGGGAATCTTCTCCATCTCATCTTTGCCCCCGTTGGCGATGGTCGTCATTTCCAGAGCCAGCCGAGTGGCTCTGGGATCGCCGGCGGCGCTCAAAAAGGGCTTGTCGGTCAGCTGAAAAAGCTGGAAGAGGACGTGCCCGAGAGCGTCCTCCGGCTTGACGTCGTTGGGATAGACCACCATGCCGGCCATGATGGGTATCTCCGTCGCGTTGTGGAAGAGTTTGGTCAGACGGGCGTAATCCTTCATGACCGCGTCCCGCAGCGTCCCGTCTTCCTGCAAGAAAAACTGAGACGCCCCGCCGGGGATATGATGGGTCTCCCGGTTGCCCACCAAAACGGCTTTCTCCGGATTGACCCCGCTTAGGACGAATCGGGCCGGAGCCAGACTGACCAAATCCATCAGCTGGCGCTCGGTGAAATAGACGGTCTGGCCGTCAACGCGCAGTCCATGCTTTTTGGCCAATTCCGCGGCTTCGGGCAAAGTGAAGACCATGCCCTTCTCGCCCAGAATTCTCATGGTCGCCGCATGAATCTGCTTTTCTCCTTGTTCCATTTGGTTTAGCTCCTTTCTTCAGCCGACTGGCTGTCTTTTTATATTGTTTATGTGAACGAGCACGACTATGCAGACCAGCAAGCCGATGAAGGCCACGACCGCTCCGCCGGCGAACAGGTACTTGTATCCCGTCGCTCCCGGATATTTGTCCAATATTGGTCCGGCGACCTTGAAGGTTATGAAATCCGGCGTGAAGCCGATGACCGAGGCCATGCCCACGGCGCTGCCGGCGATGACCGACGGAATTTTCATGTCTTCCATGACCGAAAAATATATGCCCCTGATGGCGTAGATGGCCAGGTAAAAGCAGATGAAAGTGACGATGGTGAAGACGGCCGCGCCCTTGACGCCCGGGGTGACTATGATCACGACATAGATGGCGACGAGCAAAACGAAGCACAAAGTCAGAAATTTGGGGCGGCCGTACTTGTCCGACATGAAGCCGGAGACGGGAGCGGCGGCGAACTGCCCGGCGTAGAGCCAAGCGGTGGTGAGGAAACCGGCGGTGGTGGCCGAGATGCCGCTGATTCCGGTCAGATAGGGGTTCATGTAGCTGCCGACGGTGAAGGCCGTGTAGCAGCAAAAGACGATGAGAGACAGGGCCCAGACCAGAGGGGATTTGAGCGTCGCGACGATGTCTTTGAACACCGATTCGGTGGGCGCGAGCTCAACCGGATCTTTGAAGAAAGCCCAAGTCAGGACGGCGGCCAGAGCGCAGCCTCCGGCTTTGACCCAGATGGCCGCCTGAACGCCCAAAGAATTGTCGGCGATGGCGTTGAAGAAAAAGAGAGCGATCGTCGTGCCGATGAGGTTGGTCAGTCCCCTGCCCCCTTCCAAAAGGCCGAAAAAGCGTCCTTGCTCGTCGGAGGCGGCCATGTCCTTGCAGGCTCTGAGCATGGCGGCCCAAAAGGTCAAGGTGGTCGTCACGCCCCACATGGCGTGAATGAAGATCAACGCGCCGTAGCTGGGGAAGGACGAAAACCAAAAGCCTAAAATGGCCGTGGCGAGGAAAGAGAACGTCAGGAGTTTTCTTGGCGAGATGCGGTCGGCCAGCCAGCCGCCCGGAAAATAGGTGGCGGTGGCCAAATACCCGTACCAGGCTTGCAGATTCCCGAACTCCGTGTGGTTGAGGTTGAGCGCCTCTCTCAGCGGCTCATACAGGACGTAACGCAACATCGGCACCTGATAGATGAAAGTGCCGCCCCAGGCCAAGATGGCCAAGCCGAGGTACTTTTGTGCTTTCGTGGACATAAAGCTCTCCTAAAAAGCGGACGCGCATAGGACTCGTCGAGCAAGCGGCCTCGCTGCTGGAGCAAATCTTCCGGAGCGATCTCTCATGGCCGCTTTTCGGCAAGAACCTAAGGTTCCAGACCTATTGTTCGAAAAAACTCTGGCCAATAGTTTTGGTCTTAAAAAATATTGGCCTTCCTGCGATTGTGAAAACTTGTCAAAGCAAATCTGAGACCACAGGCGCATGGAGGCAAATAATTCAGCGAAATCACTAATTTAGTATCTATTTTTTGCTTTTTCTTTCTCGAATTTAGGAAAAATTTAGAAAAGAAAAGACAAAATTTGACAAATTTCTTTTCTTTCCAGGGAAAATTGAGATGAAATATGGCGGGAAAAAGGCGGGAAAGAGGGGCATAAAAGACGGCTAAAGGGAAAAACGGGGCCGGGAAATAAAGGTCAGGTAAATGCGGATCAGGGAAATGCGGGGCGAGGGAAATGCGAGGCAAGGGAAAAACGGCGAAGAGAAAAAAAAAAGCGGAAGCAATGAGGAAAAACCGCGCTGGCCCGCTAAAATAGAGGGGCTTCCGACGGCGATGACGCCAGTTTGGTCGACATGGCCGTTCGCCGCGAAAATTTAATTTAAGTCGCCGCGAGGCGGCGCCGATAAGAAAACCGGAGCTCCTTCCTTTTCGGAAGGTCAATCGGAGGCGTTTCATGGCCGCTTTAGGACTCGGTCTTCTTCTTGGCAGTTATTCCGCGCACAACCTGTGGGCCCAGCGCCTTCAAGGTCATCGCGGTTTTCTGTCTTCGCCTCCCGGCCCGTCGGAATCTTCCAACGTCAAGAACAAGCCGGACGTTCAAAAGGGGCTCCCTCCGGCGTCGATTCAACCGATAGCCGAAGACGAAGCCAAGGTCGAACGCGCCCCAGAACGTCAAAAGAGCGTGGTTGAGCGCTTCAAGGACGAAATCCAAAAAAGGCTGGCCAAGGCCAAAGATCTGGACACCGTCGGCGTTTCCCGCAAAGCCGAGCAGCTCGCGGCGGAGGCTTCGGAAATAGGCGCCGAGATGGGGCAGGCCAAAGCCAACGAGTTCATGAACAAAATCCTGGCCGCCTCCAACAAGAACAGCCTCAGCTCTTCCTTGGACTTGGCCGTCAATTCCTTCTTCGCCGAGCTCTCCGAAGCGGCCATCGTCTCGCCCGCCCTCTACCAGAAGCTGGAAAACGCCCATAAGATGCTGGCCGATTCTGGCGTCCCAAAGACTCAAGACGCGGAGGACTCGGCCAAATCAGCCGCGCCGAAAAACAATTCCGCTCAAATGAAGCTGTATGAAAGTTATCTGGCCGGTCGACCCGACCTCGCTTCCTTCCGAACCTCTTCCCCTGACTCCCTAGGTCTTCTGGTCAACGCCGCAGTGTAATTTTTCCAACTTTTTCTTTCCTTTTTTATATCTTCAAACCAATGTCAACAACATAAGAAAAATATGAATGAAATCAGCATATTATGAAAATTTCATTTTCTGCCTGTTTGTGTATACTGACTTAGAAAAAGGAAAAAATGATCGCAAATTTTAGAAGAAGCCAATTTTGGAGGTCATATGGATGTTTTTTCAAATTAAAAGGGCTCAGGAAAATCTCCTGAACCCTTGGTATCGCTTGGAGCGGGAAACGGGATTTGAACCCGCGACTTCAACCTTGGCAAGGATAAAAGCTCCTGTTACTTACAGGTAATTATTCGAAACTAACAGCAAATAAATCTAGTAATAATCAACATTTATACAAAGATTCACTCCTGCCTCTTGAAATATATTTTACCACAGTTTACACTTATCTGGAGGACATATGGAGGACAGTCCATCTGATTTTTCAAAGGAGACGATTTTATCATGCAGGCGAAAATCACAGAAATCTTCGTTAAAAAAATTTAGACTGATGAGGAAAGACTGAAAGTGTACGATACCCTTCTCAAGGGGCTTGTCCTGTTCGTTCGCCCGACAGGGAAGAAAACCTGGTTCGTCGATTACAGGAAACCGGACGGCAAGAGGACGAACCATTGCATTGCATTGGATCGGCTCAATTGTTTTCAGTCAACGAAGCCAGAGAGCGAGCCCGCGATTTCCTCTCCGCCGTCGCCAAGGGCGAAGACCCCGCCGCGCCCAGCGACATACCGACGTTCGGAGAGTTTCTCACAAATGAATACGAACCCTTGGTTACGGATAGCAGAAAGTCCTGGGAATCGACGATGTATATGCTCAAGTCAAACTTCGATTTCTTGTTGGACACGCCGATGGATCAGATTACGATTGACCAGGTTGAGCAGTGGCGGGCGAAGAGAAAGAAATCAGGTTTGAAATCCTCAAGCCTGAATTGCAGGATGACCGCGCTCAAGGCGGCGATAAATTGGGCGGTGAAGCGGGATATCATCGAAAGCAATCCGCTCGTCAAGATCGAGCGGCTCTCCGAGAGGGATACGGTCACAAAAGTCCGCTATCTCTCGGACGATGAAAGGGAAAGGCTGATGGCCGCGCTCGACGAGCGCGAAGAAGAAATGAGAGAGGCCCGCGACGGCCACAACGGATGGAAGGAAGAGAGAAAGAAACCGCCTTCGGCGAGGTTGAAGGAAACAGCCTTCGTTGACCATCTGAAACCGCTGGATACTGTTAAGCCTGTCCACCGGAGTAAGGCGCACCGCTCTTTTATCTCTGGAATGGGGAGACGTGAATCTTTCGGAAAGGACACTGTTGGTACGGGCAGCGACATCGAAAAATGAAAGGCAGTATTATGTGCCTCTCAATGATCTCGCCTATGAGACCCTTTCCATCTGGCGCAGGCAATCCAAGCGGACATCGCCGGGAAGCCTGGTTTTCCCGTCTCCGCAGACGGGAGAAATAAAGGACAACTGCAATACAGCGTGGGAAAACCTTCGGAAAAGAGCCGACATTGAAAATTTCCGTTGGCATGACATGAGGCATGATTTTGCCTCGCAGCTCGTTATGTCGGGAGTTGATTTGAACACTGTGCGGGAACTCTTGTGACACGCCGATTTGAAAATGACTCTCAGGTACGCGCATTTAGCACCGGGAAACAAGATGCAGGCGGTAAAGGAGTTGGATAAGAAACGAGAGCAAAAGGCAACGGCTCACGTATTATAGCAATCAGCGCCGTGAAGCTGCCGGGCCGGTTTGATTTAGCTCGATTTACTGCCGATGTGTGCGCTTGCCACTGGTCAAGTCTCTTACATTCAACGTATAATGTCCGTGCCCGTCGCGCTGAATATGATGGGGCGAGGAAGTGATGAAAGATGAAATTCTACGCCGTAAAAACTGGCAGAACTACTGGAATATTCGAGACTTGGCCGGAATGTCAGGAATCCATCAAGGGCTTTTCCGACTAAGGAGGAAGCCGAAGCGTATTTGGCTAACAAGGATATCTATGCTAAAAAGGTAAAAGAGGATATTTCAAAAGGCTATGTCCTGGCGTTTTGCGATGGCAGCTTTGACAGCAAACAAAATCGATATTCCTACGGAGTCCTTGCAATTGACGGGGATTTTAATGAACATGCCATTTGCGGCTCCGCAAAAAATCAGAAATATTTGACCAGCCAAAATATCATAGGTGAAATATTTGGAGCTATTCACGCTATGGATTGGGCGATCTCCAATGGATATTCCAAATTAAAAATTTTTCACGATTATGAAGGATTGAGCAAATGGATTTCTGGAGAGTGGAAGTCTAAAAGCGAAGCCGCTAAAATGTTTGTTTGTTTCTTTGTTCAAGGCAAAATTTGCCGGTATTTTGCAAGTTGAATTTGAGAAAGTTGTCGGACACAGCCATAACAAATACAACGACAAAGCGGATGAGTTGGCTAAAAGGGCCTTGTCTGACAATTCAAGGATACCAGTTCAGGGGGATAGCTGGTATACGCTGCCGTATTTTAGCAATGACGATCTTAAAACGATTTTGGATATCATGGCGGAAGAACATCCAGAAATAGAAATTGTTCCGACGGAAGAAAGCACGAAATCCATATATCGATTGATTCTTGAAAAAAACAGGCTGGCAGTTACCGTGTTCAGAGCGGGAGGACGGAAACTACTGGTGCAGGGGAACAATTCGATTCTCTTTCAAATATTCACCACATATGCCAACGAGCTGAAAGATGTAAACGCGGATCAAATTATCAGTTCCGCATACAGGACAAAAGTTGACGCGGAGAAGGTAACGAAGGGCGTTAATGATTTGTTCCCCTCTTTTCATGCCGATTATCCTGAAAACATAAAACGTTTGATCAGACAGGCGATAATAAACTTGAGCTATTACGTTGAAAGCGAGGATTATTCCCAATACGTCTTTCCAGTATTGCGCGCCCTCGAAGGACACATGAAATACCTTTTTGACAAATCGAAGATCAAAGTTGCGGGCAGAAACACATTCGGTATGTTTGACATGGATCAAACAACTCGCAGATATTACCTGCCTGCGTCAATTAACATTCCAGACCGGAATATCAGAGCTAATTTGGAGGAATGTTACAACTTCTACAACTCAACCAGACATACAATTTTCCATTTTGGGGATATTTTAGGCACGACTGATTCAACGCGGCTTATCAGAACAAAAAAAGAAGCCGATGAATTAATCAAAGAGTGTCTGCGGTTGCTCAGCGAATAACGCTGTTCTTGGAGATAGGATCATGAAAGAATACGTATTGCGCAAGATTGATGACGGGAAATATTACTTATTTTGCTTGAGTTTTGAGGGCATTCTTAACTATTTGCGCGATTTAGAAAATGAGGAAGGAATCAGAGCAAATACAGGCACTTTGATAATAGATCAATTTCTGGTTGTTGGTAACGGGGAAAATCGTTTCATCTCCTGCGATTTTTCTAATGGGGTTATTGAAATTTCTTCGTCGAAGAATCGTGTCCCTGAAGCTGAACTTGACGCTTTAGCGCTAAATGTTTTACAGGATAATTTTAATTTACTCAATAGCTCAATATTGACTAAAAAACAACGAGAGCTAATTATGGAAGGCCAGTTGGTTTAGTCCCATTTTCAATTCAAACGGACATCCTACATCGTAGCATACGCTGAACAATACCGCATTTCACCGCGTTGGCATAGCCGACGTTCTGATAAAATAAAGAAGCAGCCCAGTGACTCCACCAACTACAACCGGACTGTTCTGTTTCACAGCCGTTATAGGAGCGACTAGCCTCGTTCCTATAACGGTCGATCAACCTATTTTATTTGTTTAGGGGTCGTCACGAAATAACTTACTATTATTCCGAAGGTATTATCTTTCAAAATCAGCATAAAAGCATGATATCAATGATAAGTTATTTTTTGACAAGCCCTTACCGTCCAGCCGAGGCTTTCCTGTTGAATATTGTAGAGCCTCGCGAAGATGCCGCCACGTTTTATCAGCTCGTCACTCGTTCCTTCCTCTATCAGTCTGCCACCCTCCAGAACGGCGATTTGTCGGCGCCAAGCACCGTGCGGAGCCTGTGCGCGATGATGATTACCGTTCTGCCTTTTACGAGCTCGGATATGGCCTCCTGGATACTCGATTCGTTTTCGGGGTCAAGACTCGCCGTTGCCTCGTCCAGAAGCAGAATGGGCGCGTCCTTCAACAAGGCGCGTGCTATTGATGGGACACGCCGATATGAAAATGACCCTCCGATACGCCCATCTCGCACCGGAAAACAAACTCCAGGCGGTGAAACTGCTGGATTCCAAATAAGATGATATAAGCGCGGCAAAGGCAACGTGAATACCAGCCCGAAGTTGACAAACATATCAATACGGAACATAATATTGTGATGTTTGTAAACTGAGGTGATCATTACGTCGGCTATCGCTGTCCTTACTGAACTCACCAGAAAAAACGGCGGCATTATCCGCACCGCCGACGCGCTGAAGGCTGGCGTGTCCAGGACATCTCTCTCCAAACTGGAACGCGCAGGGTTGCTGGTCAGTATAACCAAACAGGTAGTAAAATGACATTTTCATAATATGCTGATTTTATTCATATTTTTTCTTATGTTGTTGACATTGATCTTCAAACTATATTTATTAAAGAAATAGAATATTTTTTGATTATTTGCGTTAAATATATGCGCAACAATGTTCCAATTCACAGAATCGCCTGTCCATTAACGCCCAAAATGTAGCGCCATCTGACCGCAACTTTCACCAAAGGCCCTAACAAAAGGGCCTATCGTTTTAGAGCGACTTCATGCGACCGCCAGGGCTCCGCCGCTCCCCTTGGCGGCCGAAAGCTTGCCTCCATACGCGTCGACAGCCCGCCACGCGGATCGTCTGACCTGCCTCGACTGCTTCCGTGTTCCAGGCGAGTCTCTTCGACCAGCTTTTAGTCGGTTTCCGGTCAATAATAACCAGCCGGCCTTCCTGAACCAAACGACGATCCATAAGCCCGAAAATCTCCGCCTTATCGCTTTCCCGGCTGCGCTGGTCTTCTTTAATCTTCGCTTCCGTCACGCGGCTTTTTTCGGCTTACGCAGTTAGAATAACCGTTCGGTACGACTTTATGACGAAATTGATGTACAATAGCCGCAGAGGGTCTTTTCGTCGTCGGCCGAAACCGGCCAAGAGCGTTTGGAGGCGCCTCCGGAATGCGGTAAAACAGTGACAAGAGCCGTCAAAAGATGTATTCTAGGCAAAAGCCTTGACGGAAAAAAGACGGCCGTCCTGTCCCTTCCGGATGCTGCCGCCTTCCGGCCGGGATCTTCGGCTGCGGAATTCTTTCAAATGAGCGCAATTCTCTGACCCGTCCGAGTCTTCCAGCTTTGGCGACGGCGGACCAGAGACTGGATCTTCGGATGGATAAAAAATTTCAGCCCATCATTGAAAGGAAGCCCGCGCCAGTTCCGGCGGGCAGAACGAAGGCTCTGCCTCCGGCGCCGAGGGCTAAGGCTCATCCGCCCAGCGATCCGGCCTCCAGCTCCTTTACGGCTTATCTCGCCGAGATAAGGCGCTTCAAACTTCTTACTCCAGCCGAAGAAGAAAAGCTTTTGAAAAAATACAAGCATGACGACGATCCGGCGGCGGCTCAGAAGCTCATCACGGCCAATCTGCGCTTAGTGGTCAAAATAGCCATGGAGTTCCAGTCCTACTGGCTCAACAACGTTCAGGATCTGATTCAGGAAGGCAACATGGGCCTCATGCAGGCCCTGAAAAAGTTCGACCACACCCGGGGGGTGAAGTTCAGCTATTACGCCTCTTACTGGATCAAAGCCTACATGCTCAAATACATAATGGAAAACTGGCGGCTCGTGAAGCTCGGCACCACTCAGGCCCAGCGAAAACTTTTCTTTAATCTGAAAAAGGAACAGGATAAACTGATCAAAGAAGGCCTCGAGCCTGTTTCGGGTTTGCTCGCCGAACGCCTTGGCGTCAGCGAGCAGGTCGTTCAAGAGATGGACGTGCGGCTGAATTCGGGGCGGGAAATTTCTCTGGACGCTCCCGTCGGCCCTGATTCCTCGCAGTCTCAGGTCAGTCTGGTTCCACAGCCGGGGGACACCTTCGACAACATTCTGGCCGACGCCCAAATGAACGATCTGGTGGCGGCGCAAATCAAAAAATTCAGAGAAACTTTGACCGAGCGGGAGCTCATCATTTTGGATCGTCGGCTGCTGACGGAGGAACCCATCACTTTGCAGGAGCTCGGCGAAGAATTCGGCGTCAGCCGCGAACGCATAAGACAGTTGGAAGAAAAATTGAAGAAGTCTCTTCGCGTTTTCCTGGTCAAGGCTCTTCCTGAATTGAGGGCCGACTATAAACCATAATCTGAAAAACTTTAAATCTCTTAAAGTTTTAAGGTATAATCTAAAGTCATCTTAGATACGAACATTAAGACGACAATTCCGCCGCTGACCTTTTGTTCAGCGGTTTTTTGGCGGAGACATATGGCAGAAAAGACCCAGGCTCCCTCAAGAACAGTTAAAATACTCATCATCTTAGCGACATTGACTCTCTCACTCTGGGCGATGGGATGCAACAACTATTCAAGAGCCGGTTCATCCAAAGTTGCCGACAGTTATTACTATTTTCTCAAATCCCAATATGAGGAATTGTCTCTTCGAGACAAAGAGGCCATAGCCTCCATGGAAAAAGCCGTCGAGGCGGTCTCCGATTCGTCGTATCTGAACGTCGAGGCGGCCAAGCTCCTGAGCCGCACGGGCCGGGCCGCCGAGGCTTCCGACAGGGCCGCCAGGGCCATCGAGCAAGATCCGGGCAACGTTGAAGCCAGGCTTTTGTCCGCCTGGCTCGCGGCCGGCTCGGGCCAATTCTCCGACGCTGAAGCGCAGTACGCCGAAATCCTGAAACTAGATCCCCTCAATGAGGAAGCCCTGACTTATATTGGCTCCCTATACGCGGAAACGGGTCGCATGGATCAGGCTTTGGCGACCTTTTCCAAACTGGCCGAAAGCTATCCGGACTTGTTCCTGCCTGATTATTACCTTGGCCGACTGGCTCAGGCCAGGGTCGACTTGAAGACGGCCGTCCGACACTACAAGCGGTCTTTGGACAAAAATCCTTTTTTCTCTCCCGCCCTGGCCGAACTGGCCGTCATCTACGAAGCCCAGAACAAGCTGAAACTGGCCGAAGACGCCTACCGCCGCTTGATCAAGCTCCAGCCGGACAACGCGACCGCCTTGCAGGCGAGACTGGCGCATATTCTTCTCAAGACGGGGAGGAGAAGTCAGGCTGAAGACATTTTAAAAAGCATAGCCCACGCTTACCCCTCGGCCTCGGACTCGGCCAGAGCTTCTCTCGTCCTCGGTCTGGCTTACATCGACGAGGGGATGATCGCCGAGGCCGGCAAAGAATTCGACAAAGCCTTGGAGCAGGATCCGGGCAACGAAACGCTCCTGTTTCTCCAGGGCTCGGTCATGAAGGATCTCGGCCAAACCGACAGAGCCCAGTCGCTTTTGCGGAGCGTCTCTCCGGCCAGCCGATATTACGTCGACGCCACCTTTCTTTTGTGCAACATCTTTTTAGAAAAAGGCCAGAGGAGCGAAGCCGTGGCTTTGCTGGCCAAGGCCCGTTCCTTGCTGCCCGCCGCCGCCCCATTGGTTCTGGCCCACGGGACTCTTTATGAGGAAGAAAAGATGTTTCAGGAGGCCAAAGAAGTTTACGTCGGCGCTCTGAAAGATTTTCCCGAAGAGGCGGAAATCCGCTTTCGCCTGGCCTTCGTGGAAGACATGCTGGGCGACAAGTCGGCGTCCATAAAATATCTGCGTCAGACTCTGAAACTCGATCCGAATCATCCCGAAGCCTTGAACTATTTAGCTTACACTTGGGCCGAGATGAAGGAAAATCTCGACGAAGCCTTGGTCATGGCTTTAAAGGCCGACGCCTTAAGTCCCAACAACGGCCACATAGTCGACACCGTAGCCTGGATATACTACAACATGAACGATCTGGCCAAAGCTCTGCCTCTTCTGGAGAAGGCCGCCAGACTTTCCGACGAGGATCCGGTCATTTTGGAGCATCTGGGCGACGCCCTCCTGAAAATTGGACGTCCCGCCGAAGCCAAGCAAATCTACGCCAAAGCCATCGAACGCGGTCATAAAACGCCTGCGGTCATAAACGAAAAGCTCCAAAGCATAGAAAAATGACTTTGGTTCTGCCGCTTTGCCGGACTTTCCCAATTTAAGCGCAATACTGTCGACTTAAGAGGGGAGTTGATTGTTAATGGCATCATCGATGGATAATGCGCGCCTTGGCTGATTGTTTTTGGTTTAACGCCATGCTCCTTTTCCGGACGGGGAAATAGGACGTCTTTTTTTCGCTCCCCTTGGATTCTATTTTCCCGCGCCTCTGCGGCGCTTCGCCCCAAGCAAGCTCATTTAGGCAAACCATCCATCCACGCTTTCATCTGGTCGGGCGGGGCGCCGGCCGCTAGCGGCAAAACCCTCTCAATCGCGCAGACGGCGCTTTTGAACGACATGTCATCAGGATCTTTTCGACGCTTCAGACCAGCTTCATGGATCAACTGTCTGACGGCGAAATGACTGATGGGGAAGCCTCATATTTCTTGTCTGACCAGTTTAGGAGTTTGGCTGCCTAGCGGCG
>JAIRTO010000193.1 GCA_031254895.1 Deltaproteobacteria bacterium
CGCCTTCCAGTTTTTTATTTCCTGAGCTGTCCGATCCTGATCTTCAGCGGGCGACTCATTTTCTTGCCTTTCGCCTAAGGTGCGGGTTCTATGCCGAAGGAACCAAAACACGGTCTGGCCAAGGTCATTCCCATATTGCTGACGGCGGTCTCTCTGGCTTCCATCATCCTTATGGCCGTGATCTGGATCAATTACGTTCTGACGCGGGCCAGAGAGATAAGCGAAACGACGACCGCCGAGTATTACGAGGCGGCGGAAAGATCTCTCACCGTCGAAACGAACCGCATCGCCGAGTACATGGAAGCGCAGACGTCGGCCAGTCAAATACAGTTTTACGTCGGCATCAAAGACAAGGTCATGGACATCTGGAACATGCTCCATGGTCTGGAATCCGACCCCAGACTGGCGGATTATTCCCTCGAATCCTCCAAGGAAATCATTCTGGCCGTTTTGGACAATCTGGCTTCGGCCGATTTGCAAAACGGCCATTTCTGCCTCACCGCCGAAGGCGAAGTCCTTTTCGGCCGAAGCGGCCGCCGCGACGGGCGGAGTTCCGTCGGCCAGGGCGAAGAGGCCGAGCAAGACCTAAATTTCGACCCGCGCCTTCTGGCCCAAGCCATCGAGTCCGTCAAGACCATAGGCGAGGGCTTTTACCGCCTCAGTCCCGCCGACGCCGAAACAGGGGAGACTCCGGTCGTCTTTTTGAAATATTACGACGTCTACGGCTGGATCATCGGCGCGTCCAGCCATTATTCCGACTACAAGTCCGAGCATGGCGAAGAACTGTTGCAATGGGTCAACAATGTTCCCCTGCCTCCTGAGGACAACCTCATCATCGTCGACTTCAACGGCGACGTTTTGGCCAACGCCGATCCTGTCGCCGTCGAGCGCAACATCTACGAAGACGGCTTCATCCCGGGCCTAAGAGAGGCTCTATCCGCAGTCGTCGCCCAGGCCAAGGACAGGGGCAGAGGTCAAATCGGCTTTTCTCTGCCCCACCCCTATACCGGACAGCCCACAGACTGCGTCGCGTATTTTCGAATTCTGCCCAGCTGGGAATGGGTCGTCCTGACCTGGGTCGATTCCGCCATTTTGGAAGAATCTCTGGCTGTTCAGCAAAAAAATCTCCGAGCGAATCTTAGCGCGCAAATCAAAAGGGCCTTAGGCATCACCCTGGGGATGCTGATCCTGGTCGCCGTCATTTCTCTGGTCGTTTCCCGGAAGATCGGGGCCAGCGTCTCCGATTTCACCCGCTTCTTCAGCGAGGCGGCGACAAGCTCCGTGGAGCTGAATCCGGCGGCTCAGCCCTTCGCCGAACTGGCCAGAATGGCCGAAGCGGCCAACAGGATGATCCAGAAGCGGCGAGAGGCGGAGAGGCTTTTGCACGAAAGCGAAGTGAAGTTCAGGACGGTCTTCGACGTTTCGCCGCAGATCATCGCCATTATGGACATCAAAGGGCATATTTTGGAAGTCAACGGCGCCTTCGAACGTTACGCCCATTGCCCCGTCGCCGAAGCCCAAGGGCGCGTTCTGTCCGAAGCGTTGAACATTCCGGCGGACGTCTGGGCCAACTTTTTGCGCGATCTCGCTCGCGGCGACGCGATCAGGGGGCATGAGATCGTTCTCGACAAAGGCGGCGGCGGAGCGGTCAATCTCCTGCTTTTCGGCAAAATAATGGCCTTCATGGATATGGAGTACATTCTGGGCGTGACCGTGGACATCTCGGAGCTTAGAAGAGCCGAGCAGGACAAGAAAAAGCTTGAGGAAAAACTTTTAAGTTCCCAGAAAATGGAGGCCGTGGGGCTGATGGCCTCGTCCGTGGCCCATGAGCTGAACAACATCCTCTCCGGTCTCATAGGCTGGCCGGAACTCCTGCTGCGCGACCCGGCTTTGGCCGAAGGCCACAGGCTCGTCGTGGGCGACGTTCTGGAAGCCGGACGTCGGGCCGCCGACGTCGTCAGCGATTTAATGACGGTCTCGAAAGGCGTGGCTTCGGCCAAAGAGGCCGTCAATCTGCACGAGCTGACCTTGTCCGTCGTCGACTCTCCTCAGGTCAAAAACGCTTTGACCGCTTTCGGCTCGACGGCCCGACTGAACGTCGCCGCTCCCTCGAAGCCGCCGATCGTCAAAGTTTCGCCGAAACATATGAAAAGAGTCGTCTCGAGCCTGCTCGTCAATTCGATTGAGGCCCTGTCTTTCAAAGAAGGCGGCGGACGCGTCGACGTTCGATTCGAGAACATCAAGCTGAACAGCAACCCCGGCTCGTTTCATAAGTTTTCCCCAGGCGGGTTCGTTCGTTTTTCAGTCACCGACGACGGTCCGGGCATCCCGCCGGAGGCGAAAGCCAGAATTTTCGAACCTTTCTACACCCACAAAAGCGGGTCGGGCCGAGGATTGGGCTTGGCCCTGGTCGAACTCGTCGTCCGGGAGCACAACGGGGCCATAGAGGTGGATTCCTCCAGCGAAGGCAGCACCTTCGCCGTCTACATGCCCTTAGCCGCCGAGGCGGTCAAACGAAAGACCAACGCCGCCTTTGAGGAATTGAAAGGTCAAGGGCAGAGAATTCTGGTCGTCGACGACGTGGACATCCAGCGAAAACTGGCCCAAAAAATGCTCAAGACTTTAGGCTACGATCCCTTTTCCGTCGCTTCCGGCGAAGAGGCGATAGAATACCTGAAAAGCAGCGACGCCGATTTGGTCATTCTGGACATGATCATGGATCCGGGCATCAACGGCCGACAGACTTACGAGGCCATCTTGGCCATAAAACCCGGCCAGAAAGCCATAATCGCCAGCGGCATGGCCGAAAACGAAGAAGTGGTCAAGGCTCAGGCTTTGGGGGCCAGTTCCTTCGTCAGCAAGCCTTATTCCATGGAAGACATAGCCGGAGCCGTTTTCAAGGCCCTGCATCCCGACTTCTCCTGAAAAGGTCCGTCGGGCGCCCCTTTTTTTGGGAAACGATTCGAAGGAGCGGCTGTTTGAAAAGCGAATCATTGGACATCAACGAGATTAGCCGGGACAGACAGGTCGCCCTCCTGGCGGCTGAACTAAACAGCCTGGCCGACGTCGATCTCCTGCTCGACAAGATGTTGGAGAAGGCCAGGAGCATAGTCAGAGCGGAAGCGGGAACCGTCTACACCATCAGGGCGGGAAAGCTTCACTTTCACGCCAGCCAAAACTCTTATCTCGAGCGACTCCTGCCGGAATCGGAAGAGCTGCCTTTCACGGGAACTCTTTTGGAAATAGAGCCGGGCACTCTAGCCGGCTTCACGGCCATGAACAAGACCGTCCTCACCGTCAACGACACCGGCGGCATCGCTCCCGACGCGCCCTTCCAGCATTTCCATTCCCTGGATTCAAACAACAACTACGTTTCCCAGGCGGTCATGAGCTTGCCTCTGGTCTGCCGAAACAACGATCTTTTAGGCGTCCTTCAGATTATCAATCCCCTTGACGGGGCGGGAAAAGTCGTCGGCTTCGAAAAGGAGGACGAGAGACTCTTGGCCTTTTTCGCCGGCCATGCTTCCCTGGCTCTGGAGAAGGCCGTCATGCTTCGAGAGTCGATCATAAACACCGTCAAGATCGTGGAAATGCACGATTACACGGAAAGCGTCGCCCACGCCCAGAGAGTGGCCAAATTGGCCGCCGCCATCTACGCCAACTGGTCCGCTCGTCATAAAATACCCGCAGCCGAACGGGAGGAGGCCTTGAACATTCTTCCCCTCGCCGCCATGCTTCATGACGTCGGCAAAGCCTGGATTCCGGTCGACATCTTGACGAAACCGTCCAGGCTGGGCATGGTGGATCGCCTCATCATGGAAGAGCACGTCAAAGCCGGGGCCAGGCTGTACGCCTCCTGCCGGACGCCTCTGGACAGATTGACTCATAGCCTTATCAGCGACCACCACGAGCGCTGGGACGGCAAGGGATATCCCGGCTGCCCCCAACCCGGAGACGGCCGCTCCAGATATGGCAAGACCCAGTCAAAGGGCAAAAAAGGAGAGGAGATCTCCATCTACGGCCGGATTATGGCCGTAGCCGACGTCTTCGACGCCCTCTCCAGTCGCAGAACCTACAAAGAAGCCTTTGACGAAAACCTCGCCGTGCAGATAATGGTGCAAGAAAGCGGGCACCATTTCGATCCCTCGGTGATTGAGTCTTTCTTGGCCATTCGTCCAATCCTCAAACGCGTCAGAGAGCGGTTTCCAGAAAAGGAGCCCGGCGCGGATTATCCTGGTTTTTAGGCCTTCTTTCCATCTTCGTCGAACCAAGGGGCGAGCTGGAACCTCCGCGTCGCCTTTATGACTGAAAACGCGTTAATCTCGCCAAAAAAAACTTTTGCGCAATTTCTTCTTCGCGGCAACAGCCCGACATTCCCGGTTAAACCATTCCCGGTTGAACTGTCGCCGCTGTTCCCCTTTGAGTTTTACTTGAAAGCGCTCTTGTCTGAAACGCTCGCCCACACCTGCGGGAAAAAGACAAAGCGGCGGCCTACAGGTTCTGGAGTTATCGCGGATCGCGAACAGGCGAAGGAAATCATCAGCGAACTAATTTACGAATAGCCGCTTGCGCAGACGGCCAACTCCGTTTGCTGTTTTTTTGATATCTGCAGGTAATCGGAACTATTTATCCATAAAGCCTTCGCGACAAATGCGCTGACGACAGGACGAACGCGGAAATCAGCCCTTTGGCGTCAATCATTGTCCGCCTGGCGTTCTTCCCACATCTTCTGGCGTTCTTCACACATCTCCGCGCGCACTTCGTCCACAAGCGCCACCACGTCTTGCTCGTCTTTCAGACCAAGCCGCTCAGCTTCGCCTGCGAATGCCGCCCGTATATTCGCCAACGCTATTTTCGCCGCGTTCGCCACGACAATCCTGCCGTCATCCTCTATAAAGACCACTTTGTCGCCTTCTTTGACGCCGAGTTTTTTTCTGATCCCAATTGGAATTGTGATTTGCCCCTTGCCCGTTATTTTAGCCACTTCCATGCCGAGTCCTCCTTGAATTACTTAAATATAATAATTTCCTTATTTATAGTGCACTCGAACACCTCCTAAAAATAAAGAGCCGCTTTGAGGCATTGAGGCTATGCGGCGGTTCCAGCGCACATGAACATAGGGTCTCTCCCTGAGTTCAACTCCGTTCTCTGCCTGTCATTTTTTGTCGTCGGCGCTGTTAAACGAGCCTTTTGGAGGACGCCTCAATTTTGAGGCGTCCAAACCAGCCCAAGGTTGAACGGGCTAGCCGCCTCTCTTTTGGGGGCTGTCCCGACGCTGGAAGGAGGATTGGCGAGATGAAAAAAAAGATGATTGAAATGCGAACGGTCGCATTTCAGTCGAGATATGGCAATTTGCTGCGTGTGCGGGCTCTGGCCCCGTACACAACTTATTGCTGAGTCCAAAAGAGAGACGTAAGCATCTTTCGGTGGTCAGACGCCTTTAGCTTCAGTCCTCTCGCCTCCGTCGACGCCTGTAAAAGGCCAGCCAGACGGCGACCGCCAAAAGCGGCCAAATGACGGAGGGCAGCCAGAACAGAAGACGAGCCCGTCGGTGATCGATGTCCAGAACCGCCCCTCCGGAAGAGGCGGGAGCAAGATCGTCTTGAGCTCCCAAAAGCCAGAAAAGAGAGCGGTTCAAAAAATCCAGATTGCCGGCGTAGGTGACGAAGCCGTTGGCGGCCAGATCGGCGTCGGCCAACAGAGCCAGACGCCCGCCGCTTTGCAGGGTTGTGGCCGAGGCCAACACCAGCGGCCCGGATCTGTCCTCGCCTGGCTGGTATGACTGATCGCCTCGAGCGATGGACTCGGCGTCGGTCTCCAGCCAGGAAGCCGGCGAAGACAAAGCGATGGCCCAGGTATGGTAAGGACTGTCGGTCGTTTCCTCTTCAGCCGAGGCGGCTTCGGCCGAGGTCGAAGCCGCAGATTCGGCCGATTCGGCGGCGGCGGGAGCCGACCGTTCCGTCGTCCTAGTTTGCGCTCTAGGCTTGAAGGTTATGGAAGCTTGACGGTCGGAGTCATCGGGAGAAGATTCTTCGCCGGACATTTCCGCTTCGGCCGCAGCGACGGCCGAGGCCGCTTCCGGGAAGTCCTCGGACGGCTCTTGTGGGCGCTCGGCTGTCGTCGAAAAAGACTCGGAACCTAAAGCCGGCTCGTCGCCTGGAGGTTCCGGCGGCTCAGCCGGCTCGGCCAGGCCGACCGAAGCGGCCAAATCATCTTCGACGTCTTTGACGTCGTCGTCTTCACGCAAAATTAAAACCGGTTCGGCGAGGTCTTCCTCAGCCGAGGCTCTGGAGAGGGTCAAGGCCCCGACCAGAGGCCAGACCACCGGCTGACTCAGGCCGACGGTGATCGGGTGAGCCGGAAAGTCTCGGCCGACGATGAAGCGATCCTCCGTCCCCACCCAGGCCGTTTCCGGATCTATGGTCAAACCCCGGGGCATGGAGAGACCGATCCTGCTCAGGGCCGAATTGTCCAGGCCGCTGACCAGAGGATCCTGCAGAATCAGGAGCTTGCCGCCATGCTCCACGTAATCCATCAGAGCCGTCGCCCTTTCCGGCCCCAGCGGCCTTCTTGGGCCCGCCAAAACAAGAGCGTTGGCCGCTTGGGCCTGCGGCGGCAGACCAGGTCCGGGAAAGTAGATGTCTTCCAGATATATCTTGCTGGCGGACAGACTGGAAGCCCAAAGCGAGAGCCCCATAGGGCTCTCGTCGGCGACGGATTTCTCTCCGTCGCCCATGAGGTTGTAGACGAAACGGCTCGGCGATATGAGTCGGCGCAGGGACGCGTCTATTTCGCTGACGGTCACGGGACTTATCGTTTCGGAAAAACCGTCGGCGACGATGAGCAAGGCGTCGGTTCGGGCCACTCTGACCTCCCCGTCGTCGACCTCGGAGAGTCCTTCGGCTTGTTTCACCGAAGCGGCGACGCGGCTGGAAGCCCGGGAGTACAAATCCATGAGGTGAGAGATTTGGCCCAAAGACGACTGCCGGCCAACCCTGGCCTCCATGACCACGGGTCTGTCCAATTTCTCCAAAAGCCGCTTCGTCTCCTCCGGCAGAACCGCCTGGGGCGGCGCTCCGACGTTTAGAATCGGCAGAAAGGCGAAAGAGCCCGTCAACAGCAAGAGGACGACGACGAGGGCAATGGAGCCGGCCGTCCGCAAGATCTTCTTTTTGGCCGGATGGGCGAGCCCGGTCAGATCTCGAATTATCGCCTTGGGGCCGCGCCAAAGCAGCAGGCAGAGGGCCAGGAAAAGCGAAGCGATCCAAAAGCCTGGATAATCCGGAGCCAGGGCCAGAAAAATCAAGGAGAGAGCCAGAAAAAAGAGGCTGAAGAGTCCGAGCAGACTGCCTTCGCTTTGACGACTCGATTTCATGTTTTCCATATTTTTTAGGGTTTTTATGATTGTTAGGGTTTTAGGGCTTTTTGGGTTTTTTGGGCTTTTTGGGTTTTTTGGGTTTTTAGATTTTTTCAAGCGTCTTCGGCGGCGCCCTTTGGCCAGTCATAAGGCTTCTTTCCGAACTCGGGCGGCGGCATTGTCCGGAGAAGCCTTCTTGGATCGTCCTCGTCTCGCCGACGGCTTTATCGGGCCTTGACGGCCAACTCCACGCGGCTGACGAGTTCGTTCGTCGCTTGAACGAGGGCCTGACCCAGAGCCGCAGCCAGATCGGCCGGAGGATCGCCTCGGTCGGTCACGATGGCGGAACCGCTCAGAATCCAGCTCTGGACGGAGGGGCTTCGGACTCTTCTCTGTTCGGTCAAGCTGAATCTGGCCTCGAAGACGGCTTTCGGCGGAGACGACGTGTAGTCGCCGTGAAAGGCGGTCAGATATATGTCCAGAACATAATTTGGCGTCTCTAGCCCCAAGCCCTTGGTGACCGCCAGGTTGGCCGGGCTGTCGTTCAGTCCGTTCGAGGCCGCTTCGATCGCCAGCCTGGCCGGCAGGCCGACCAGCTCGTTGTAGAAATCTTCCGAGAATTCGTTGGGCCCGACCTTATGAACCAGCTTTTTCGTCTCGTACTGCGCCGAAGCCCCGCTGGAGGTCACCTGGATCAAAATCGGGCGGCGAGAGCTTCTCGCGGCCGACCGGGCCGTCTCGGCCGGCTGGGCGTCTTCCGGCGGCGTCAGAGTGAAGGTTCTGATGGAGGGAAAAGGCCGGGAGAGACCGCAAGCGGTCAGGAGCAAAAGCGAGAAGACCATCGCGGCCGAAAAGGCTGCGGCCGAAAAAAGGCGTCTTTGGGGGCGGGAGGCGGCGGACCGCCCTAGTCCCTGGCTCCGCGTGAACGACGATCTCATTTTCTCACCTCCGTCGGCGGCTGTCCGAAGAGAACCTGGCTGGGGTAGCGCTTGGCCATTTCCGACAATTCCCTAAAATTTTCGGACATGACCCGAAGGTTGTCCAAAGTGGCGTTTAGATTCGTTCTCGTGTTTCGGGTCAGAATTTCCGCCTGGTTCAGGACGCCGGAGAGTTGGCGAAGGGCTTGCCCCATGTCTTTGGCTTTGGCGCTCAGCTCAAGATCGCCAAGTTCGCTGGTTATCATCTTGGTCAGTTCGGAAAAGTCGCTGGAGGCTTGGCCTATTTCCTCGAGCGCCTTGGCCATGGAATCGTTCAAGCCGGCCACTTCGGATTCCAGAGTGTCGGACAGCTTGGCCACGGAAATCATGGTGGCGGTCATGGCTTTGTTCAATTCGGCGAAGTCGACTTCGGCCAGAGAGCGCAACACGCTGGCCAGAGAGTCCCCTATGGCCAACACGGCTCCCCGGGCGCTGGGAATGAGGAGGCGTCCGTCGACGCTCTCGACCGGCTGCGCTTCTTGACGGGCCGAGCCCTCCAGATAGTCGAGATTGAGATAGCCTATGCCGGAAACGCCCTGATAGGAGAGAAAGCAGCGCAGCTTGTTTCGCGTCTCCCTTTCCAGAAGATTTCTGGCCTCTTCGGCGGAGAAGCCGGAATCCGAGGACAACAGATTCGGAAAGACGATGAAGTCGACCTTGACCAAAAGCTGACCGTTGGAGGCGGTCAACTGCGGCATGGTCACCTTGGTCACCTGGCCGACCCTGAAGCCTCGAAAATTGACTGGAGCTCCCTCCGTCAGGCCCTGAACGGTGTGATCGAAGAAGGTCTGACAATCCACCTCCGGCTTGAAAGCCGAGCTTAGGCCGAAGTACAGAACGGCCGCGGCCAGAAGAACCAGAGCGATGATGGTGAAAACGCCGATTTTTAGATAATTTGCTTTTATGGCCATGATGGGATCTCATGCGATGTGTTTTTCAAAAGGCGGTCAGGCGCAAAGTTTCGCGTTTTTCGGCTTGTTCGTCTTCCGTCGTCGAAGCCTTTTGGCCAAAAGGCCAAAAGAGGCGGCCAAAAAACGCTTTCGGCCTTCGGCTACAAAACGTCGTCGTCAGGATCCGCCCGGCGAAAGAAGGCTTCGGCTTCGGGTATCTTCGACTCGTGGGCGAGGTATTGGGGCGGACCTATGGCGACGATCCCTTTCTTTTTCTTGTCCAACAAGATGGCTCTGTCGATGGTGACCATGATGGAGCTCAGTTCGTGAGTGACGATGACGAAAGCCAAAGACAGGTTTCTGGCCAAAGTGATTATGAGCTTGTCCAAGCCGGCCGAAGTTATCGGATCCAGACCGGCCGACGGCTCGTCTAAAAACAAAAGTCCCGGCTCCAGAGCCAAGGCTCTGGCTATGGCCGCTCTTTTCTGCATGCCCCCGGACAAATTGGCCGGCATGAAATATTCGAAACCGGCCAAGCCGACTAGGGCCAGCTTCAGACGGGCGGCCGTCTCGATGGCCCCCGGCTTCAAATCGGTGAATTCCTTCAGGGGCAAAGAGACGTTTTCCAAAAGATTGAGATCGCCGAAAAGGGCCCCGCCTTGATACATGACCCCGAATTTGCGGCGCAGCTTGTCCAGATTGGCCCCGTCGGCCGCCCAAAGGTCTTCCCCGAACATTTCTATGACCCCGACGGTCGCTTTTTCCAGGCCAATCAGATGGCGCAGGAGGGTGGACTTCCCGCAGCCGCTGGGCCCAAGCACGCCGACTATTTCGCCGGGAGCGACCTCGAAATTAAGGTCATGGAGCAAAACGGGGGCGTCGGGGTAGCCCACGTCCAGAGAGCGAACGACCAGAGGCCGCAGGGGCCGCTCCGGGTCTGCCAG
>JAIRTO010000215.1 GCA_031254895.1 Deltaproteobacteria bacterium
CGGAACAGTCCCTTTCGACGGCTGAAACGGCGGCCACGGCGGAACAGTCCCTTTCGGCGGCTGAAGCGGCGGCCACGGCGGAACAGTCCCTTTCGGCGGCTGAAGCGGCGGCCAAGGCGGAACAGTCCCTTTCGGCGGCTGAAGCGGCGGCCACGGCGGAACAGTCCCTTTCGGCGGCTGAAGCGGCGGACAAGGCGGAACAGTCCCTTTCTTCCGAAGATGTCGCGTCGGCGCCCTGTCCGTCCGACAACGCCGAAAGCGTTGTCGTCTCGTCGGATTCTTCGGAAGACAACGCGGATTCTTCAACCTCCCTTGACGATGTCGATGTGGCCTCTTCAATAGCCGAGTCATCCGAAGTAGAAGAAGAGAAATATGGAGAAGAAGGAAAAGAAGGAAAAGAAGGAAAAGAAGAAGAAAAAAGAGGAGAAGGAGCTGCTCCGGTCGCGAGAGAACGAAAAATTAAGAAAAAATCGAAAGACGTCCCCGTAATAGATGATCTTTCGTTCAAAGACATCGTCAAGTTTCTGCAGCACAACAGAATCTTCAACCCGACCAACCTGATAGACAAACATAAGGAACTTCTGGTCAAAACTGACCGATACAAGTCGGCCAAGCATAAACTCAAGAGAAAACTGCACAATAAGGACAAATTGATCAATCATCTGGAAGATGAAATAGCCGGTCAGAAGGAAACATTCAAAAATCTAGTGGCTGAAAAAAAACAGCTGGTGGACGATTGCCAAAACTACATGGTCAATGAAATCGCCCTTCAAAAAAAGGCGACGGTCGCCCTCTCGGAAGTTGAGCCTCTCCGGCGGAAAGTCGACGAGCAGGAAAGCGTCATTGAAGATCTGAACGCTCGTCTTGAGAAAACCTCCAAAGAGCTCGAGCGCTTCAAAAAACTGATCCAAGAAAACGACAACTTTGACGAAAATAGCTTGGCTTATCGAGAAACAGCGGAAAATTTCGCCGCCCTTGAAAACGAGTTTATGGAACAAGCCCAGATCGACGCTCAAACTATCAGCGCTCTTCAGCATCAGCTGCATGAAGCCAAGAGAGTCAATTTCGAGCTTTCCAAAACCCTCAGTTCGTCGACTTACTGGGAATATCCTGAAAACCTGTTCGACGTGGTTGAGGCGGCCAAAAACCTTTTCAGCCATCGTCTCGTGTTTCACGAGCGGGTCAAACAGACCATCGCCAAGTTCAGCGAGGGCGAATCGGAGAAGAAGCCTCGCTTCATCCAAGAGGCCATAAAGCTGCTGAAATCCCTAGCCGGCCCCATGTACAACATGAAATTCGACCCTAACGAATCCTTCAGCGAAGAAAATTTTCTGACCAGAACAGGGATTCAATTCGCCATGACGGAAAAGAAAGGCACAAAACGGGACACGGCTTTCGACGGATTCAGGACAACCACTTGGAATGGCAAAAAAATACAGTTCTACCCGCATCTAAAGAGCTCTGTCCAAGGAGTCGAATTTAGAATTTACTTCCAGTTTCTGGAAGACGAACGTAAAATTCTCATCTGTCACGTCGGGGAGCACCTGCCCACTCCGGCGACCAGGAAAATGTGAGCCAAAAAGTTCTCCGTTGGCGATTGGATTCTCTCACTCGAAAGGGCGCCATTTTGGCAGACTTTTTTCAGCCGAAAGGATACCGCCTCTTTTAAAATTCTCAAAAAGCATGCCACTCAGATTCTTCCAAAATTTACGGCGCTAGCTGCATGTCTTTAAAATAAATCAAAAACAAAAAAGACATGGCTTGACGGTCTTGAGCTTTTTGCCCAAGACCGTCAAACCATAATAATTGAACAAAACGATTTATTAGCGAATAATCTATTATTGGCTGTTTTTCGGTTCAAAAAACTTAAAATTAAATAATCCTCATAAACATCAATAATAGTTTATGCACAACGTGTCCAACATTTATAATTGCCATTTCATTCGCTCCTGTATATGCTATGCATATGTCAATGGCCTTTAGCGGCAGGCTTTATCGCTTAAAGGCCTTTTTTGGCAAATTTCAGCGTAAAACTCCTCTCGCCGTCCGGCTGGCGCCATAATCAGTTTTGCCTTGCTATTCGCTCCTAAGAATAGTAATATTGTCCGAATTGGCGAGGCGAAAAAATCGCCTGTAAACCAGTAAAATCTGAATGTTTACGCGGATATATGAAATAAAGGTCTAATAAGACTTGGCGAGATGAGCAAATCTGGGGCCAATTTTGATTCGAAATTAATAAATCGACGGAGTTTTTGGCGGATTCGAGATGGATAATCCGCCTGTCGCCGATTCCAGGCCAGGATTGGCTTTCCTCCTGTTCGCGCCTCGGCGCGAAATGAACGTTTTTTTTCACGCCAACTTAGCTCAGCTGGTAGAGCAGCTGATTCGTAATCAGCAGGTCGAGAGTTCAAGTCTCTCAGTTGGCTCCATAAAATTCAAGGGTTTATGTGAAGAAAAATCACATAAACCCATTTTTTTTCGGAAATTAGAGCAGCGAGAGAGCAGCAAAAATGCCTGTAACCCAAAAGCCGTTGCGGGCATTGGCCTTTCCGGCCAGGACTCGCCCCCGCCCGTTCTGTCCGGAAAGGCCAAGAAGGCGCACCGAGCGCTTTCTCTGTCGGCGGAGCGGGCAAAGGCATGGCCATCCGCAGAAAGGCCACGTCCATGAATAGAGGCAACCGGCAACCGGAAAACGCGCTCTGAGCGAGGGGGAAGTCTGCCGGATCATCAGTGAAACCTTGCTTTTCTTGAGATATGGCAATAAGTTGTGTGCGACTCTGCCCCCCGCGCGCAACTTATTGCCAAGTCCCAAACGAGAGTATGCCTGCGTCCCCAAAAAGGCCGCCTAAATCGGAAATTTTAGCTGGTTTCCGGTATACTTACAAAGCGCTGTACTAGCTCGCAGCTACATCGTCACCTGCGATCTAGGCTGTGTGTTTTGGCTCCTTCTTCGCTTCTAAAACAACCTGATATTTTCTGATATAATTTGAGCATGCGCATATCCCTTTTTTCATTTTATCCGAAGTTTCGGATAGCAGGCAAAGGCTGCTTTACAACAAGGCGGCATACTTGCTGGGGGATTAGTTGGAGGGAAATCAGGCGCTGCTGCCGTGACGCCATTTTCATATTTATGTGGATCATATGCACCTATTTGCATCGCTGGCGTCGCTTTGATCGGCTCTGTTGGAGGGGCTCTTTTGAGTAGTGTGGCAATAGACTACTTTGATGAAGAAATTGAGGAGTTCCTGGAATGGGAAATGTTTTAGAAACGAAGCCTTTTATTCGAAAAATATGGGCAATTTTGGCAAACTATATTATAGGATATGGGCTTGAGCATACTATTCATGAATTAATGAGGTTGCCGTTAAGTTCAAATGATTTACCTTCACTTAAAGCAATATTCATGACAGATGTTTCTCCAGCTTGTCATTTATTGTTACGTTATGATCCTTTTAAATTTGATAGTTATTGGTTTGAATTTACCGAAGAGTCCATTACAGAATTTATAAATAGCAAAAAAGAGCATATGTTGGGAAAACTTGGAACAAAATTATCTTTTTTACTAAATAGGCGCATCTATTTGGATAGTTGGAACGAGCTAGAACATGGGCTTATGGACAGAATGCGAATGACTGATCATTGATGGCGCTTTTCTTCCGGTACTGGTCACAATATAATCATTCTCCTCGCAGGCTACCGGGTTCGGTAAACCTACCTGTCCAATGATCGGGGGATGAACGCCTGCCGGGGCTTCTGTTCCCAGTTCGTGATCAGCGGATGGCTGAATTGAGGAAAACGGATACAAATTATGGTGCACTTTCAGAGACAGGACGCGATTGATCCGAGCGCGTCTGGATCGCCAACGCCGCTTGCTCTATGCGCAAATAATCTCTATTCAAATTCCTCAGACAAGCCATCGGTGCTTTTTTCTCTAATCAACCAGCTCCTTCTTTACTTAACCTTTGATCATAGCCCACATGCTGTGAACGTTTATTGGAAACCCTTTATGAGAAAAGTAAAAAGAAAATATCTAAAAAAACCTTGGGAAATGCCTGCTGATGACGAAAATTATCCACCTCGCCCCTGGGAAGTTGCAAGAGGACGAGACCCTGCTATATTCCGCTGTACTCAGGGTTATGAAGAGTATTGGCATAGCTATATATGGATGCCATTTTGGTGTGCCATGTCAGTAGAGCAACAAGAAGAAATTTCAAAAGAAGCTCCAGATCAAACGTGGGCAGAATGGCTGGAGTTTGGGTCAAGCTTTTGTGAAGAATTTCTCCAAGAAGAACAGTTAAAGAAAGACGCAGAAAAAGACTTTCCACAATATTACTATTATTATCAGCAACCTGGATATGAGATTATCGGACTTTTAGGCATTCCCTTGGCGATGGCTTTCATCATCGTGGTGTCGTCCTTCCCAATTGTGGACTACATGTCCACCATGCGTTCGTTTGTGGTCAGATTGTTTGTTTCTGTTTTTTGGTATTTATTCATCTGTTGTTGCACCGGGCCTATCATCAAATTATTCAAAATGCGTTCTGAGCAAATGGCTGTTCGGCTGATTTTGATTGGTTGCGGCCTGGGATATGTCATTTCACTTTTGTTTATGAATTACATTGTCGGATCGAATTTAGGGCCAATTGATTTCCTTGCAAACCGCTTGAGTCAAGGATTCTTTATAATAGATACCGTTAGAGGTTCCAGATTAATCTTAGTGAAAGGCATAGAGCTTATGTTCTACTGGCTTGTTGAAATGAGCCTGATCATGTTTTGTGCGACGCTGGCCGTTTCATCTCAAGTGATGCTCCCTTATTCAACACAAAATAGAAAATGGTGCCCCAGAATTAAACTGCCTCTCCAGATTTTGGTCACAGATAAAGACGGCTTTACGCCTTACGAAAACACTGGCGGCCTTATGCCTTTTAAAAGAGTGGATAGATTTGATCCTAACGAGTATGAAATGCTTGATGGCATAATTTTACCTAAAAAAGCCGACCCGGTCGGTTTTTTTCGATCATTTTTTAAACCGACCTTGAGAATAATAATTTTTCAAGATGACGCCAACGAGTTTGATTATATTTCTCTTATCTTCAGAAGAGGCGTTACAATGAAAATTGACGGCATACCTTTAAGAGCAATTTGCAAATCCACTTCCAGCACAATATTGAAAAAATATTCAAAACAATCTTAAGTGGCGCTCAATTTATTATACCGGTTTCGCGAATCAGTTCGACCTGGACTCATTCAAAAGTTCTGATTCCTGTTTTACGAGACGCTGATAGAGAATATCTCAGAGCGGTATGGGACTTAACAAAAAGTTGCGCGCGGGGGCCAGGGGCAGCTCACAACTTATTTCTAAGTCCCTGGCTCAATTTTAGGAATGTTACGCGCGACTATTACACGTGACATAACCGCATGACAGCAAAATTGTCCTATTTTTCTTGACATCTGCCATTGCCGGCGCGAGGGAGGACAATTCATCGAAAATGTCCTTCTCCGTCCGCGTCAATTGGCGACGCGGCGGGATGAGAGCGTCCGATGCGACCTCAGCTCTGCGCCGTTGGACGAATGACGATGCTTCCAACGTCCACCTCCGGCGGTTGTTCCAGGGCAAAGAGGATTCCTCGCGCAATCGCGTCAGGCGAGATCGAAATATTGCCAAGGCGCTCGGCAACAAGTTTCTTTGCGGCTTCGTCTGTGATGCCGTCGCTGAAATTCGTGGAGACTGCCCCAGGAGATATTTCAGTTACGCGAAGATTTGGACCCGCTTCCTGTCTTAAAGCTTCGGTAGCCGTGCGCACCGCGTTTTTAACGGCGGCATAGACCCCCATTGTTGGCCGGATCTGCAGGCCAGCCGTAGAAACGACATTGACCACGTGCCCGCCGCCCTGTCGCGCAAACACTGGCAGGGCGGCGGCGATGCCGTAAAGCGCGCCGCGAAAGTTGACGTCTATCATTAAATCCCAATCCTCGACGCGCAACGCGTCAAAACGCGAGATCGGCCCAACCCCGGCGTTGTTGACCATGACGTCGAGCTTGCCGCCTTCCTTCACCGCCAGCGCGACGAGTTCTTCAAGATCAGCCCGATGGCGCACGTCAGTCGCTTTGAACGCGGCTTTTCCGCCAGAGGCGATTATCTCATCCGCCAGCCGCCTGAAGCGCCGTTTCGTTGCGAGAGCCGAGAACGACGAACGCGCCCTGCTTCGCCAGCAGCTTCGCCGTTGCCCGACCGATGCCGCCGCTTGCTCCCGTGATGACGATTACCTTGTCTTTGATGCTCATTATGGTTCTCCTTCCCAAAAATAACCGCGAAATGACCTGACCCGTCGCCAAGACCAACCTTGCTTGCTTGCTTGCTTGCTTGTTTGTTTGTTTGCGTGGCTTGCTTGGCTTGCTTGGCTATCCATGAAATTGTCGCGGTCGTCCAACAATGCGCTCGATCCGCCGCCAGACGTATTGACGTTCTTGTCGCGAGAGTCGCCAACATGATATAACTCATAATCAAGACTATCCATGCTTGGAGCTCCATGAAACTATCGCCGTCGTCCAACAATGCGCTCGATCCGCTGTCAAACGTCCTTGACGTTCTTGGCGCGAGGGTCACTAGGCTTACCCGCATGGAAGCGGCGGGAGGATGGGCGCTCGCCTTTCCGGCCATCGACAGGCTGAAGTTTGTGACTCTGCTGCGCGGAAGCCAATGGATGACGCTTCCGGGACGCGAGCCGCAGCTTCTTCGCGAAGGGGACGCATGTCTGATTGGACGAGCCGAATATGTAGTCGCCAGCGACCCGGAGATGACGCCGATCAACGGTCAGACCTTTTACGGCGCAAACTGCGACGCGGCCCGCTTTGGCGGAGACGATACGATTGGAATAGGAGGCTCGGTCACGTTCTCCTCCTCAAATGCGGACTTTCTGCTAGACAGGTTGCCGCAATTTTTGGTCGTTCCTCGTTCTTCGCCGGCGTCTGAAACGATTGCGACGATTCTCGCGCTGGCGAGCAAGGAGAAGGAACGTGAAATTATGGGAAGCGAGGTCGTGAGGGCTCGGCTTGCGGACGTGCTTGTGGTGGAGGCGATTCGAGCTTGCGCGGAATTCGCCGAACAGGCGGACATAGGATGGCTCGGCGCCGTGTCTGATCTTAGACTCGGCAGAGCGCTTCGCGCAATTCACGAAGATGTCGCCCGACCGTGGACGGCGGCTCAACTGGCCAAAGTCGCCGGAATGTCACGAGCCGCCTTTTCCGCCGAGTTCACGCGCCGAATAGGCCAACCGCCGCTTTCCTACTTGCGCGCCTGGCGTCTGGCCATCGCTCGCGCGGCGTTGAAGCGCGACGACGCGACTGTCGCCATCGTGGCGAACAAAGTCGGTTACGCGTCGCAGAGCGCCTTTGCTCATGCCTTTCGACGCGCCTTCGGCCGCTCTCCGAAAGCGGAGGCTCGTTCGTGAAAGATGCGGCTTGAGGCGGCTTGATACTCTCCGGCAGTCACGCGCTGCCCCCGTTGTCACGCAAGGAGACGGCAAGAAACAAAATCGAAGCGCCAAAAAGGGCGTTCCAACTGAACCATCTCCCGCGCCTGCCTGCTTCGCGCCGGCAAATTGAACGACCAACCCGTTTCGCGCGCACGCGCCGCGCGCGCGAAAGACCAGCGGCAGTTCCTGCCGCCGCTCATAAAAGTCGGGATATCCGGTTTCGTTTTGCGTCCAGCGCTCCGATCCTCAGCGGAATATGGAAGGTTTGCGAATTCTCCTCCGAGGCCGCCTCCCCGTCGCCTCCCCGCCTCCTCGCCTCCTCGCCACCCCGCCACCCCGCCACCCCGCCACCCCGCCACCCCGCCATCTCCCCGTCGCCTCCGCTTGGGGAAATGTTTCCGGCAAGTCGACAAGGGAGTTTGGCAGTCGATCCGCTCGTCAGGAAGCTCCAGCTTTGGCTATGGAAATTATGGCTGCGTCGGCCTATAATACGACTAAACATTCATATTTCACTAACCGCACGATCAGACGCTTAGGACGACTCATATGGCTAAACGCGGAACTCCACAAATCTCTTCCCGAAAACAGCCCCAACAGGCTCGTTCGACTGACCTGGTTGCGGCCATTCTGACCGCCGCCGTTCAAGTTCTGGAACAAGAGGGGGCAACCCGTTTCACCACCGCGCGGGTCGCGGAGAAGGCGGGGGTGAGCATAGGTTCTCTGTACCAATACTTTCCCAACAAAGCGGCGATCTTGTTCCAGCTGCAAAGCGACGAATGGCGGCGGACCGTCGAAATGATGCAAAGAATGCTCGAGGACGTTCGGCGCCCGCCGCTTGAGCGGCTCCGCCGCCTCGTTCTGGCCTTCATTCAATCGGAATGCGAAGAGGCTGACATAAGGGGAGCGCTCAATGACGCCGCCCCGTTGTATCGCGACGCTCTAGAGGCGCGGCGAGGAAAAGCGGCCGTACAGCAGGCCTTTCGGACTTTCATGAAGGAAGCGCTGCCTCACGCCGCAGAAGAGAGGCGCTTGTCGGCAGGCGATCTTATTTTGACGACGCTCAACTCGGCGGGGAAACAATTTTCGGAAAGTTCAAGAACAGCCGCAGAAATCGAGACATACGCCTCGGCCATGTCCGACATGTTTTGCGCGTATCTTAGAGAAATTGCTTAACTGCGCTTGACGGGCGCCTAAACTGGCCGTCAAAACCGGCCTTCAAAACCGGCCTTCAAAACCGGCCGTCAAAACTGGCCGTCAAAACCGGCTTTCGCCGCTCCTGTCCGATTCGCCAAAAGAGCCAGGGAACGCGGAGCTCTCCCTGGCTCTTTACAGTCATTGTTCGGCTGGCCGAAACGGCGCCGCTTTCTCCTTGACTAGAGCATTTCGTTTCGCGTAGGCTTTTCCCTTTCGGCAGCCGGGCAGGCTCAAAAGGCAATGACGCTCGCACTGCGGACATTGGGAAACGCCCTTTTCAGGGAGCGGCGGGCGCTGACCCGGATCATCGCGCCCGCGCCTGGAGGAAGGCTCATGCTCGCGAGCGCGAATGCGCTCGACATCGTCCGTTTGGACAGCGGCCTTTTTTTGCCGGAGCGTCATTATCGCCGTCAACAAGCCAAGCAGCGCCGCCGCGAAGCCGAGAAAAAAGACCGAGGAGTAGCCGAATCGATCAGCGAAGACCCCGGCGACGGGCGCCGTGAAGCCGTAGGCCATGTCTTGGAAGACGGCGAAGCATCCGACGGCGGCGCCGCGTTGTTCAGGCTTCACTTTTCGGACAACTTCCGTCCCCATGGCTGGATAGACTAGAGAGCAGCCGATGCCCGTCAGGAACGCCCCCGCCAAAGCGATTCCCGCCGAAGGAGCCAGCCAGAGCAAGAGTTGCCCTGCGGCGGCCGCCGTCAGCGAGGCCTGGGCGACCCGCAGGCCGCCCAGCTTGTCGGGCAAACTCCCAAAGACGAGGCGCATCAGCACAAAGCCCGCTCCGAAGCAGGTCAGAGCGAAACCGGCATGTCGCCAGCCGTTATGCGCGAAATAGAGAAAGGCGAAAGCGCCCAAAGCGGCGAACCCCACGCCTTGAGAGAAGACCACTAGGCCCTGTCGCCAGATGCTCCCAATAACCTGCCCAAACGGCGCGGCCTTTTTTGCGGCTGGCGGCGCGGCGGCGGGAACCGGACAAATCATCGCCAAGCCGATGAGCGGCAGCGTCGCGCACGCGAGCATCAGTCCGCAGAACGTGAACTGTTCCAGACAGAACATTCCCAATGGGCCGCCCAAAGCAATGGCGCCATAAATGCTAGCGCCAATTAGAGAAAACACGATGCTGGAGCGTTGCGGGCCTAAAAGCGCGATATTCCAACTGAGCAGGCCCACAAGCGTCAAGCTGTCGCCAAGGCCAAGCATGATGCGTCCAGCCAGCAGAAGCCCCAGTCCCAGCGCTGGAGAGACGACAAGGCCGGCGCCGAAGCAGATCAAACTGCCCAAGACATAGAGAGGAAGCCCGCGCTGAGCGCAGACTTTGCCGCCGATGCGGTCGGCCAATTTGCCGGAAAAACCGCGAGTGACAATGGCGGAAAAAAAGCTCGCGCCGACCGCAAGACCGGCGACGCCGTTGGAATAACCTAAGCTTTTAGTGACGAAAAAAGAAATGACCGGCAGCGTCATGGCTACGGCCATGTAGGAGACGAGAAGCGCCGTCGTGTTCCAAACCAAACGACGGATATCTTTTTGCATGATGACGTCCTGTTGTTTTTCGTAACGACGACAGGCGCAAAAAAAACGCGCCTCCTCGCTACGACGGCGAAAAATGGCGCGTTGAGTGACGTTAACGCTTACGACAAACTTCAGGAGTTTGTATCGGCAGTTATCTTTATTATGCGTTCATGGCCAAATTCTTATTTTTGGCTTATGGCGTTCGGCGGCGGCCGCCTAATGGGCAGTCAGTCCATGTCCGCAGTCAGTCCATGTCCGCAGTCAGGGCGCTCAGGACTGCCTCCATCTGCCAGTCAAAATAAGGGTTAAACGTCAGTCTGGCATGGATTTTTCCCTCTTCTTCATGCCCATAGGCCGAATACCAGACCTCTTCGCCGGACAGACAACGCGCATAGTTCGCTTCTGATTGACCATTATGGCATATGCGCCGCGCGCCGTTTGGCCCATAGGCTTCGTTGGCGGGGGAAAACAACGCCCCCATATGGGAAAATGAGCTGATCCGCCACTCAGGCAAGGCGTCGGGCAGGAAGATTGCCCGTTGGGAACGCCCCGTCCTGGGCAAACCGTACCATATCAAACGGCTTGCGGGATGCGTGAAGAACGCGTCAAAATGTTTCAATATATATTCCACATCCAGAACAGAGTCGCGCTCGGCAAGAACAACAACGGCGGGTCGGTCAAAAGGCGTCTTTTTCAAAAGGCCGCGCGCGGACGAGCTGGTGTAATAGAACTGGGCGAAGGCATCGGCGGGAACAATGGCGTACCGCATGGCATCCTGAGCAGGCGTTGCCCCATCGGGATCCATGAGCCAGTCGGAAAAAAGGGAGGCCAGCGGCGCCAGAAAATCCAGCGGCTCGTCAGATTTGAGGCCCGGCGAAAAAAGCGCGACTCCGCGTATTTCCGGGTGCGCATGCGCGTATTCCAAAACAAGATTGCCTCCGGTGGAAAACCCTCCCAAATACACTTGGCTCACTTCCCGTTGCAAAATGGCGGCCTGCTCCGCCACGACCCGCCGCCAGTCATCCGCGCTGACGCCTATCATATCGGAAGGCTTGGTGCCGCATCCGGGCAACAAGAGCGCGCGGACCAGAAAACCGCGCTTGGCGAAAAATGGCGCAATATCCGTGAACGACCAGGGCGAATCGCCCAAGCCGTGCACAAGCAAAATTCCCTTTTCAGGGGAAGAGCCTTCTGGACGCCATTCGCCAGGGGTGTTCCACAGCAATTCCGCAACTCGGTCTTCTGTCTGAAATTCCCGGTTTTCCGCAACCCAGGCTGCGGTTTCCGAGCGATAGGCCTCAAACGTCGCCTGACCCAGAGGCATGACGTTTCGCCTGCCCGAACAGGCGGCCAAACAAAACAGAACGATGAGAAGCGCGATCCATCTCATTGTCTCGCCTCCGCCCCCAAGGGGCAACCCGGGTTCTTCGTCTCAAGATAGACGACCTCGCCAATGCGCGGGGTCAGCAACTGATAGTCGCGAGCCTGGGAAGCGGCGGAAATTCTCCTTAGGGGTTCGTCCCATTCGTGATTCGCCAAGGCGAACTTTCCCACATGACCGGGGATAAAGGAGTCGGCCCGCAAATCTTCGGCGGCTTGCGCCGCTTCTTCAGGGGTCATATGCATATAGGGCCAATTTTGGTCGTATTGCCCGGCATCTAGGGAGACGAGGTCAAAGCCGCCGAACTGTTCGCCAATTTTAGCGAAATGCTTCCCGTAGCCGGTGTCGCCGCTCAAGAAAATCTGACGCTCCGAGCTGACGAGGGCGAAGGCTCCCCAAAGGGTTTTGTTGTCCCACAGGGAGCGGCCGGAAAAATGGCGGGCGGGCAAGACATGAACAGTCAGGTTTTCAAAGCGAAAGGCTTCATTCCAGTCGCCTTCAAAAATGGCCTCATCCGGAAAGCCCCAGCGGGCGAAATGAGCGCCGACGCCCAGCGGCGCGACGATAGTCTTTATTTTTGAGCGCAGAGCCAGAACCGTGGGATAATCCAGATGATCCCAATGGTCGTGGCTGATGAGGAGAAAATCCACATTGGGCAGGTCGTCCGCCGTGAAGGGCGACGAGCCGGGAAAAGCCTTGTTCGCGAAGAATATTGGCGAAGCGTATGCGCTGAAAACCGGATCGACAAGAATCGTCTTCCCGCCAAGTTGGATATAGTAGGAGGAATGCCCAAGCCAGATGACGAAATCGCGACGGCGATCCAGCGCGCGCATGTCGGTTTTTACAGAAGGAACAGGGCTCTTTGGACGCGTTCCGTCTTTGGCGAACAAATCATCGCGAAGATCCGCCCAAAATCCTTGATCGCCCGTTAGGATAGGAGATTCTTCCAGGTTTTTGAATTGCCCTTGCGCATAGTGGGGCGATTGGCCGATGCGCGCCAAGCGGCTCCCCGAGGGGGTCGCTCCGAACATGGCTTGGCCGAGGAAAATAAGCCCCGCCAAAATGCCTATAAGCGTCAAAATGACAGCCGCCCTCATGGCCGCGCGGAATCGTTTTTTCAAGCGTCACCTTTTGACTGGCGTTTCAGACAACGGAAGAAGCATACAAGCGTTTCAGACACCGAAAGTAGCATACAACGCTTCCCTCGGCTTGGCTATTCGCATTGACGCCGGAAATCCCAGAGGAGCTCCCGGCGGGGCCTATGCGGCTATTGGCTTGATTTTATCGGCAAATGCCGCGTCGGTTTTTTTCAATATGTTCCCTCTGCCGGAATTAGGCGGGCGCTTGTTCAGGTTTTGCCAAGCCAAGACATCCATAACCTCATGGCCCTGAGCCGAAGGCGCTGCCCTGGGCCGAAGGCGCTGCCTTGGCCGCAGACGCTGCCTTGGCCGCAGACGCTGCCTTGGCCGCAGACGCTGCCTTGGCGTAGACGATGCCCTTGGCCTTTTTGGTCTGTCGAGGCGTTTCCCATTCCGCGCCGTCGCCAGAAATTTACCGCGCTTTACTATGGTTCAAAAAAGGCTGAACAACTTTTTCGGAAAAGATGGACAAGTCTAGTCGCCTATTTCTAGACGCTCCAACCTGGCGTGAAGACTCTGATGTGATAATATGCCCCCAACGGCTCCGCTCAATTTGGCAATCGGAATAGTTTCTTCCGAACGCCGAAGGAGTCGCGAGGGAAGAACATAAAACGTCATGGCCCGGCCTTTATGGCGACAACAGCGGCTGAGGGCATTTGAAGGCCAACAGCCCCTGACCGAGCCGACTTCAAGGGGCGCCGCTCATCCCAGCCAAATCGCCCTTTGGACAAAAAAGCTTCGGCCTTCTCGCCGCCGGCTTCTCCAACAAGGCTTATTCTGATCCAACAGGCGACATGAAACGGATATGGAGCGATTTAGAAGAAGCATTATCGGGCGGCTTTCGGCGCGAAGCGGTGGTTCGCCAGAAAAACTGCGGCGCGTCTTACTCGACGAAGGGTTGGAGAAAACGGATTTGGCGGCGACGGGCGGGGTCAGCGCCTAGGCCGCCAAAAACTCCATCGCGTTTATGACGTCGCGACCGACGCGCGCCAAAAAATCCGCGCAGCCCTTGCAGGCGACTTTCCCGACGCTGCGAAGTTTTCAGTCGGAGCGGCCAAAAAAAGCCAAAGGGGCAAGAAAAATGAGAACAGGAAAGGATCGCGACAGATGATTGGCGCAATCGTCGGAGACATCGTCGGCTCCCGGTTTGAGCGGGACAATGTTAAAACCAAAGATTTCGAACTGCTGACTCCTAAGTGCCAAACGACGGACGACAGCGTTATGAGCCTTGCCGTGGCCAAAGCTCTGCTTGATTGCGGCGGCGACTATTCCGGCCTCGGCGCTTTGACCGTCAAGGCCATGCAGGAAGTTGGGCGACCCTATCCGAATTGCGGCTACGGCGGAATGTTTCGCGCCTGGATGTGCTCGGACGATCCCGCGCCGTACGGCAGCTTCGGCAACGGCGCGGCCATGCGCGTGTCAGCCTGCGGCTTCGCGGCCAAGACGCTTGACGAAGCTGTCGAACTGTCCCGCAAGGTGACGGAAGTGACGCACAACCACCCGGAGGGAATCAAAGGCGCGGAGGCGACCGCCGTTTGCGTCTTCCTCGCGCGTGAGGGCAAGAGCGTTCCTGAAATCCGCGACTACGTCAATCGACTTTACTACCCGATGAACTTCACGCTTGACGACATACGCGACGCCTATAAATTCGATGAAACGTGTCAGGGCTCCGTGCCCCAAGCTATAACGGCTTTCCTTGAATCGAAGTCCTTTGAGGACGCGATACGAAACGCCATCTCCATCGGCGGCGACAGCGACACGCTTGCCGCCATCGCCGGCGGCATCGCCGAAGCTTATTACGGCGTTCCGAATGAACTTCGCCAACGCGCCTTGACGTTCCTCGACGAACGTCTCCTAGGCCTGCTCGTCGCCTTTGAAAACGTCTATCCCCCGAGGCTTGAAAGGGACGAAGCCTGAACAAACCAAAACAGTCTGTCGGACGACTTGCCAGGAAGACTTGTCAGGATCTGTCGGACGACTTGCCAGGAAGACTTGTCAGAACCTGTCGGATGACCTGCCAGGAAGACCTGCCAGAGCGCTTCTCCGCGCTGACGCTTTCGATTGAGGATTGTCCGGAAGACGAACTTGGACAAGGATATGGAGGCCCCATGCGATATTTGCGAACGACAGCGGCCATACGGCGCAGGAGCATTATGCTGGTCGCGCCGTCGCGAACCTGATGACGGAGATGCTCTAACCGCAGTCCGGCGAAGTCGTCTATGACCCGACTAGCGGGTCGCGGGCAGGCTTATCCCCCGCCCGTCTCAAAAAACAAGGCCAAATGGCGCGACGCCCTTTTCTTCAGGCATGGACGGAGCTCGCTCGCTTCGGCCCTCGACAGGATGAATTTGTACCTGCACTGAGCATGAGGATTTTCAGATTGTCAACCTGGACAAAGTCGGTTCCATGAAATTATTTGAGGAAATAACCATCCATGCCCATGGGCAAGCGGACAGGGACAAACGGCCTTTTCAAGCAAGCATGGAAGTGATCGACGTTTTTTGCCGACAGCGAAAACTGACAAGAACCAGCGCTCCGTCACGAATCAATGGGCGTTCCCATTGGGAAAATCCTTCTCGCCAGCGAGTTCGCGCAAGGCTTCATGTCCCCCGAAGGCGGCAAACCAGCGAGCGAGAATGTCCAGCTTGTCCTCCGCAGCGAGAGAAGTCCGCCATTTCTCGGCCAGGCCGTTCACAGCCTGCCGGATGACGTGTCCATAGGTAACGCAGCGTTTGTCGCCCAAGGTTGCCTTGAGCCCGCTCTCTTCCAGAGCCAGCATGTCTTCCCGGATGAGGTCGCCGACGACTTCCGGTTCCGGGATGTCGCGATCCTGGGGACGGCGGCAGACAAAGACGCTGTCAACCGTGGATGACGCAGCGCCTTTAATGTGAATGGATGCGCCCATCTCCGCCGGACAAGGCAGCGCTTTGGAGCAGACGAGCCCGGCGTCCAGAATGGCTGCGGCAATGGGAAAATACGCGGCTATGTCGTTGTGATGATAGGTGAAGACAAATGGCGCCCCAGGCTTCAGGGCGGCCGCTGTCCGCGAAAACGTCCGAGACAGCCCCTCGGTGAAATGGACGAGTCCGCGCCGCATGTTTTCGTTGCCGGTCAGTTCCTGCGCATGCCGCGTCGAAGGAGCGGAAAAAGCCGGATCGCCCGCGCCGACAAGGCGACGCAGCCAAACATAGCAAAAATCCATGAGTTCGGCATATTGCACATTCCCGAAATACGGCGGGTCGGTGAACACGCCGTCGAGGCTTTCCGGCTGCCAGTCCCTGCCTGCGGAGTCGGCGCAGGCGATATCCAGCGTCCGCTTTGGCTCGCCGTTTCGGGCCTCGCCTATCCATTCGCCCTCAATCGGCACGGCGATCTTGCGTCCGCCTTAATTTTGGGAGCGCCTGCCCTTTTTAAGCCCTCAATCATAGTTTGGCCGAGTTCGCCACCTTTGTTGCCTATGGACAGAAAGCGCAAAAAACATTCATGACCGCCAGGGAAATCGTCCCGCGCAGCACGTCGAGGCCGAAGCCGCTGGCCGCGCCATGGCAACGACAACTATCCTTTGACAAGGCGACGGTTTTCCCTTTGGCGGCCTGAGCTATCAACAACATGGAGCAGATGGGAGAGGTCCGCTTCACGTCTTTCGGCAACTCGTCGGCATAGAAAATCGCCAAAAGCGGAAAACGCGTTTGCAGCGCATTTTCAAGATAGGAGCTCATTTTTTCTATCTCCTTGCAAGCGTGTTCGCTTTTCTATGTTTTTTTTGAAATCTGGCCAAGAGCGTCGAGCGAGCGCTGAGACTCCTGGCGGTCAAGCGTTGAGGCGGCGGCAATGGAGCCATAAACCGCCATTCGTCAGTCTCCCGGCCTTTTCTGGCCAAATTCCGCAAAAAAAAAGAGCATTTCATCATGTCCAAGTCGTTCCGCCGGCCATTTTTTCCAAGCAACTTTTTCAGTCCTATCGCCTCGCGATCTGCGGTTGGCGATTGCGGCCGTTCAAATCGGTAAATCGTTTTGGAAGCAGGGTTGCGAAAGACATAAGTATATAAAGACAACAGTTGACAAATACAACAAAAATACGAAAAAAAATAGCCCGAAGAATGACCCTGGACAGTCTTTATAAGGCCATTGTCATCCCTTTCAGATTCTGGAACATGCCTATGCTATCCCCACGGTTTCCCATATTTTTCCTGTAGATTGCGTTTGATGGCGTCAAGAACGTTCATGCAGGTCGCGGCGTCTTCCCGGGAAACGCCGTCAAGGGCATGGCGCATCGATTCAGAGGCGGCGGCAAAGACGCGTTCGCGCAACCCGAGCGACGAGTCTGTCGCGCGAATATTTTTTTTCCTTTCATTTTTGGCGTCGATTTCCTTGCTAATCAGCCCTTTGCTTCTCATGTCGGAAAGAATGCGGCTCATAGCGGACTTATCGACGCAGTTCGCGGCGGCGAGCTCCTCCTGCGTGGCGCTGCCCCTTTCCCATAGCAAAACCAAGACGCCCCATTGATCCGGCGTCAGGTCGATGTTCAACTCCTTCAGTTTGCGACGAAGCGTGGAGTTAAGCATCCGATAGGCTGTTATCGTCAAGAACCCGATGGATTCCTCAGAGCGGTAGAATGTTTTGTTCATAGCCCTAGTGTACGTTCAACTGTTGATGTTGTCAAGCGTTCATTCGACAGGGAGGATCAGAAAAAGCTCGGAAAAAGAGCATTATGTGAAATTTCGCGCAATGCTCTGAAGCGTCAAAAAGCTCCTGATGACCTTTCGTTCACAGGCTCCGCCTGCGCGATTGTGAGGATTTTGCCGCAGGCGGCCGGCGCCCCGCCCGACCAGATGAAAACGTGGAAGGATGGTTTGCCAAAATGAGCTTGTCCAAGCGAAACTCCGCAGAAGCGCGGGAAAAACGAATCCAAGGGGAGTGAAACGAAAGATGCGGAATTTCCAGATCCGAAAAAGGAGCATGGCCTTAAACCAAAAGCAATCAGCCAAGGCGCGCATTATCCATCGATAAGGCCAGCAACAACCGACTCCCAGCTCCCAGCTCCCAGAAAAATTAACAGCCTTGCGGCTAAACCCGTTTTTCGGTCTCATGATCGCCAAACGCTATCCGTCGGATAGTTCCGACGATTTTGAATATCGCGTTCTTGGCGACTCTCGTTCGAATCCCGCCGCTTGAAGCCCTGCGGGAGAACCCGACGGCGCCATATATGGTCTATCTTGCGATCGCCGCGACGACGACGATTTTGTTCATCCAGCTTAAAGCCCTATCTGCCGCGCGTAATCCGTGGGCGCGCCCTGCGGAAAACTGCGGAGCAGTCTCTGGAGGCGAAGATTGAGAAAGAGGCGAAACAAGAAGTCGCAACTGAGACTAAGACAGCGGCGGCGTCCGCCTTGGAACCTGCGTCAGAAGCGGAAAAGCCTTTCGTTTCGGCCATACCTGCTGAAAAAAAACCATCCGAAAAGACGCTTCCGGCGAGAGCGAAACCAGGCGGAAGCTAAAAACCTAGTCGCGCCGATGCCTTTGTCGGAACGCGAGCGCCAAGTCGGCGAACTGACCTTGCTCGGCGCCAAATATGGCGTAATCGCGTTGGATTTAGCCGCCTCCATCAAAGCGCCCCAAATGGCCTAGGTCGAAAAATGGCAAAAAAAAACCGGCCCTGACTCCCGAAAGAGCAGGGCCGGCGTAAAGTTAGATGGTTTACTGAGCCATGGAGGTGGCGGCAGCCATCATTTTGTCCAGTTTGTCCTTGATCTCGTCGGCGTTGGGGGCGTAAGCAGCCAGATCGGCGTCGGAGACTTCCATCGGAGAGTTGGCGAAAGCGGCCTTGATGGCGGCGTCATCGGCTCCAGCCTGTTTCATCTGATAGATGCCGGTGATTTTGCCGGCCACGCTGGCGAAACGGACAGGATCGCTGACGCTGGCGGAAGCGGTCGCCACGGCGGTGGGCGAAGGATCAGCGTAGACCGTCAAGAAAGTCTTAATGTCGGCGTCGGTCAGTTCAACGTTGGCCAACTGAGCGAAAGCGGCGGCGCTGGTCAAAGCCATAATGGCGGCGACGGCGAAGGCGAGAGTAATCTTCTTCAACATGGGTGTTTCCTTTCATTTCAGGATAAGTTTTGAAAAAATGTTTTAAATCTGGCTGAAGGCGAAAGATTCAGGTTCAGTCAAGAAGCGGCGGATGAACATAGTCCATAAACGCTAAAAAGCCGCTGGCGAAAACCAAATCCGTCCTCCATCGCTGGAGCCAAATAAAAGCCTCTTCAGGTTGCCCTCAATTCGAAAAAAGAGTTTGTTTCTGAAGATAAACGAACAAAAGGCGGTATGATCGAGAAAAAATTGCTGCCGACCCAAATTGATTTTGGTCGGGCGGATATTTCAATCCGCTTGGTGGAAGCGTAAAAGCGCATGAGAACAAAAAAAAGAAATAACTTAATATATATAAAGTTTATAAATTAACGACAATAATTGCCTAAAACATTTATAAACTTGTCGATTCACAACTACATTTTGTTTTGGATAATTTAAGCCGCAATGACGGCGCGCCGGACATAAATATGTCAGTCTGTTGACGACGCGCAGCGAACTGGTTCGAACAGAAGACAATGATTTCGCCAAACTAGCAAAAAAGCTCAGGGCGCCATGACGTTTTTGATGATCGGCTGAAGAAGCGGTCGGAACAAGTTAAAAAGATAGATGCGGGGTTCGGCGCCGATGTGATTCAAGGTCGCATTCGGAACGCTGACTTTAAAAGATGAGGAGGATTTTTGAGAGAAGGAAGAGAACTGAACAACTTTGTCATAAATGGCGGCCACAGAGGAAACGTAAAGATACTTTCCCGCCGAAGCTGGCTCATCCATGGCCGCCCCGCAATGCCTCGCTTTGCCTTCCGCGCTCTCGTCCGCGGGGGCGGCGAGAAAACTGTCGGCATCATTAGGGCTGTGAACGGACCATGGCACGACCGTTATGGAGGCAATACCCAGAATCGAGACGAAGCAAGCCAAGAATCTGAAAACCATTCAGCGCCTCACTATCCCCGTAAATAAAGATGCCGAAGTCTGGCTTTGGACATGGACGACAAGACGTCATCCAATGAATTAGCCGCTTTTAAGGGCAACCAAATGGTCATCCCCGAAAGCTGACAAAGAATACAAAAAAACTGGCAAGTTGTCAAATTTTTGAGGAGTATTTTTTTCGGCATTCTGGTAGGTTAAGTGGTCATAATGGCCCAACATGCCGTAAACTTTGAGATTTTTCCCCTTTTAGTCTCTAACCGTCAGCCAACAGAATATTTGCGTTTGAGCGGCATTTTAGAAAAACGCTATAACCCTTAGGCGCAAAAATAAGATCCCGACGCCGAAAACGCCGAACTCAATAAAAATTTCGCGCCAGGAAACGCAAATAATGACAGATGAGCCGAAATGCTCCGCGATTTCCCCGTCAACAAACGGCTGACGGTGTTTCGTCGGAGCGAACCGCAAGGCCCACGAACCAAACAGTCGAGACTGCCGCCAATTCTTTTCCGAAATGGCCAGACGAACGAGGGTCGTCTCCCCCTCCGCCGCCTCTCCAGAGATTTATTTGGCCGAAGCCTTTAGCGTCAAAAGTTTCAGCCAAGAGTTTAAACTCGGAAGAGCCGCCTAGTGCTTGACTAAACTTTAAGGCCTGATCTACGCCTGCCTGGTCTCCGCAGCGTTTTTCGGCGTTTTTTCCCGTTTCGTCGGCTCGTCCTAAAATGCTGGCGGTCTCCAATAGCCGGGATGATTCTAGCCTCAAATCCGTCCGGCGCGCACGGAAAGCCATTTTTTTTACATGCTGAAGCGCGGCGTCCGAAAGCGGGCGGAAGGGCTTCGGCACGATCGGGGGCCTTTCCGAAAAATGGTTTGACCGTCTTCAGGCCGGCGAAAAATATTGACGGAATCAGGCCGCCAAAAAACCATGTCGACCTCGAATCTTTCAACCGGCTCGTCGGACGCCTTCGAAAAGCCTTTTTCTCGCTTCGCCGCCCGTCTGCCGGCGCGAAAAGACGCGAAAGTTCCTCTGGCCAGGGCCATAGTCGTCGTCCTAGGCGCGCTTGACGCGAAGAGGACTGTGATTTGACAAAAAAGTGACGATGCGTTAACCTTTCGCCGAGTCTATTTTGGCCTTTTTCTAACCTTATTCTGGAACGACTCCATCGAACTCGTTATGATCAACGCAATTATATTCGACCTCGACTTGACTCTTGTGGATTCTCTGGAAGCCAGCACCATCGGCATCAACATGGTGGCCCGAGAATTCGGTCTCCCCGAAGTCACCAAGGAGCAAACTCTCAAAGCCATGCCCCTGCCGGACAAAATTTTCTGGCGCAACTTTTGGGGCACGTACGACGAAAGCTGGAACGCTTTCTTCAAGAGTCGAGTCATCCCTGAAGTCACCCATTTATGCGGGCTCTACCCTGGAGCTGAAGACATCTTGCAGTCGGCCAAGCAAAAAGGACTGCTTTTGGCCATCGCCACCAACAGGGTCAATCCTTGGATAGATCTTGCCTTGATGAACATCGCCAAGTATTTCGACACGGCGGTCGGGGCCAGCGACGTGCCCAACCCAAAGCCTGAACCTGACATGCTTCTCGCCGTTCTTCGACAACTGGGCGTCGAAGCCTCTTCTTCCATCTATGTCGGAGACACTGCCGGAGACATGAAATGCGCCGCCGGCGCCGGTTTGAGGGGACTGGGCCTCCTGCAAGGAGGCTGCACTCAGGACGAGCTGATGCAGGCTGGGGCCTTCGCCGTCCGACCCACCTTGTCCGAAGGCAGGGATCTGCTCGGCTGTTGAGCGACGTCGTCGAAAATCAGCTTCGTCAAATTCGCTCTCCGAAAATGATCGCCTCCCTCGCCGCAGTTTTTTTGACGCCGTCAGCGCCAAACTTTTCCTGCCGGAAGACCATATGACTCCATCATCTCCAAGCAACCATGGCCATCCCGGAAAAATTCGCCAAATGTTCGGCGACGTGGCTCCCCGTTATGATCTGCTCAACAGAATCATGAGTTTCGGCAGAGACTGCTTCTGGCGCCGCTGCCTGACCGACAGACTTTTGGTTCTAAATTCGCCTGGGCGATTTTTGGATTTGGCGACCGGCACCGGCGACCAGCTAGTTTGCATAAAAAACAGGTGGCCTGACGCGGAAATCTCCGGACTGGACTTCTCCGAACCTATGCTTCAAGAGGCCAGAAATAAAATGGTTCGGCTCAGACGAAAAGGCAAATTCCAGCCCCCGGAACCTTTGTTCGTCTGCGGCGACGCCTTGGAGCCTAATTTGCCGGAGAATCATTTCGACTCCGTCTCCATCTCTTTCGGCCTCAGGAACATCCCCCGCCGGGAAAAGCTCTATGAAACAGTCTGGCGCCTTTTGAAGCCTGGCGGACGATTTCTCATCCTGGAGCTCCACTTCGATCCAAGATCCATTTGGGCGCCTTTGCACAAGTTTTATCTTCAATCGTTCATCCCCTTCATGGCCGCCGGCATCTTCGGCTCTTCGCAGAACGCCTATCGCTACTTGGGAGAGTCGATTATGAAGTTTCCTCATCCTGACCGCCTCCTCGACGACTTGAAGAAAGCCGGTTTCGTCGATCTCGGCCGCCATCAATACACCTTCGGAGCCGCCATGCTCGCCTGGGGCCACAAACCGCAGCCCTCATGAGCGCTTCTAAAGCCCGTATTTTTCGCCAATAAAACTCTTTTCTTCACCCTGCCATGCCGGCATAAGGCCAGTTTTGCGCGACAGTTCGCTCTAGCGGCCGCGTTTCCGGTCATAATCAAGGCTCCTCAAACAAGTCGCCTTTCCGTCAGTTTCCCGACACAATTTCGAAAAAAAAAAAAAAAAGGCCGGCTATTGCGGGCCAAAAACGAACGAAGCCTATTCCAAGCTCTATTTCTTGGCGACAAAACGACAAGTCGCGGACTTAGGATACGGCAAAACTGTTTTCGACCTTTCGCGGCTTTTTCGCCGCCAATTCGCCGTCGCCAAATCGATCTTGTTTCGGGCCAAATTTGGGGCAAATTGACGATCATTGCCCGGACAAATCGGCGAAAACCGCGCCGGCCTACCCTAAATAAGCCGCGCCGTCGCCGGATAGGCAAATGATCTTCGTCCCTCTTCCGGAAGCGACGTCTCCGATTCTAGGCGACATTTCAAGACCTAAAACAAGCCTTTTTTCGGCCAAAGGCAAAAGACGGCCGTCCGCCAAAAAGGCCTCTCGTCGGCAGGAACCTTAACAACCAGCCGCCCTCAGAAACTCATCCTAAAAGGCAATAGTTGGGCTTTTTTTTTTCTCCGAGTCCGACCGCCGGCCGATTCTCGACTAATTTTCTGGCTCAAACATAAAATATTAAACAACTTTCGAAATGTATTTTTTAATATACTTATTTTTGACACATAAATTTCTATAATTAACAATATAGACAACACTATATATCTAAAATACCTGCATAAACATATTCTGACCTAACTACCCCGCTTGTAATCTAAAGCCCAAGTCCGAAAACGGCTCTGGACTTTATTGGCCAAGTGAT
>JAIRTO010000258.1 GCA_031254895.1 Deltaproteobacteria bacterium
AATAACATATTTGTTATTATAAGCGCTATTTTGGCCTAAATATTCAAGCTTTCTTCGCCAAGCGCTCTTCTCGGAGCCTCTTTTGGTTCAGGCTTTTTTGACGACCTTATCAGGTCGAACCGAAAACAAGTTTCTTTTTTTCAATCGTTCAGCTGCCCGCGTTCAGCAGTCCGCATCGAGCATCTTGTATTGAGCATCCCGCATCGAGCATCTCGTATTGAGCATCCCGCGTCGTGCAGCCCGCGTCGTGCAGCCCGCATCGCGCAGACCGTATAGAGCAGCCCGTATTAAAAGCCAGACGGTTCGCCGCCGCTCCGTGACGCGATTGTCCGGAAAAGCCAACGAACGCCGAAGAAAAATGAACATGCTTGCTTTTTTTCTTCAGTAGCCCTAAACTGTCACCACTTCCCAAAAGGGCGCTCTTCGTCCCTTTATTGTTTCTTCGCCAGGAGTTCTTCAATCGGAGAATTATCTAGCCAGTCGAAAAGCCGGTCTTATTTTTTTCCAAACTCCCTTTTGTTTTTTGCCTGCGCGAAGAACTTTTTTGCGCTTTTTTCATCTTTTTCAAGAGGAGCGAGCATGATCAAGGATGTGCTGGATTTCTTGTCCGCCAACCGGCCGTTCTACATGGCCACCGTCGAAGGATCCGCGCCAAAGGTCAGACCCATGGGCTTCATAATGGAGCACGAGGGCAAAATCTGGTTCGGCATGGGCAAACACAAAAACGTCTACAAGCAGCTTTTGGCCAATTCCAAGGTCGAGATCGTCACCACGGCCCCTTCCTCCACCTGGGTGAGGCTCGTCGGCGAGCTCGTCTTCGACGATCGGCCCGAGCTTTTCGAGGAGGCCCTCAAGGCCCTGCCTCATCTGAAGGACATATATCCTGAAGGCGCCGGGACGATGGGCATATGCTTCTTCAAAGGAACGGCTTTCTTCATGGACATGGCCGGCCAACCGGAGAAAAAGGTCGACCTTTAATCCGTCTCTGAAGGTCAAGACTCGGGCAGAGTCTTGACCTTCAGAGTTCTGCGGCTCTTGTTCCATAGGCCGACCGCCGACGGAAAAGGCTTATGGAACCTTTCGGCCTATTTCTTTCTTCGGGGCGACTGAAACTAAACGCGACTGAAACTAAACGCGACAGAAACTAAATGCGACTGAAACGAAAATAGGCGCGATTAATTTAACTTATTCCCAGTTAGCCTAGTTAAAAGCGACTATATAAACATTTTTTATATGCAATTTATGCATTTTTAACATATTTTATTTGTCATGCGAACAAGACAATCCGCTGTACAGAGGTCAAGTCGTTGTCAAAGGAGGCGTAAAAACATATAAATGGCTAAAAAAGTTCGTCCTCGTCGTTAATCAGTTTTTTCGCGAGTTCCTTTGGTAGAGGGCGAAGTCGGCGTCTTTTCAGCTCCGTTTGGACTCGCTGAGTTTTTATTGTTTGTTTTAATTTTTACTTAATATATTGATAATAGCTGCTAATTTCTTTTTATGGCTCTCGCGAAATCGGCTGAGCAGCCTGTCTTTTCGTCTTTCTAAAGAAGTCGCCGTCAAGTTGGGCGTTATAAATTTGCGTTTATTGTTTTTTGTTGCTTTAGTGAACGTAAAACATACGTAAAAGACATATTGAAACAACTAAAATTATTTATATTCCCTGGAACAGGGCAATAAAAGAGCTTTTTTCGGAGGAAAACATGTCAGGCGTTTTGGTTAAGGAGGATATGCCAATCTGCTCGGATGAGGCCGGGTTGCAGGAAGCGGCCGCCAGGTGCGGCGCCTCGGCCTCGGCCATGGTCAATGTTTCTGATATTATTTTCAAGCCTGAGTTCAGGTCGCTTTGCAAAGACAATCGCTGCGGCAATTACGGGAAAAACTGGAAATGCCCTCCGGCCATCGGAGAGATTGAAGATCTGATAGACAGACTTAAGGACAAGACGCGAGCCATGCTCTTCCAGTTTGTTGGACCTCTGGCCAGACCGTACGACTGGAAAGGCATGCAGGCGGCGGCCAAGGAATTTTCAAAAGTGGTTCAGAGTCTGGCCATAGAGCTTCTGACTCTTCATCCCTCGGCCACGGTTCTTGGAGCCGGTCCCTGCGTGGCTTGCGAAAAATGCGCCTACCCTGACGAGCCCTGCCGCTTTCCTAATCTGGCCGTCACTTCTCTTGAAGCCAACGGGGTGGACGTTTCTCTGGCGGCCAAGTTCGCCGGCCTGAAGTATCACAATGGCCCCTTGACCGTGACTTACTTCGGAGCCGTCTTCATCTGACTTTTTTGGCCAAAAAATCTTCAAACCAGAAAAAAAAACCAGATTATGCCGCCTGATCTGGTTTTTTTTTCGCCTCTGCGACGATGATCCGGCCGGTCGCTCCGGCCGCGACGCCGCGTCTTGTAAAGGAAAGGCAAAACACGTTCAGCTAAATTTAAAAACTTTGCCTATGGGATTGAAAGGCAGCCACTTGCCGCGAGGCAACAAAAAAGCGTGTTCCCTTTTGATGGTCAGCTTGTCGCATTGGCCGTCAGTGATGATCAGGAGAGGGCCGTCGGGCGGAAAGTCCTCGGCGCTTTCCAAAAAATCCACGCCGCTCTGGAGGACGGTTCCGCCTCTGCCTTTGATCTCGACGCGCCAAGCGAGCTCTTCGGGGCGCATGTAGCCGGCGTCGTAAGCTGCGGCGTCGCAGAAGACCACTCGAACCATAGGTATTTCTCTGGCGAGGGAGTAGCTGACGATGGAGCCGAGCGCCTTGGCCATCAATTGATGATCCATAGAGCCGGAAGTGTCGAGTATGACGCCGAAAGTCCTCAAATCATCCATTTCCGCCTTCCTGGCGACGCCTGGACGAGGGATGTCCGGGGTGGCCGATTGGCGGCGGCTGCTTCTGGAGTAGCTGCGTTCTTTCTCCCTTAACGAGAAATGTTCGTCGAACCAGCGGGCCAATTCCACGTCCCAGGGGATGGGCGGCTGGGCCAGGGCGTATATTTCCTCGATCAAGCCGGCCGGCAGGAAGCCCCGTCCCGGCTGACGCCGATGGAGCAGAAGGCCCTGAAGCATGGCTTCTCGACAGAAGCTGTCCAGATCGGTTCCTTTTTCGAAGCCGGCGCCTCGGTCGAGCATGTCGCCCAAGCCTATGCCTCTCAAAGTGGCCAGTTTGCGCATTCGGCGAATCGTTCTGGTCAGACGGTCATAGATCTCTTCCACCGAAAGGCCCTTCAGCTCCGGATCCGACAAGCCTATCTCCGAAGGAGGCTTGCCCACGTCCATTTCTTCCAGCCAGCCGTTGATGACGTAGTCGCAGGCCACGTTCCAGAGGAAAGGGTCGCGTCCCCGACAGCGGTTCGCATGTCGCAAAGCCACGTGCAGGAGCTCATGGGCGATGATGAAGCGCATTTCGTCTTGGTCGTGCTGGCGGCGGACGTTGTAGTAAATCATCTGTTCGGCTTCGCAGACGGCGGCCACGGCTATGTCCAGCGTGTCGCAAATAGCCGGATCTTCGTTTATTTCAAAATTCGAGGCCAGGGCTCCCAAAAGCGGATAGCTGTTGATGAACCATTTTTTGGCCAGTTGGGCCGGCGTTAAGGCTTTGCGCTCCGGATTCGAGGTTTGGCCGCTCCCAATTTGAGTCACCGCGTCTTCGAGAGCTTCGTTGAGGCCGCGAGCGAATAAGGCCGGCCAATTAATGCCCCGATTGTATCGCCATTTCGGCTGACTTTTTTCGTCGAACATGATGATGTCCGGCTCAAGTCCGGCCACTCCGTAGCCGGCGAAATCAGCCGTAATCCCCGTAGTTAGAAAATTGTCGTAAAGCCGCTCTTCCGTCGATACGGACACGCCGGGCAAGGGAGGGTAGTCTTGAGGAAAGGGGCAGATTTTTGTTTCATAGATGAATTTGGCCACGAAAAGGTCGCAGGCCATCGTCCACTTTTCATGATCCGCCTTTTTTTTGAAGTGACTGAAGGCAAGATGCAAAAGACAGTGCACGTAGGCGTGGATCCAGGTCTCTGGCCGCTCCCGGCGTTCGGGATTGCAGATGATGTTGCCCTCGGAGTCGACGAAGGCCAGGCCTTTGGCCGGGCCTGGGCCAAAGGCGCCTCTGCTGGAGAGATTCGCCCTCTCGCTCAGATGCTTCAACAGAGGCGGCACGACAAGCAGCTTCTGCTTCAGCATTTCGCCGATGGTGAAAAACTGCTGATTAGTTTGCTTTTTCACTTTTTGGCCAGTTTGGGCAGATCCCGTATCAATTCGACCAAAAACCAGTCCGGCAGCTCGTTAGACTTGCCCTCGGAATCGTCGCCGACGGCGACGGTCATCTGAGCCATCTCCAGACTTATTCTGGACAAATCCTTGATGAGCCTCTTGGCGTTGTTGGCCAGTTCCAGGCTTTCGGAGCTGGACTGCTTTTTTTCTTGAGGCAGTTCCTTGACGAGCTGGGCTCTGAGGGATTGGGCCAGGAAAAAAAGCACGTCCCTGTTTTCGGGATCTTCCGGCCATTGGGCTTTGCCGGAGAGAATGGCCGACAGCTGGTAGCGGTTGCGGACTTGTTTGATGAAGGAATTGAACTGTATGGCGTGGTTTGGGGACAAGCAAGCTTTGGCCAGACGAAGGACGTCTTCCGTCCGAGGCTCTTGGCCGTATTCCTTCATGGCGTCGCTCAATATGTGCCAAGATCTCGGGGTCGAGAAGGGCTCTTCCAGTTTTGGCGGCTTGCTCCAAAGGTGATCGGGCCTCAGGCCGACATATTCCATGATCAGCGGATGAATGCCGTTCAGGCCCGCCCATTCCAGCCACTGCCTGGAGGAGACCTTCAGCTGAAAATGGGCCATGCGGTTTATCAAAGCCGAGGACATGGGCTTGACTATGGCGCTGTCCTGCGCCCTGTTGCCCGCCCCGACGACTATGGAGCCTTTCGGCAGTTTGTACTCTCCGAGCCTTTGCTCGTGGATCAAGCTGTAGAAGGCCTTCTGGACTTCCATGGAGCAGGAGTTCAGTTCGTCCAGGAAAAGGCAGTAGGCCTCCTGACGGGCGATGTTTCGGGGAGGACAGAAAACGCTGCAGCCGTCGACGATCCGAGGGACGCCTATGATGTCTTCCGGCGCCAGCTGGCTGCCTAATAGAGAGACGCATTCCAGGCCGACGGAGAAGGCGAATTGTTCCACCAAGGCTGATTTGCCTATGCCCGGTTGACCCCAGATGAACACGGGTCGAACAGGGGCGACGTGCAGAAGGACGTCCAAGAGCTCCTGAGGAGAGACGCTGGGAGCAGAAATCATTTTTTTTCCTGATTGTTCCGGTTGTTTTCGCCTTCCTTTGAGGGTCGAAAAAACAAGCGGCGAAGCATCTTTTCGTAAATAGTCAGTGAAAGGGAGATCGGAAGACTCTTCCGGTCGCCTGTCGGCGAAGGACAAGATATGGCAACCAAATACGCCAGATTTTGTCGCATCGCGGTTTTGTCGATGAAAAAAAGTCCGATCCGCGTAATTTAGGCTTTTTGGCCGCCACTTTTCGAGGCGATGGTTTCAGTTTGAAGTCAATGGCTTGAACACAATGGCCTGAACACAATGGCCTGAACACGATGGTTAGATTGAAGATGCAGTTTCCATGTTCCCCCTTAGCGCCGCGGAATCTAGGAAAAACGAAGCCAAGGGCGGCGACGCGAAAGATGTCCGTTTTCCCCGGCAGGAAAAGGCGCATGACGTTAAATCAAAAACAATTAGCCCAAGGGCGCGCGTTATCCGTCGTTTGGCTTCCGTCTTCAATTGAATAAAGGGGGAACAGGCGCGTTCGAGTCTTGGCGACGAGTTCGGCCAGAGATGACGCAAGAACGCCGGAGGAACATTTGAAGGAAGATCGCCTTGCGGCTTTCGGCGAGCGAGGTTCGTCGCTCGTCGGCACGGCCATTAGCGCCTATTGGAACAGCTTCTCCACCTCTTTGGCGGCTTTGGCGGTCGGTTTGCTCATCAGCCATTCGTTTTGCGCTTGCCGAGCGTAATGCCCAACCCAATCCTCCACCGCGTTTAAATAATCGGATTCGGATTCGTCGTAATATCTCCAAAGTCCTTTGATGAGGCCGAGGCAAAATGTCTTCGCCTCCTGAGCTTGGCCACGCTTCAATCTAGCGCGCAATTCGTCAAAAAACGGGCTGATGATTTCTTTAAACAACAGGTCGCACGCCGGGCCAAGACTGTATGGGCCTGCGCTTTTTCGTCTGATCAAGTTCTCGGCGTCATTGTAAGTGAGCATGTCCAATCTCTGGAAGACTTCTTCGGCTATTTTTTCTTCGTCATCATTTTCGCCGCAGACGGGCTTGGCCAGGAAATACGCCGACTTCGTCAAACCATGCCAGCTCTTCAACAGTTCCAGCAAGACTTCAAAACCCTCTTCGGGGGAAATCTTTTTGATGTAAGCGAGCATTTCCTTTCTGGTCATCTTGAGGACTCCTTCATATTTGCGCGGCCAACAAATCGGAGAAACGCGTTTTGGCGATATTCGACGGACAAAGGCTGAATTCGCCGCCTGGCAGAGAAAAGAGGCCAAGGCCTCTGTTCCCTCCCCAAAAGTCCGCAAATCGAGGCCGAAAATTTAGGCCGCGAATCGAGGTTTTTTCGAGTTCGTCCCTGGGTTTTCGGTTCTACGGCTGAAGGGCAAAGGAACGCCTTCAATTTTTTTGGGAGAGGAACAGGCGCGTTCGAGTCTTGGCAACGAGCTGAACAAGAAAGAGCGTCAGAACGCCGGACGAACAGCGAAAGGACGACCCCCAAGGCGAAAGCCGAAAGCCGATGCCCGTCGCTCGACGGGACGGCTTTCAAGGCCAATCTTTCGGGAACAGCTTATCCACCTCTTTGACGTCTTTGGCGTTCGGCTTGATCTTCAGCCATTCGCTTTGCGCATCTCGCGCTATATCCCAAGGGCAATCCACCACCGCGTTCTGGAAATCGGAGACGGATTCGTCAGAATACTTCAGAAGTCCTTTAATAATGCCGATGCAAAAGGTCTTAGCCTCCTTGGCTTTGCCTTTCTTCACTCTGTCGATCAATTCGTCCATAAACGGTTCCATGGTTTCTTGAAACAGTTCTTCACACGCGTCGCCAAGATCGTACGGGCCATATTTGGCTCCTGCGGCCTTGTTCTCGGCTTCGTCGTAAGTGAGCATGTCCAGTCTCTGGAAGACGTCGTCGGCGATTTTTTCTTCGTCTCCGTCGGCGACGGGCTTGGCCATGAAATACGCCTGTTTCAACAACTCGGGCCTGTCAACCAACAGGTCCAACAAGATTTGAAAACCGTCTTCCGGGGACAACTTTTTAATGAAAGAAAACATTTCCCTTTTGTTCATCTTCAAAACTCCTTCACAATTGAGCGGCCAATAAATTAGAGAAACGCGTTTTTTCGACCTTTGACGGATAAGGCTGATTTCACCGCATAATCGACGAAAAGGCGAAGACGAGCGGCCTTTGGAGTCAAATGACTCCGCCAGTTCGCCAGAAGCCAAAGGTTTCGGCTTCTGGCCAAAAAGTTCGGCTTTTGGCCAAAGGGTAGGCGGAGTCGAAACAAGCGGCGAAATCAGCGGACAGGTTTGGTCAAAGCCAGACCTCCCAAGGTCATGGCCAGAAAGTAGACCACGTCGTTCAAATCGATGAGGCCTAAAGCGAAGTGGTACAGTCTCGGACCGAAGGCCAGTCCTTGAATGAGGGCCCCTATGCGGACCGGGAGATAAGGAGCGGCCCAGCCGACGGCCCACAAGAGTCCAAGCAGGCCCAAAGTGGTCAACGCCGAAGCCAGGGGCGTGCGGGTCAACGAGCTGATCGCCAGGCCGACGGCGCTGAAAGCCATGATCAACAGGCATAAGCCCAGATAGGAGACCAGGAGAATTTTGAGGCTGCCGACGTTCATGGTCAGGAGGAGAACGTATGGGCCTAAGCCAAGCAGGGCCAGAAGAGCCAGAGACAGGCAGGAGGACGAAAATAGCCCCAAAACTAGTTCCCGGCGCCGCAAGGGCCAAGAGAGGATCAAATCCAGATGGCCGCCGTCGGCCGAGACGGCCAAAGCTCTCATGGTGGTCAGAGGCGCGACCAAAGCGACGAGAAGACCCAGATCCCAAAGGCCGCCGGTGAACATGAGAAGGTTGGCGTTCATGGCGCCTCCCCTGGCCAAGGCGGAGAGATTGGCCAGGGCATAGGAAGAGGCCGAATTGTAAAAGAGAGCGCCTTCCAAGCCGAGAAAGACGGCCAGGGCTAGAGCGCCGGCTGAGCCGCTCCAGAAGGAGGTGAATTCAAATCTGGCCAGGGCGGCGATTTTGGAGACCCTCAGACTACTCATGTCGCACCAGCTCGAAATACGCCTCGTGAGGAGCGTCAGATCCGCCGGGGAGGTTCTCCCAGCGGCCTTGCCCCGCCAACGAGCCTTGATTCAAAAAGATGGCCGCTTCGGTCACGCCGGAAACTTCCCCAAGGATATGGCTGGATATGATCATGGTCGTGTCCGGCCCAAGCGTCGTCAAAAGTTCGGCGAATCTTCTGGCCTCCGCCGGATCCAGACTGCTGGTCGGCTCGTCTAGGACGATAAGTTTCGGCTGACCCAAAAGGGCCAGGGCCAAGGCGGCTTGCCTTCGGGAGCCCATGGACAGTCCTCCGGCCAGACGGTTAAGCTTGTTCGCGAGGTTCAGCCCCTCGATCAGCCGCTCCATTTCCCGTCGACCTTCCGCTTCGTTCAGATTTCTGAGCCGGCAAGTCAAACGCAGGTGTTCCAGAACGGTCAATTCAGGATTCAAAGGAGCCCCTTCGGGAAGCCAGCCTAAAAGGGCCGGATCGGCTTTGGCCAGCCTGGGGTCTTTCCCGTCGACCAGAACCCGGCCGCCGGAAGGATTCAGAGCTCCGCAAACGGCTTTGATCAAGGTCGACTTGCCGGCTCCGTTGGGCCCCAGCAAAGCTGTCCTGTCTCCCCGGTTCAGGGTCAGATTTATGTTGATCAAAGCCTGATAGTCGCCAAAAAACACGTCCAGAGCTTCAATCGCGACGAAAGGCCGGTTGTTCGCGGCCCCCGATTCGGACGGAACGCCGGGAGCGACGGTCTTGGCCGCCTCGCCGGCGATCTTGGCCGTCGTCATGTCTCCGGTCGGTTTTTTTTTCGCTTTTTTGGTCATTGATCCTGCTCCAGGATGCCAAAATGACAGGCTTCGAACATCGATCCACCCTCAAATCGATCCACCCTCAAAAGGGTTTTTCCTGGCTCTTAGGTTTTCCCGTCTCCTCGCGTCCGCTCCGTTCGGCTCTTGGAAAGGCTTGAAGGCCTAAAGGCTTGAAATGATTGCAAGGCGTGAAAGGCGTGAAAGGCGTGAAAGGCATGAGAGGCTTGAAAGACTTTTCGGTCAGGCTTTCGCCTGGCCTAAGCCGGGTATTTCCAGCTTCTTTTCGATCAGATGCAAAATGATCGTGGCCAGAGAGACGAGGGCCAGATAGTAGAGAGCGGTCAGGCAGTAGCACTCGAAATTTCTGAAATACAGCGAGCCCAGAGATTTGGACTGGCCGGTCAGTTCCATGACGCTGACTATGATCGCCAGGGAAGAGTATTTTATCAAATAGATTATTTCGTTGCCGCAGCCGTGCAAAGCCCGTCTGACGGCCACCGGCGCGGTGATGTGCCAGAACGTCTGGGCTTTGGTGAAGCCGAGGGATTCGGCGGCCAAAAACTGGCCTTTGCGAATGGACAGTATCGCCCCGCGAATGTACTCCGATTGATAGGCTCCGGAGCAAAGGCAGAAGGCGACGACGGCGGCGGCGTAGGGACTCAGAATGAGGCATTTCCAGGTGAACTCCGGCAGTCCCAGAGGCCCTAAATATCCGCCCAGCCACCGGGACACGCTAGGCAGCCCGAAATACCACATGGTCAGCTGGACGACCAGAGGGGTGCCCCGGAAAACGGAGACGTAGGCGTTCAAGAGAGGTTTGAGCCATTTGGGGCCGGCCGCTCTCCCGGCGCCGACCAGGACGCCTATGGCTATTCCCAGCAAGGCCGAGGGAACGATGATCTTCACGCTCATCAACAATCCCTGATTCAAAGCCGGGATAAGACTTTTTACATAAAATTCCCAGGTGTCCATTTCTTGCTCGACAGTTGAGTTAATTTGGCGCAGAAGAGGGAGGTCCGGGAATTGGATTGCGCGTCCAGCAAAACTCCAGGATTGCCTTGTTCGACGATGCGGCCGTTTTCCATGAAGATGATTTCGTCGGTCAGATGCTTGACGAAGTCAAGCTGGTGGGTGACCATGAGCATGGTCATGCCCCCTTGGGCCAGATCGGCGATGACTTGCAAAACTTCGCCGATCAATTCGGGATCCAAGGCCGACGTCGGCTCGTCCAGAAGCATCAGCTTCGGTTCCATGGCCATGGCCCTGGCGATGGAAACCCTTTGTTTTTGACCGCCGGAAAGTTGGGCAGGGTAGAGCTCCGCCTTGTCGGACAAGCCCACCTTATCCAGCTCCTCCATGGCTCTGGCCCGGGCGGCCGCCTTGGGCTGCTTTTTGACCTTGCGCAAGGCGATGGCCACGTTGTCTTTCGCCGTCAGATGGTCGAAAAGGTTGAAGTCCTGAAAGATCATGCCTATCTCTTGGCGGAAGGCGGAGATGTTGGATTGGCTCATGTCTTTCGCCGACTTCCCGTCCAGAAAAACGTCTCCTTTGTCCGGGGGATTGAGGAAGTGAATGCATTTGAGCAAGGTCGATTTGCCGCCGCCGGAAGGGCCGATGAGGATCTTGCGCTGGCCTCTGTCCAAAGACAGGGAGACGTCGTCCAAAATCAGCTTCCCGCCCAAAGTCTTGGAGATGCGGTTCGCTTCCAGAAGAGGCTGAGACCGCTTAGTTTCGGATTCGGCCCCGACGGCGGGGGCGACTTTATTTAATTCCAGGCTCATTGGCTAATAATCAGGCTTTCTTGATCATCTTTTTTTGATCAACTTGTTCCGTTTGTCCCCGAAGGACTTTTTGAGGTTTGTTTTCCTCGATCGACTTGTCTCGATCGACTTGTCTAGATCGGCTTGTCTTGGCCAGTTTTCCCCGATCGGCTTGCCCTTAATCAGCTTTTTTCGTTCTGGCCGGAAAAGACTATTTACGGAGGGCGTCCGCCGAGTCCGAGGCCGCGCCGACATGGGACTCCTACGGTTATTTAGGCCGGCTTGGGAACCGGTTTGGCGTTCGGATTTTCTTCGAGTCGCTCGTCGGTTCCAATTTCTTCGTTCGCTTCAGGGAAATGGGCGTCGCCGTCAGAGCCCAGACCGGGAATGCGGGTCTTGGCTTCCAGTTTTTTGAGGGCTTTTATCCCCAGCCAGGTCAGGAAATAATAGATGAATCCGGCCAGAATGTAAAAGGGCACGTGCATGTGGAAGGTGGCCACCATGAGTTTAATTCGGCTCATGATCTCCAAAGTGCCCAGCACGTAGGCGATGGCGGAATCCTTGAGGAGAATGGAGTATTCGTTGGCCCAGGCGGGAATGGCTATTCTCAGGGCTTGAGGCAGGATGATGTTGACCAGAGCGCCCAGTCTGGTGAAGCCCAAGGACAAGGCCGCCTCGTACTGCCCCATATGGAGGGAGAGCATCGCTCCGCGAAAAATCTGAGACTGGTATGCCCCGCTGGCCAGCCCCAGAGTGGTCACCGAGGCCAGGAAGGGCAGGTTGATTCTAACGCCGAAAAATTTGGTCAGCCAAGCTTCCAGGGGAGAAAAAACGCCGAAATAGAAAAGAAAGAGAAGAACCAAAATGGGAATGCCGCGGAAGAACCAGACGTAGACCATGACCAGAAAACGGGCCCAGCGAGGTCCGTAGACTTGTATGGCCGCCATCGGGAGTCCGACGATCAGCCCCAAAAACATGGCTCCGACGATGAGGGCGACGGTCAGCCCGGTGCCTTTGGCGATCCAGAAGGCGGCCGATATGAGTGACGAGTCGAAAATGGACATGAACAGGAGGACCTTGCGATTCGGAGGAAAGGCGGATGCGGGCCAAATGGAGCCGCCAAGGGGGCGATAATTCGGGTTTTCTCCGACTTGGCCGGAAGCCTTGCGGCTTTCCGGTCAAGTCGGAGAAGCGTTCTGTCGCCGGAGACCAAGGGTCTCAGGCTTTCATCAAAGTTTTTGATCCAGTTCGTACTTGGCGATCAGCTCTTTCCAAGCAGGATCCGTCATAAGTTCCTGCAGACCCTCGTTTAGGGCGTTCAAGAGCTCGGCGTCGTCCTTGCTGACCGCATAGGCGAAGTCTTCGTCGGGGATGCCGGCGTAGCCGAGAAACTTCAAGGGCTGGTTTTTGAGGATGGCGAAACCGCGATCGTCGTTCATGACCACGGCGTCAATGCGGCCGTTGATGACGTCTTCGGCGGCCAAGTCCACGGAGGTGTAGCCCACGGTTTCATATTTGCGGCCGTTTTGGCCGTTGCTGGAGTCCATGGAGGCCAGATCGCTGGTGCCCAGCTGGAGGCCAATTTTTTTGCCGCCGGTCAAAACTTCGTCCAGAGTCAAGGCGGAATCCTTGGCGACCAAAACGACCTGCTTGATGGACCAATAAGGAATGGTGAAGGCCACTCTTTCGGCTCTCTCGGGGGTGACGGAAAGGCCGGAGGCGATCATGTTGATGTTTTTGTTCTGCAGCAATTCGATGATGGAATCCCAGGCGTAGGGCTGGTGGCTGACCGTCAGGCCTTTTTTCTGGGCGATCCAGTTGACGCAGTCGATGTCGAAGCCGATGGGAACGCCGTTTTCGTCCATGTAGGCGAAGGGCTTGAAGGAATCGGCGTCGAAGCCGTTGATGATTTCCGCCTGAGCCATAAGGGCGGCGGGAGACATGGCCATGACGGCCAGAACGGTCATGAGAAGAAGTTTTTTGAACACGTTGAACCTCGTAAAATGGATGATGAACTGAAATGCTGGCCAATCTCGGAAAAAGAGCGGTCAGGCAAATGTTTTAGACAGTTTCCTGTCCAAGAATCTTGTTTTAAGGCGTTTAAAATATAACCAGAATTGTCGCCAATCTGGAAAATATCTAAAATTTCTGTTAAATAAATAATCTAATGGGAAAATTACTATTAAATTATTGCTTATGTCATGTTAAAATATATAAAATGTAAAAAATAATTGACATATTTTGATTTTTCATTATCAATTAGGCTGCTTGTGGAAGACATAATTCTATTCGCAAACCAAGAGGTTAGCCAAAAGGCTGAATTGTATTCAGTTAACTTGATTTTCGAAAAATGATTATAGCGAATTCGACTAGTTTCCGCAAGCCGAAAAATAAGCCCGCTGTGGAGGTCGTTGGAATGTGGGGCGGGGGAAAAATGACCAGGCGACATTAATTTTGAGAAAGAAAGGAGACAAATAAAAACTTAATTAATTCTACATATTGGCCTTGTCGTCAAGCCGGATCGTCACGAAATGGCCGGCGCGAATCGTCCATTTTTAGCTGGAAACGCCGTCCTTAGGCCGAAACCCGGTTAAAGTCGCGCAAAGGCGTCCAGTCTTTCCGCCTGTTTTCTTTTCCGGAAGGCGGTCCGCCAGCGAGAACCCAGGGCTCTTAAATTTTTCTCAAAGTTTGCCGAAATTTCACCGGGGCGGAGAAAACGTCATAACTTAAGTCAACTAATTTGCTTCTTTTCTCACATGACAGACGTCATAGAACTGTTTATCTTGATTTAGTTCAAAAATTATCATGGCTTTAAACGTCATATATGGGAAGTAAGATTGAGTTATGATTAAATCAAGCAAATTCTCCATGTTCTCGGCTAGTCGGCCAGCATCGGCTTTTCTCGCTGGAGGGGACGACGCGAGGTTGCTCTTTTTGCCGGAGGCTCAATTAATCAATGAACCGTCTAAAAAATGCGGCGACCATATGGAAAAATGCCCTTTTTGGAGGTTTGGCGAACGCAAAACAAACAACCGCCAGCCGAAGCTGGCGGTCAGGAAGATGGCCCCTTTTCGTTCGCGGCGGCAGCCGCGCAATCATTCCACTATAAATGTTTCTTCGTCAGCGCTTCGACTCTCGACGTAATTTTGGATCGATTCGTCCGTAACATTTCCGCTTGTGCGACAAAAATACCCCCGCGCCCACAGGCGACCTTCCCAATATCGCTTTTGCAGGCTGGGATAGCTCTTCAGCAAAAAATGGGACGTTTTGCCCTTCAGCTGTCGCGCCAGTTCGCTCAGGCGAACATTTGGCTTGGCCGACAGAAAAAGGCGGACGTGATCGGCGGCAATGCGGCCAGATATGACGTCAACTTTTTCTTTGGCGCATATTCGGCGGATTATGTCCCGCAAGGCCAAGCCTATGTCGCCGGTTAAAACTTTTTCTCCGTTCTTCGTCACCCAGGCGATGTGGTAACGCAGCAAAAAATCCGAATGACCGTCAGGCAAGCATTCCTTCATCAGCGCTCCTCCCAAAACGGGGCGACTTGCATGTTCTGGGCCGGCTATTCGCCTTAGGCCATCATTTCATTAAGAATAAAGGCCAAAGCCGTGAGCCTTTAGGGTGGCGGCCTTGCCGACCAAGAAGCCAAAGACTTAAAAACTGTCCAGCGGCCCGAAAAAGCGGCTGTTTTCTCATGGTCTCGGGAATTTCGTCGACGTCTCGTCAGGCGTTTTGGCCGAGATCCGTCAAACGGGAAAAAGTCGACGACTCATGGAGCGGAGCGCAGAACGGCTTCGACTTTGGCTATGTCTTCAGGCAAGTCGACTTCAGGGGAGAGACCTTCGGCAATCAGCACCTTTATTCTATGTCCTTGTTCCAGAGCCCTTAACTGCTCAAGTTTTTCCACCGCTTCCAGTTTGCCCTGAGGCCAGGAGACGAACTGACGCAGAAAATCGACTCGGTAGGCGTACAGCCCCACATGCTTGAAATAATGGCCGGGTCCCCCGTCTCTGGGCCAAGGAATGGGGGCTCTGGAAAAGTACAAAGCCGAGCCGCTGTGGTCCATGACCACTTTGACGTGGTTGGGGTCGGCTATTTCGGAAGGGTCGGGAAAGGGGACGGCCAAAGTGGCCATCATCAGCTCCGGCTCGTCCATTAAGGCTTCAATCAACAGGGAAGGGTGACGGGGATTCAAGGCCGGCTGATCGCCTTGAACGTTCAAGACCACGTCCGAACCTCTCAGGTTGAGAATAATGGCGGCTTCAGCCAGTCTGTCCGTGCCGGATCTGTGCTGTATGGAGGTCATGAGGGCGCTTCCGCCGAATTGTTCGACGGCGGCGGCGATGTTGGCGCTGTCTGTGGCCACGTGAATGGAGGTTATGCCGTCAATCGCCCGGCAGCGTTCGTAAACCCATTGGATCATGGGGCGATCCAGAATTTTGGCCAGAGGTTTGCCGGGAAAGCGAGTCGAAGCTTCTCGGGCTGGAATTATCGCCGTCACAGTCATGTTCAACAACCAAAGTCAACAAGGTTAGGATGTTCCGAGGGCGGAAGCATAAAAAGGGGTTTTTCGGTTATGGCGGAATCTCGCTTTTGGGAGTCGGGTTCCTTTTGGCTGGCCCGGTCAGGCCCTGTCAGCATAGATCAGGTTGGAATCTTTTCCGAGCCGACTGTCGCCAGACGCTCTCAGCGAGCGAATTTAGCTATCCGCGCAAATTTAGCCATTTTAGAGCAGACCTCTAAAATAAGCGGAGCAGTTCGCGCCGCTCTCAGTTTCGTATAGAACATCTTCATAAGCGGCAAACAATCGTCATTTCAGACGCAGAACCATTTTTTGACCGCCTCTAATCGTGGCGGAAGCGGATTCGCCATAACGCCTCGCCGAAACGGAATACTGATCTTTGGTCGACATTGAAAAGGAGATCGCGCCGGTGTCGGGATTCGAAAAACCTTTCGAAACGCCGCCGCAAAAGACTTCGGCTTTAACGGGTTTTTCTTCTCTATTGACAGTTATGATTGTGGTCATATAGCCCATAAATCACCAATACAAGCCCATTTTTAGAAATTTGTCCGATCCCCCGGCCCTTAGCTCGCCGCCTGGTTGGGGATCAAAAAAGTCGCCCCTTGACTCCAGGCGGAAATCAGTCTCTTTAGAGAAGGAGGTAAAAAATAGCTCAATGAGACAGGTCAGTGTCAGCAATAATTATTGTAATATATGGTAATAAAGATATTATTAGTAGTCTATTTAAACTATTTAGATGGAATTTTATAGCTAATACAAGTTAATGAAAGTATTATAAAGATAAATAGGAGGTTAAAAAGTATTTGTCAAGTAAATATTTTTTTCTATGCTAGACGTTTAACTTAAATTAATGCTGTATAAGTGCAATAATACAACTAAAACAGTTGTAAATTTCCTTGAGCAAAGCGTCTATTCCCCTCGAACGACAGAAATTTCTAGGCTGCGGGGCGTTCCGAAATAATTGCTTGGCGACAGAAAATGTGACGACTAAATCCAATTGCCAAGGGTCGAACTTTTGCAAACATTCCGGATTATGTAAAGAAAGTCTGATAGATTACTTTTCAAGAACTGATTGAAAAATTTCAGGCGGCCGTCTTGACAGGTGACGTTTGTCGCTTCGCGGCTATCGACGCGAGCAAATGAACGACGACCCTCGTCAAAAGACCAACTCTTTCGAAAATGAAAGCCTGCTCGAAAAAAAACATGTCTCATAGCCAAAGAGCATTAGTCATTTTTTTTTCATTATCTGATGAATTATGGCAAAATAACGTCAATAACTTTATTTTTCGTCAAACAGCTATGAATATTTGTCTGTCGGAGGCTTAGCCTCCGACAGACTGTTTCTGATTTCTCTCTGAACGATTGGCGGAAAGGGGAGGACGTCAATCGTTCTGCCGCCATATGGGCGACCAGCCGGCCAAAACCTTTTGTCCCAAAGTGACCATGATTTCGGAATTTCTGGGCAGGTGCAAATCCACTCTGGAGCCGAAGCGGATCATGCCGAAACGCTGACCCCGCCGGAGCGTCTGTCCTGGCTCCACCCAGGAGACGATGCGTCTGGCCACCAGTCCGGCTATCTGGACCATGGAGACGTATTGGCCTGGGGCTGTTTCGAGCATGATGGCGTTGCGCTCGTTCTTTTCCGAGGCCTTGTCGAAGCTGGCGTTGAAAAAGACGCCTTTGAAGTAGTCCTGCCTGACGATGTCGCCGGCGACCGGGACTCTGTTGACGTGCACGGAAAACAGATTCATGAAGATGCTGACTTTGAGGGTTTCTCGTCCTGTCAAGGGACAAAACGATTCCGGTTCGATTCTGATCACCTTGCCGTCGCAGGGGGACAGGCCGAAATTTCCCGGCGGAGTGGGGCGATTGGGATCCCGAAAAAAATAGGCGGAGAACGCGGTCAGAAACAGAAAAATGGCCGTCAAGCAATAGAAGCCGAAACATAAGAAAATAAACGTCGCGATCAGGCCGATGAGGATGAATATGAGGCCAGGTCTGGCCAACGGCAACCGATTGTGGATGTTGTAATAGGGAATCTTTGCTTTGAAAATATCTTCGAGCATGTACGCACCGTTGATTAAGATGAGGACGATGACCAAAAAAAGCAATCGCCTTAAATATATTTATGAATTAAAGTGTATGATTGATAATTTTCCTAATATACGCGAAAAAAAGTCAGCTTTAATTGGCTGACTAGAGCGATAAGCGGCCCCTGAAACAGGTAAACGCTTTCTTCTAGACTACCACAGTGGCGATAAATACACAATAGCCTATCGATTGATTGACTGTCGGACTGAATTTCGGACTGGCGAATTGGCCTGTTTTTTTTGAGACCGTTTCGCTCCTCGGACTCTGCGGACGAAAACGAGGTTCGTAAAAAAAAGCGAACGTGGCCGCGACAAGGTCATCCTGACCGTCCTCAAAAGGACGAAAACTGACTTCGCCTTGGGATAGCGCGGATGTTTTCGTCGACGGCTTGGATCGACTTTTCATAGAAAGGAGAGGGCGACGCGCGCCTTTGGTCGCAAACGCCTTGTCCGTTTCGGTGACTCCTCCTCCGCCTCGTCTCAAGGTTGTTTCGCCTGAGGCGACGGCGATGGAGACGCTATTCGAACGTCCTGTTTGGATGGAGACGCCATTCGAACGTCCTGTTCGGACTGGAGGCGCCAAGGGGATTTCAGAACGGTTTTCCTTCGTTGGCTCGTCTGGCCAAAAATAGTAAGAAGCCGGGGGCGGCGCTGTTTTTTTTTCGCTCCTTTGTCGTCTATGTTGCGTAAACAAATTTAAGGCCATGATAACTTATCTTAAATATACCTTTTAGTATTTAGACTGTATAAAATATAATATATGGTTACAGATAGCATAATAAATAGTGAATTTATTGTTTTTGTATTTGTAATATAAAGTATATGATTTTTATAAATTGAAAGAGTCCGAAAATTATACTTGACTAATCCGGCTCTTTATGTTTAAATTCGTTTTTATTCTGATTATGGCCGTCTGAGCATCTTTCAGCAATGTTTTTCGTTGCGGACTCCCGAATAAGGGACTCTTTTGAGCAGCCAACGAAAAGCTAGCTTGCGTGGAGAGACGCGGCCAAATCACGCCTCTTCGTCTCTGGAGATGTGGAGAGACAGGAAAAGCAGAGGCCTGCGGCCAGCAAGAACGGCGCAATCAGCGCCAGGGAAGGAAAAAATAGCTCTTTTTGGCCATTGGCGACAAGGACATATAGGTCGATGTCGCCTTTATTGACGAGACTTTCCGGCTGACGAAATATGGCTCTGGCGGAGCTGTTTGGCGCTGACGGGCGCTTAGTCGCGAAACATGTCGGCAGCGTCTGTAGCGAAGAAGAACCAGGGCCGCGAGGCCAACCGCTCGCCAGAAATTTGCCGCCTTTCAGGCTATTATTGTCGTCGGCGACCGCGTCAACTCAAAAAAAGCGACGCGATTCAGTCAATGGGCGACGGCGCTTTGGAAAGAGCTTAGCCAAACGGGCTATTTTTTTAATCTGGGCTGACTGAAAACGGTCGGCAGTTAGGGCGCGACTCTTTTGACGAGCGGCTTGAGTAAAATTGCGCGGCGACTCTGATGTCGTCCTTCTTTTGCTCAGAAAGACCGATTCTGTCCGCTGCCGGGCTCTTGATGACGAATTTTTGATTCGGTTTTTTTTGAAGTCCAATCGCCTTTTTTTGTTTTTTTTGTTTTTTCGTCCGTTTCAATTGTCCATATTTGATCGCTTTAGTTCGTCCAATCGTCTTCATTCTGCTCTATAGTTCAGATAGCACACGAAGGAATATTTATGCGCATCTCAGGCTCAATTGATGATCCTTGCGTCCGCTTGCGTTTGATTTTCTGGGCCGTCGGCCTTTATGGTCGGCAGACGTCGACCCTGCTTCTTTCGGCGTTTGTTTCGTTCGTTTGTCTTTTTCTGGCCGGCGGCTCCGTTTGGGCTCAGACGAGCGCGGACTCGGCTGGTCAGGACGAATCCCAGCCGGTTCTGGGCATCATATTGCCTAGCCTGTCCGCTGACGGGGAGCTGATTATCTCCTCACCGGATTCTTCGTCGGCCTCTTCGGAGGCGGACGCGCCTAGCGAGCCTGACTCCCCGCCCGCCGCTTCCGAGGCGGACGCGCCTAGCGAGCCTGACTCCTCGCCCGCCGCTTCCGAGACGGTCGAGCCCAGCGAGCCTGACTCCCCCGCCGACGCTTCGGAAACAGCCGAGACGGACGCGTCAAGCGAATCTGCCTCCGCCGCTGCCGCTTCCGAGACGTCCGAGCCCAGCGAGCCTGACGCCGCCGCCTCTTCGGAAACAGTCGAGACGGGCGGTTCAAGCGAGCCTGCTTCCGCCGCCGACTCTTCGGAGACAGTCGAGACGGACGCATCCAGCGAGCCTGATTCCGCCGCCGCTTCGGACGACGCCGATTCGGAACCTTCGGAACCGGCGGACGCGCCGGACGCCCCCTCGGAGGCTGGCGAAGGAGAGACCCCGGAGGAGGGAACGGCTGAAGTCGTCTCCGAAGAGGCCGCGTCTGAGGTCGACGAGAGTCAAAATCCCGTCGAAACGGTTAGGGCTTTGCTTCAAGCCGAGCCGAGAGAGTCTCTTGAACGTCTGGAAGAGGAGCTTCTCCGGTTGGAACGACGAGACGGGGCCGAAGACGCCGTCTTCATGCTGTCCAGAGCCATGTGCAGAAGAGAGTCCAAATATTGCCTGCGTTTCGGGGCCTTTTTCGATCCTATGGATTCCCGCCCCAAAGGCGAGGTTAAGCCGAACGTCATGTTCGCCTACGAAGAATACGAGAGGGCCGGCGATCAGGGCGAAGCCAAAGAAAAGATGGACAATCTGGCCTCCTACGTCAAAGAGTCCCATGAAGCCGGCGAAGCGGCTGACGGCATCGACGAGCTGAAGGACTATCTTGGACAAAATTAATCATTTGCTGAAATGATTGTCAGACGTCATATGGGCCATTTTTTCCTCAAATTTGGCGGCTTGTCGTCATCTCCTCGGTCAACGTCGCATTTTTAGTTATAAATTGCGCTGGCGTTTCAGCCGCAACATCTTTCCATCCGGGTCGCGAGTTCGTCTAAGGTGAATTCTATGAAGTCAAATAAAATCGGCCATAAAGTTTTGCTCGTTTTTTCGGTTTTGGCGCTGAGTCTTTTCGGAGCCGTTTCCCTCTGGGCCCAAGGCTCGGACAGGCCCCTTTTGATAGAAGGAAAGAAGACTCTCTTTCAGAGAGTCATCACTCATCCTGGAGCCACGGCTCACAAACAGCCGGGCGGAGCTTCCCTAAAAGACATACCTTCCTTTTCCGCCTTGTACATCTATGAAAAAAGCTCCGTTGACGGAACGGACTGGCTGCGAGTCAGCCCCTCCAGCATGGGCCGAGAGACGTACTGGCTCAAGCAGGAACTGACTTCCGAGTGGAACAGGGCTTTGGTTCTGTTGTTCTCTTCTCCGTTGGGACGCAGGCCGATATTGTTCTTCAAGACCTTGGACGATCTCTTGGCCGTCAGCGACGAGCCCAACGTCACGGCCGCTTTGAACAGGCTCGAGGCGGATTTCATACGATACAGAAAAGACAGCGTAAGTCCTCCGGTCGATTTTCCCATCATCAGCCGCGAGCCCGATCCGGAAACAGGCAAAGTCAACGACGACAAATTCTATCTGATGCCCATCTTCAATTACGACGACACCACCTTCGATCAGCTCAAGCTTCTGGAAGTGGGCTCGATCAATCCTGGAGTCCAGGATCTCGACTCGGCCTCCATGGGCCGCCATCCTCTGGCCAAATGGCTGGATCAGCCGTCGGACGGGCTCGCTCGTCGGCAGCCGGAGCTCGGTTTGCCTCATCCGCCGTCCGCCGGAGACGAGCCGATCCTGGTCGCGGCCAACAACTATCCGCAATCCGGCTCCAGTTCGAACATCAAAGTCGGTCTGGCCTTCGTCATAGACACGACCTCGTCCATGGGACCTTACATCGAGCGTTGCCTGGCTCTGTCAAGGGATTTATACAGCCGCATCATCGAGGCCGGTCAGCAGGACAACATGGCCCTGGCCGTGGTGGCCTACCGCAGCAGCGTCGTGGCTAGGCCGAAAACGGAGTACACGTCCAAAATAATCTCTCCCTTCACGACCGCCGTCAACCGCATGGCTTTCGACTCGGCCTTGGCCCAGGTCAGGGAAGCCACCGCCTCCACGCACGCCTACAGCGAAGATTCTCTCGCCGGCCTTCTGTTGGCCATCGAAGGACTCGATTGGGATCCGTACACCGGCCGCATCATTTTGCTGATCACGGACGCCGGACCTCTGCCCATGAACGACAGATACAATTCGACCCAGCATTCGCCTTACAGCATCGCCGGCTTGGCCAAGAGCAAGAACATCAACGTCATTCCGGTTCACATCAAGACCGCCGCCGGCCGTTCCGATCACATGAACGCCCGCAACGCCTACACCACGATCAGCCAGATCACCAACGGCCAGCCTGATTACATCACCATCGACGTCCAAGGCAGCCGCTGGCGCGGAGACGAGACTTTTTACGCCACCTCGGAAGCCCTGATGCGGAATATGGAAAAGCAGGTCTTCAGTCTCATGGCGGAAGGCGCGGCTTCGGCGGCTTTTGAGGAGTATGCGGCCTACGGCCAGGGCTCTTCCCCTCCGCCGCCGGCCGTGGACGAAGCCTTGAACTACAGTCTTGAGCCGACTCCGACTCCGCCGCCGGCGCCCAGGAGCGCTCCGCCGGCGGCCTCCACGCCTTCAGCCTCCGGCTATCTGCCGGATCTGATAAGCGAAGAGGCCGAGGCGGCCAGACAGGCCTACGGCGGAGGCGAACTCATCATTCCCGACAAGCCCGGCAGCTCCGACGATTCGACTCTCTTGGCCGCTCAAATAGGCGACAGATTGGGCATGTCCTTCAAATTGCAGTATTTGGGCGACGTCAACGAGGTTCGACCCCCGGAAGTGGTGCGTTCCTGGATCACCGACAAGGATTTGAGCATGCTGGAAGGCGGCCCGAGCCAGGACGGCAAGGAAGTGCCGACCGTGGAAGTGGCCGTGCTGATCTCGAAAAATCAGCTCAGCACCATCAGGAGCTATCTCCAGACCGTCATCGACGAGGCGGACAACGCCATGAACACCCAGTCCAGAGATTTTTTCCAGTCCATCATCAAAGCCTCGGCTCAGATAACCACGGACCCGGAGCAGTTCAAAAACAATCCCGAGGTCAAACTGGCCGATCTGGGCGGCCTGTCCGAATTTTTGGAGGATCTGCCCTATAAGAGCCGGATCATGGCCCTGACGGAAAACGACTGGTACAACATGAGCGCCGTCGATCAAGACACTTTCATCAGGACGCTTCGGTCCAGAGTCAGACTGTACTCGCAGTACGATTCGGAAGTGAACAACTGGAACGGCTTTGGCGGCTCTCAGGAAGGCGAATGGCTCTTCAGGATGCCCTTGGCCATGCTCCCGTAAGCTAACCTTGATTTGCCGGCTTGACCTGTTTTGGGGCCTTGACGGCCGGAACGTTCTGGGAGAGCAAGCTTACGCCGCGAAAATCCAGCTTGGCTGGGAAGAACAAGCTAAGCCGCGAGAGCAAGCTTTCGGCCGTGAAAATAAAACTCTGTCGGCGGAACGAGCTTAGCTTGGGAGACCAGACTTTTCCGACGAAAACGAGCTCCGCCTGGGAAAACAAGCTCTGCCGGAGAGAACGAGCTTCTCCGGAGAGAATCAGCTTCGCCGACGAACCATGACGAAGAGCCCGGCCTGAAGGGCCAAGCGCAAGCAACTCTGCGCCTTGAAAACTCAAAAAATTCCGGCGGCCTTCGGTAAGGACGGATATGGACGACAATTCTCTTTTGACCTTGCGCAACGTGGTCAAGCGCCGCACCGTCGGTCACGGCTACAGTCTGACTGTGGATCATTTTTCCGTCGTGCCGGGTCGCCGTCTGGCTCTGATCGGGGATTCCGGCTCCGGCAAGAGCACTCTCATGGACATGCTGGCCATGATTTCGAAGCCGGACGAAGCCGACGAGTTCGTCTTCGCTCCGGAAGACCACGACGTCAGTTACGATCTGAAGGACATTTGGCGAAAGCGCCGTTATTCCGTTTTCGAGAAGCTGCGCCGTTCCGAACTGGGCTACATCATGCAGACGGGAGGCCTTTTGCCTTTTCTGTCCGTAGCCGACAACATTTCCTTGCCGGCCTCTCTGAAACGCTCGATTTCCAAAGCCGAAAGAAAAGCCAGATTGAAAGCCCTGACCGAAGAGATGGGCATCGGTCATCTTCTAAAAAAGCTGCCCTCGCAAATTTCGGTAGGCGAACGGCAGCGTTGCGCCATCGCCAGGGCTCTGATTCACGATCCCAGTCTGGTTTTGGCCGACGAGCCCACCGCTTCTCTCGATCCGCCCACAGCCGACAAGATATTCCGTTTGCTTTCGGAGGTTTGTCGGGATAGAGCCTTGATCATCTCGACCCATGAACGCCGCCGAGTCGTGGGCAATCCCGACTTCGAAGTCTGGCAAATACGATGCGAGACCAAGGAGGAAGATCAATCCATCGCGGCCTGTCTGACCAGATTCGTCGACATGACCAAAAAAACTCAGCCGAGTCTCGCGTATCCGCCAAGCAAGAGTCTGCACTGAGCATTTTCCGAAAATCGGCCGCTTTCGCGTCCGCCTGAGGCCCAACAAAGGAGAGGAGGCTAATCACGTCAGCGATACTTTCATTAGCTCTAAAGCGCTATCGACACGATTGGCTTTATTCCCTTTGCGCCATCTTCTCCATCGTGGCGTTTCTGACGCCGATGCTGACGGTTCTCGGCATCCGCGACGGCATCGTGGGCACTCTGACTCGGAAGCTTCTGGAAAATCCCCGCAACCGCGAACTTTCTCCCATGGGCGATCAGTCTCTGCCCGGCGAGTTTGTGGAAACTTTGCGAACGCATCCCGACGCCGAGTTCATCATCGCGGAGACGAGGGCGATTTCGGCGACCGTCAACCTGGCCGTCAAGGGGCGGCCTTCTCTGGACGCGGATCTGACGGCCACCGCCCTGGGCGATCCTATAATCAGTCTGGCTTCCCTCAGCTTTCCTGACGATTGGCCGACCGATTTAGGGGCGGTGTTCGTTTCCGAGTCCGCCGCCGAAAGGCTCTCCCTCGCGCCGGGGGACGTCCTGGCCGGCCGAGTCGGGCGCACCCGCAGCGGGCGGGAGGAAGTGGTCTCTTTGCCTTTGACCGTTCTGGGAGTCATTCCCCGGCATATCGTCGGCACCAACAGGGTCTTCTGCTCCTCGGAGCTGATGGCCATGATCGAAGATTACCGCAGCCGATACGCCGTCCCTGAACTAGGCTGGGAGGGGGAGGAAAATCCCTTCGAAACAAAGGTCTATTCCCGCTTTCGGCTTTATTCCAGAGATCTCGACGGAGTGGAGAGACTTCGGGTTCATCTGCAAACTTTGGGCGTGGAGACCGTCACTCAAGCCAGTCAGATAGCTTTGGTCAAAGATCTCGATCGGGCCTTCACCGTGGTCTTCTTGGCGCTTTTCGTCGTGGTGGGAGGAGGCGCCTTCGCTTCGGCGGCCAGCGGCTCCACCGATCAGGTCGTCAAGATGCGCCGCTCGCTGGCCGTGCTGGCCTTATTGGGGTTGAGCAAAGGGAAATTGCTTTTCTTCGTCATGCTTCAGACGGCTCTGACCGGCTTTTTGGCCTCGGTTCTGGCCGAAGCCCTCTTTCTGCTCTTGTCCGCCGTTTTGAACTACTATTTCAGCGGAACTTTCATGGGCTCCCAGCAGGTCTGCGCCCTGGCGCCGCACAAACTGGCGGCCGCCGGCCTCCTGACCGTCATTTTCATGACCTTGGCTTCCGGCTGCGCCTACCACAGCTTGGCCGACATAGAGCCTTCCGAGGGGATGCGCGAGGTTTGAAGCCAACGTCGGCGGCGAAAAGTTCGGTCGGAGCGAACCTTGAGGTTCGCTCTTCTCTCAGCGGCGGAACGGTTTCGACGGTCTCGCCGGCCTCCCGGCTTGAGCGGCTGAACGGTCTTGCCGGCTTCCCGGCATGCCGCCTCCCGGC
>JAIRTO010000311.1 GCA_031254895.1 Deltaproteobacteria bacterium
ACCAGCGAAAACGCCGCCAGGATGCAGGCCATGGAAAACGCCTCCAAAAGCTGCAAGGACATCATCGGCAATTTGACTATGGCCTACAACAAGGCCCGTCAAGCGGCCGTGACCAGCGAACTTTTGGACATCGTCAACGGCGCGGAGGCCTTGAAAGGGTAATTTCGCGTCTTCTTGGCCGCCTTTTCGCGTTTTGAAAAAATGACGTTAATCCGTCGCTTGACGGTTCTTGTCGGAAGACCAACGGGTAAAGCCGGTTCGCCTTTACCCTCGAATAAATGATTTTTTGCGCGGTTATAAGCGTCTCATGAAACAAGTTTTTGGAGGATTGACATGAACGAGGGTAAAATAATCCAGGTCATAGGTCCGGTTGTCGACGTGGTTTTTAAGGAAGGCCAATTGCCTGATATCCTCAACGCTCTTTTGTTGAGTAATCCGGCCATCAACGACAAGCCGGACAATCTGATCCTGGAAGTGGCTCAGCACCTGGGCGACAACACCGTCAGGACCATCGCCATGGACATCACCGACGGTCTGGTCAGGGGCATGCCCGTCAAGGACTCCGGCCAGCCGATCATGGTGCCCGTCGGCAAGCCCACTTTGGGCCGAGTTCTGAACGTGGTCGGCCATCCCGTCGACGGTCTGGGCGACATAACCTGCGAACAGCGCTACCCCATTCATAGGCCTTCCCCTCAGTTCACCCAATTGGACACCTCCGTGCGAGTTCTCGAGACGGGCGTCAAAGTCATCGACCTTCTGGTGCCTTTTCCTCGCGGCGGCAAGATGGGCCTCTTCGGCGGAGCCGGAGTGGGCAAGACCGTCATCATGATGGAGATGATTCACAACATCGCCATGCATCACGGCGGCATCTCCGTTTTCGGGGGCGTGGGCGAGCGCACCAGGGAAGGCACTGACCTCTACAACGAGATGAAAGAGAGCGGCGTCATCGACAAAGCCGCTTTGGTCTACGGCCAGATGACCGAACCTCCGGGAGCCCGGGCCAGGGTGGCTCTGACCGCTTTGACGGCCGCCGAGTTTTTCCGGGACGAAGAGGGTCAGGACGTTCTGCTTTTCGTCGACAACATTTATCGGTTCACCCAAGCCGGCAGCGAGGTTTCGGCTCTTTTAGGCCGCATGCCCTCCGCCGTCGGTTATCAGCCGACTCTGGCCACGGAATTGGGCGAGCTTCAAGAGCGCATCACTTCCACCAACCGCGGTTCCATCACCTCCGTCCAATGCGTCTACGTGCCGGCGGACGACTTGACCGACCCCGCCCCGGCCACGACCTTCTCGCACTTGGACGGCACGGTGACATTGTCCAGGCAGATCGCCGAATTGGGCATCTATCCGGCCGTTGATCCTCTTGATTCCACCTCCCGCATCCTTGACGCCAGCTATCTTGGTCTGGAGCATTATCAGACCGCCCGTCTGGTGCAGCAGACTTTGCAGAAATACAAGGATTTGCAGGACATCATCGCCATTCTGGGCATGGAAGAACTGTCCGAGGACGACAAGATAACCGTGGCCAGGGCCCGCAAGATCCAACGCTTCCTCTCGCAGCCTTTCTTCGTGGCTGAAGTCTTCACCGGATCTCCCGGCAAGTTCGTCAAGGTGGAGGACACGGTCAGGGGCTTCAAAGAGATCTTGGAAGGCAAGCACGACGAACTGCCGGAGCAGGCTTTCCATATGGTCGGAGGCATTGAAGAGGTTCAGGAAAAGGCGGAGAGGATCCGCAAAGAAGCCGCCTAAAGGTTTAACTTTAGAGCCAAACGGACGCTTTTGGCGGAACGCCGTTCCGCCAAAAGCGTCGACGCCTGACTTGACGCCTGATTGGACGCGCGTTCTGAAGTTGCCCGGCGAAATGGTACGAATATGAGCGAAAAAACTTTTAAATTGACCGTGGTGTCGCCCGACAAATTGCTGGCCAAGGATCTTGAAGTCACCTCCGTGGGAGCCAGAGGCACCGAAGGAGATTTCACGGCCTTGCCTGGTCATTTGCCTTTCCTCACCGATCTTAAGCCGGACGTGGTCAGATTTCGTCTGCCGGACGGACAGGTCAAGGAGATTTTCGTCAGCGCCGGTTTCGTGGAGGTGTTGCCCCATGAGGTCATCATCCTGGCCGACAGCTGCGAAGTTCCGGGCGAAATTGACGAGGAAAGAGCTGAACGAGCTCGCCTGAGGGAGCTGAACAACTTAAAGCAGCTTCATGAGAAGGCCATTCGATTGGGCTTCGTCGAAGAGGGCGAACTCTTGTCCATCAAAAAATCCGAAATCAAGCTCCATAGGGCTATGGCTCGCATCAAGGCGGCCAAAAAAGCCCGAGCTGGCGGTTGAGATTAGAAACCTCCGCCGCTCGCAAAAAAAAACGGTTTGACGATTTTTTAGAATGGTTCCGGTTCCGATCGGAACCATTTTTTTTCGGCGAAAATCGCTTTTCGGCGTCGCCAGGCAGATTTTTTTTTACTGGCCAAAGACAAAACTGGACTTGACCTGGAAGGCTAAATAGAGTATTTAAAGGGAAGCGAACAAAGTGAGTCATCTTTATTGAACATATAAAATAAGGATGAGGTGATTAATTAATGGAATCAATGACGACATTGGAAGCGGCCGAGAAATGGCATATTTCAAAACGCCGCGTGGAGAGGCTTTGTTCCGAAAAGCGCATTGACGGCGCCGAGCGGGTCGGGAAGACGTGGCGGATTCCCAAGGACGCGCCGAAGCCGGAAGATGGACGAGCGACTCCCTTCAATAGATCCGCTGACATGCCCGTCAGGCCTTTCGTGAAATGGGCCGGCGGCAAGTCGCAAATACTTGAGGAAATTCGTCGCAAGTATCCGGCCGGTCTCGGCCAGACCGTTTCGAAATATGCGGAGCCTTTCGTCGGCGGCGGAGCCGTGTTGTTCGACGTGCTTGGCCGCTACGACCTGAAGGAAGTCTATGTCAGCGACGTCAACCGAGAGCTGGTCGCGACGTATTGCGCCATTAGAGATCACGCGGCGGAGCTGATTGAAACGCTGCAGACGTTTGAGGGCGAATATGTCCCTGCGGTCGATGAACGCCGCAAAGAGCTTTACTACGCCAACCGCGACAGGTTCAACTTTTTGAAGGCTTCCGGCTCAGCTGACGTCGAGCTGGCCGCCTTGTTCATTTTTCTGAACAGGACTTGCTTTAACGGCTTGTATCGCGTCAATTCCCAAGGCGCATATAATGTCCCGCAAGGCCGCTATAAGAAGCCGTCCATTTTCGACGGGCCAAACGTTATGGCCGTGTCGGAAAAACTGCAAGTCGCGGAAATCGTCTGCGCCGATTTTCGCGACTCGCGCGACTTCATTGACGAGAAAACTTTCGCCTATTTTGATCCGCCCTACCGCCCCTTGACTTCGACCGCGAGCTTCACTTCTTATGCCGAGGGGAGGTTCGGCGACGAAGAGCAGGCGGCCTTGGCCGGTTTTATTGATGAAATGAGCCAACGCGGCGCCCATATCGTCGCCAGCAACAGCGATCCGAAGAATGCCGATGAACAAGACGACTTTTTCGACAAGCTCTATTCGCGGCATAACATCACCAGAATCAGCGCCAGCCGCGCCATAAATTCAGTCGGCGGGTCAAGAGGCAAAATCAGCGAATTGTTGATTTGCAACGACTAAACGAAGTTTTGGCGGTTTTTTTTCGTCGGCTCAAAGAACGCTGAAGCGGAGCTGGAAACGCCTCGGCGCTTCCAGCCCCAAAAGAAAAAAAAAACGCGAAAGGGCGCCCCGTTCCTTCGCTGTTCGCGGCAACGGATTTGCCCTTGAAGGCTGAGCCGCTTTCCGAGTTCAAGCTCCATTCGACGCGTTTGGCGCTTGGGCGATCTCGCGATCGTCTTTCCTGGCGTGAGAACAATCTGACTGAGGAACAATCTGATTGTGGAACAATCTGACTGAGGAGCAATCTGACTGAGGAACAATCTGACTGAGGAACAATCTGATTGAGTAAAAATATGGCTGAAGTACAGTCTGCCTGAGTAAAAGTCTGACTGAAGAACAGTCGGCTTGAGGAACAATCTGACTGAAGAACAATCGAATTGTTCACCCAAATGCCCCCCCAAGGCCAAAGCTTGGAGGGGGTTTTTTTTCGCGAGGCTAAAGACTTTTGGCGACGTTTTTTGGCCAAGGCGAGAGGGATCGACCAAGCCTTAAATGAGACGGCGACAGGACTTGCGCCTTTTTTGAAGCTATTTCCCGAAAAAACCCGACAGGCAAACAAGCCTCGCGTACAGTCGCGCCAGCCGGCCAGATCCGACGGTTCCGTTTGAAGGCCATCAAAGCCCTGTAGACGTTTTTTTTATTTGACCTCGTCTTCCGGATCCGAGGGCAGACCCAAGGCCAGAATGGTTTCCGCAGGCAGGCTTATGTGGCTCGGTCCGCGATTTTTCAGCTCTTCTTTGAATTTTCGGCGATCGTCGAGAGAGGCGAAGGAAAAGACGGCCATGGCCCGACCGACCTGTTCGCCGGTGTGCACGTAATTGAAATACGAGATGTTGCAAAGGGAGCTGATGCGGTCCAGAAATTCGTACAAGGCGCCCGGACGTTCGGGGAATTCCAGAATCACGGCCAGAGGCAGGTTGTACAAGCCTGGCTCGAAGGGGGCGACTCGGAAAGGCAGATCCGGTCGATTGGTGACGTTTTCGAAGACATAGCCTGAGCTTTCCATCGTTTTCTCAAAGGCCTTGAACTGAGGCGGGAAGCCGTCGAAGCCGATGACCGGGAAGGCTATTTTCGAATTGTTTTGGCCGACCATGAGATGGCTGATGTTGAGGTCTTGGCTGGCTATGGTCTTGAAAAAGGACAGCATGGAGCCCTGGCGCTCCGGCATGGTCACGCGGTAGAAGCTTTGACGGGAAGCCGGATCGCCGGTTTTGCCGGCGATGTCGGTCAAACGTCTGAAATCGAGATTGGCTCCGGAGACGACCAGCCCCACTTTTTTCCCTCGAACCAAGTCGGGATGCTTCAGGGCCGCCGCCAGTCCCAGAACGCCTGACGGTTCGGCCAGGACTCTGGCCGTCCGCCACATCATCTCCATGGCCTGGGCGACTTCGGCGTCGGAAACCGTCACGAGATCGTCCAAGGCCGCCTTCAAAATGGGATATGTTTTCTCGCCGGCCTTTTTGACGGCCGTGCCGTCGCAGAAAATGTCCAAATGGCTGAGCGGGGTGGGCCGACCGGCCTCAAAAGCGGCCTTCATGGAGGCTTGGCCCTCTTGTTCGACGCCGACGACCAGAACGTCCGGGGCGTAAGTCTTGATGACCGTCGCCATGCCGGCGGCGAGACCGCCTCCGCCGATTTGGACGAAAACGACGTCAGGCCTGTGCCCGTCGGTCATCATTTCATCCGCGACGACCCCTTGTCCGGCCATCACCAGCGGATCGTCGTAAGGCGGAACCATGAGTCCCCCGGTTTTTTCGGCAAATTCCCGGGCGGCTTCGGCGGCGTCGTCGAAGGCGTCGCCTTCCAGATGAATTTCCGCTTTGTCTCCGCCCAGACGGGCCACCGAATCTATCTTGAGCCTCGGCGCCGATTTGGGCATGAAAAGATGGGCTTTTAAGCCGAGTCGGCGGGCCGAAACGGCCACGCCTTGGGCGTGGTTGCCGGCGGAAGCGGCCACAAGGCCCATGACGCGAGCTTTTTGGAAATTGACGCTGATGAAGTTATAAGCTCCCCGCCATTTGTACGAGTGGATTTCCGAGAGATCCTCCCGTTTCAAGAGCATCGTCCAGCCTTGGGGCATGGGATGAACTTCCGTCGGCGTGGGCGGAAACAAACTGTAGATGCGGGTTCGGGCCAGCATGACCTGGTTGAAGAGCTCCGAATGGGCGACGGAAGGGCCGAATTGGCTCGCCGCCTCGAACGACGTCGTGTTCGACGCCGTGTTCGACGCGTCGAACGAAGCGTCGAACGACGCGCCCGGGGCCGGGCGTCTGGCAGCGGAGGCGGCTGAATAATTGATGGTCATAGGTAGAAAATCCAATCTTTTGGCTATAGCGGTTGACGGTCAAAATGACCTTGAAACGTGAGGAGATGAGGATGTTTCAGACATCCTGAACTTTGAGGAATTTGCTGTAATTTGTGACTAAAAAGCGGTCTATGGATTGTTTAAACGTTATATGATTAATTTTATGCAGCAAATGGCCTTGAAAAGTCTCTAAATGATTTAAATTTTCTCAAATCGGGCTATAATTTTCTTGTTGACTGAACGGGGCAAAGGGTTTATATTTTCTCCCCAGTTCCAAAAGGGGCTAGCCGGCTGGCCGATCGCGGCTTGTCTAGACGAGCAGCTTCAGGCGTCTCTTGGGAGAGGCAATATATCTCAAAAGCTGATTTTAGGAAAGTTTTTTTTGTTTTTAACCTTATTTTATAGCTAATTGTCACTTTTTATCCTATGCTTGGCTTTTGGCTGTCTTCTTTCGGCCATTTTTTGGCGGACAAAGGGAGTCTTTTCGAGCGGCCTGTTGGCCGTTTCGGCCAAAATCTCGGCCGGTCGGACGAGCTCCAGATTTTCCGGGCAACTTTTTTCTTGCTAATTCTAAGCTTTTTTTGTTATAAATAATCTAACAAGGTTTTTTTCAATATACAAAAAAGATAGTAAAGATAATCTCTTAGATTTTTATTTGGTTACAATAAATTGCGAATATAATTTTTTTAGTTTCATTAAGATTTAATTATAAAATTTTTATTAAAATGCAATATTGTATTTAGATATTTTATTTGATAATATTTTAATTTTATTAAAATATTATTTTTATGTCTATTTAAATATGTATATATTAACCTTAAGATGTGTTTTATAGCTAATTAATATTTACTTTCTTTATGACGCGTCATAACCATCCACTCTTAAATTTAAATTGTTTTATGTCAAAATCGGTTTTTTTAAAATTTATGACTCTTTATTGTTATTTTTCGCGTTTTATATTATGTATTTGCCTACTTTTATGTATTTAACATAGAGATTTGTTTGGTTTTTTATTTACAAAACTAGTGTCCGGCTGATGGTTTTGGCCCAAAAAACGCTGGTAAATCATGTCCACAAAAAATAAAGCCCTCTTGCTCCTCCTTTCGGCAACCTTTATCTGGGGCATCTCTTCCCCGATTAATCGTTACGCCCTGTTTTACATCAATCCTTGGCCCTACGCCGCTTTCCGTTATCTTTTCGCCTCTGCGGCTCTTTTGCCCCTGGCCATGCGTTGGGGACGCCGTCAAGCCCCGGCCCACTATTTTCACCAGCCGGTGGGGCGTTTCGTCTGGCTAAAAGCCGGCCTGTGTCTGGGTTTTCTCCTGGCCGTCGGCAACAGTTTACAGTTTCTCGGCCTTTCGATGACCACCGCCTCCAAATCGGGGTTCATCAGCTCTCTGTACATATCCATGGTCGCCATATACGGCTTCGTCCTCGGTCAGCTGCCCCGTTGGCAGGTCTGGGTCGGTTTGCTGATCTGCATCATAGGCTTGGTGTTCATCGGCTACCCGGGCGACGAAAACGGCTTCAACCGGGGCGACGCCCTCACTCTTCTGGCCGATCTTATCTGGGCGGCTCATTTGATGGTCATGGGCTATTTCGCCATCCGGGTCAATCCCTGGCGTCTGGTGGCTTCCCAATCGGCCGTTTGCTGCCTTTTGTGCTTTCTGCTTTCCTGGGCCACCGGCAACATGTTCACGGCGGAAGAATTCTGGAAAGCGTTTCCGGCCATGCTCTGGGGCATCGTCTCCGTCAGCGTGGCCTACGTCTGTCAGGCCCTCGCTCAGGTCAACACCCCGGCCACCACTACGGCCATCACTTTGCAGTTCCAGCCGGTCTTGGGCGCCGCCTGCGGGGTCGCTTTTTTGGACGAGCCTCTGACCGCCACTCTGGCCATCGGGGCCGTCTTGTTGGTGTCCGGGGCTTTGCTGGCCCAACGAGCCGAGGAACCCGCCAAGTTGACGCCGGAGCATCCCCGCTACGGAGGTTTGCTGGCTCTCAGAGCGGCCGCCGCCGTTCTTTTGCTGGCCGCTTGCGGTCTTTCCATGGCTTTGACTTGAAGCTGCTCCATTTTTCGGCGGATTTAGTCGAGGTTCTTTCCGGCCAGGCGTCGGCGACGAGAACCTGTCGCGGCGGCTGAACGGTTCTTCCCGGCGTGTCGCCGGCGTGTCGCCGGCGGCGCCGATTGCGCCGACGGCGTCTTCGTCGTTTTGGCGAGTCGCCTTAGGTCGTTTCGATCGTTTTGATCGTTTCGGAGCCGTTTAGGGCCGTTTCGGCCTGGAGAAAATCTAATTTGGCCCGTTATTTGGGCGCAAAAAAACCCTCCTGCGGCCGCAGGAGGGTTTTTTTAAGGCTAAGGCTTGAAAAAAGACTTATTCCTTCTCCTCCTGCGGCTTGTACTCGCTAATCACCTTCTCCTTAATCTGGGCCGGGGCTTCGTCGTAATGGGCGAATTCCATGGAGAAAGAGCCGCGTCCGCCGGTCATGGAGGTCAGGGACGGAGAATAGCTCAGCAATTCCATCTGGGGGACGTGAGCGCTGATGACCTGCTTTTTGCCGTGTCCTTCGGCGCCCAACAGTTTGCCTCGGCGACTGGAGATGTCGCCCATGACGTCGCCCATGGATTCTTCAGGCACCGTCACGGTGAGGAGCATGATCGGCTCGAGGATGGTCGGCTGACACTCCATGAAGGCCTTTTTGAAGGCCATGGAGCCGGCGATTTTGAAGGCCATTTCCGAAGAGTCGACGTCGTGGTAGGAGCCGAAGACCAGGGCCACCTTGCAGTCGACGACCGGATTGCCGCTGACCACTCCGCCGACCATGGCTTCGACGATGCCCTTTTCGACGGCCGGTATGTACTGCCTCGGGATGACGCCGCCGACGATCTTGTCTTCGAAGACGAAGCCTTCGCCGCGGGGCAGGGGTTCGAGCTCGATGACGGCGTCGCCGTACTGGCCCTTGCCGCCGGTTTGCTTCTTGTATTTGCCCTGCATCTTGACTTTGCCTTTTATGGTCTCTTTGAAGGCGACCTTGGGCGATTTCAAGATGACTTCGACGTTGTACTTGCGTTTGATTTTTTCCAAGGTGGCGTCGATGTGGATCTGCCCCATGCCCGAGATGATCATTTCCTTGGTCTGATTGTTGCGGTTCAGCTTCAGCGTGACGTCTTCCAAGGTCATCTTGTTGATGGCGGCGAAGACTTTTTCTTCGTCGCCTTTGGCTTTGGCTTCGACGGCGAACGAGACGACCGGCTCCATCGGCTGACAGGCCCAAAAGACGATGGGCGCGGTCTCGTCGGTCAGACTGTCGCCGGTTTGCGTGCTCTTCAGTTTGGAGACGGCCACGATGTCGCCGGGGCCGGCTTCTTCTATGGCTTTTTGGGCTTTGCCTTCCAGAGCGAACAATTGACCGAAGCGCTCTTTCTGGCCTCTGTTGACGTTCAAAAAGCCGCTGTCCGGAGTCAGCGAGCCTGAGTAAATCCGGAAAATGGTCAATTGTCCGGCGAAGGGATCGACGATGGTCTTAATGACCAGAGCTCCGAAGGGGCTCGCCGGATCCGGCTCCCTATTGAGATCGCCGGCCGGGTCGTCCAGCGGATGGCCGCCTACCTGGCCTCTTTCGATGGGGGAGGGGAGATTGGCGATCATTTGATCGAGAAGATAGGACAGACCCGTCATTTTCGCGCCGGAGGCCGGCACGACGGGGGCCACCTTGCATTCCAGCACGGCCTTCGTCAGAGCTTTTTCCAACTCTTCGACGCCCAGTTCTTCCCCTTCGAAGAATTTGTCCAAGAGAGCGTCGTCCGTTTCGGCGATGGCTTCGACCAGTTTTTCCCGGCATTCGGCGGCGAAATCAGTCAGATCCGCCGGGATGTCCTCTTCGGCGGCCTTGCCGGCGGCGTCGTAGATGTAGGCTTTTTGGCGCAAAAGATCTATCAGGCCGGTGAAGCTGTCTTCGGCGCCTATGGGAATGGCGACGGGAACAGCTTTAGGAGAGGCGAAAGATTCGTTGATGCTCTCGAGGGTCTTGAAGAAATCGGCTCTTTCGCGGTCCATTTTGCTGATGACGATCATTCGGGGCAGTTTGAGCGAATCGGCGAATCCCCAGCCTTTTTCCGTGGAGACCTTGACCATGTCCACCGCGTCGACCAAGACGACGGCGGAATCGACGCCGTAGAGAACCGTTCTAGTGTCGTTAAGGAAATTTTCTCCGCCTGGAGTGTCCACGAAAGTTATTTGGTGCTTTTTCCAAGGAAAGGAATGAAATGAAGAGCCAAGACTGCTCTTGCGTTTTATTTCTTCAGGTTCGTAGTCCAAAACGCTGGTCGCTTCGGCTACCGAGCCAAGCCGGGAAGTGACTTTGGTAAGGTATAAAAAAGCTTCGGCCAGAGACGTCTTGCCGGCTCCGCCATGGGCTATCAAAGCTATAGTTCTCTGTTTGGAGACGTCTTTCATAAATCTACTCCAAGGAAACCCGAAGACGACTTTTCGCTCTTCAGGAGGAAATGGGGTCGCAGGCGGCCTTTCGTAAGGCCAGGCCGGCGACCGTCGGCCGCGCGTCGAATTAGGACGATTTCGCGGTCAAAGCCTGGTCAAAAGCTGATGTATGGTCAACAAAAATATATGATCCAAAACGGCGCCCGGCTCGAAGTCTTTTTGGTCAAAGTCGAAAGGCGGGCTTTTCTCTTGGCGAAAGCGTCATTTTCTTTGGGCTTTTAGGCTGGAGCGGACAGCCCCGGCTGAAAGCCGTGGAGGCTGAAAAACCGGACAACAAAAAGAACCGGCAACCAAAAAAAACCGAGCAACCAAAAAAAATCGATCAACCAAAAAAAACCGGAACTAGGCTCCGGGTGTAGTCGATTTAATCGCCTAAAAAGCCAGACATAAATGCGGAATCAACAAAAGAGACGACAGAAACAATTGAAACAAACTAGACAATAGAGACAATTGACGCGAGGCGGCGTCGACAAGAAAAAAGCGCGTTCGAAAAAACGTAGAAAAAACGTAAAAGAGAGAAAAGTCTAAAAATTGTTAAACTTGCCATCGACTCGCGTCGTTAAAAGTGGCCGAACAGCGCTGAAGTCGTCGTTTTGAAACTGACTTCATGGGTCATGGCGGTCAAATGATCCTGTTTTCCGCCGACGGCTCGGCTCCGAAAGCTCGGATCCGGCTGGAAGACTCCGGCGGGATAAGATTTTAAATAACCTGAAGATTATGGTCAGTTTGGATTATTTTGTCAAGCGCCCCCAAAAAGTCCGAAACCATAGGTCTTTGCCAGGCTCGCCCGAAGAGAGGTCAGGAAGATCGAACCATCTTTCGACGGCTTTTTTGCCGGAAGAGTGAGGTGATCCCCATTGTCGCTTCTGTTGGCGCTTTTTTAGCGAGCTTTTGGCCGTCATTCGTTCATGGCGTCTGTCCGGGGCGGGCCTTCGCGAATCGGAACCGGCGTCCTTTGCCTTGACGGGCCTAGAACAGGGATTCGCTCTTCGCCGTCCGGGGCGGTCTTTCGACCTTCAGGAGGTTTGACTGGCTCGCTTGTCCGCCAAAATTCCGCCGATCTCCGAGATCAAGACCGCCATGATGATGATTAGTCCGCCGACCAAAGTATTGGCGGTCATCGGCTCATGCAGGATGACGAAAGAGGCTATGGCGGCGGTCACTGGTTCGAACTGGAAGCAAATCATGGCCTGAACGGCGGTGGTGTACCTTTGGGAGCGAGTCTGCAGAAAGACCGGAATGAGGGTGCCCATGACGGCGGCGAAGGCCAGACCGATCAGAAAAGTCGGCGTTAAGGTCAGGCCTTTGGCAAGATCCGGGTGCAGGGGAGCGAGGACGAATCCTGATTCGAAGATCAGAACCGTCAGCAAGGCCAGGGGCAGCACGCCGATCAGCTGCCAGAAAAGATACTGGTTGGTCTCGTCCGGATCGGTCTTTCCTTCCGTGAAGACGCTCATGTAGATCATGTATAGGGCCCAGACGGGGATGCCGATTATGCCGATGATGTCGCCGACGTTGACGCCGGCGAAACTCGGATCCAGGAAGATGTACAGCCCTATGACGGCCAGGATGACGCCTACGAGGCTATTTTTTTTGATGACCTGTCGGAAGAGGATGAAGCTTAGAATGGGGATGCCGATGAGGCACATGCCGGTCAGAAAGGCGGATCTGGCCACGGTGGTGAAGTTGAGGCTGTAGACCTGCAGGATGTAGCCTGTCCCGGTCAATAAGCCCAGAATCAGGCCTTCCCGGCGAACCTTGGGCGTCGTCTTCTTGACGCTTTTGTGGATGAAAGGCCAGGAGACCAAGGCCGCCAAACCAATTCTCAGAAATATGAACAACGCGGGGGCGCAGTCATCAAGGGCCCAGCGTCCGAATATGTAGGTTAAACCCCAAAGGCTGGACGCCAGCAAAATGTTCAAATCCGCTCGCCAAACTTTCATGAAGGACTCGCAAACGACGGAAGAATCCGCGAAATAAAAAATTGATCTAGAGAACTTGATGGTCAACTCTAGATCAAACTCCGCAGTTTGTCAAATAATTGTCAGACTGTGGATCCTGGCTGACCAGCTTTTTTATGGACTTCTTTATCGGAAGCCAATTCACGAAACCCGTCATCGAACCCGCCAGAAAACCCGTCATAAAGCCCGTCGTTCAGGACATTCCGGTTTCCGCCTTGACTTCCTGACGCGCTTGTGGCATATTTTCTTCACGTCAAGGCGCCGCAAAGGCTCAATAGGGAAGCGCGGTGAAAATCCGCCACGATCCCGTCGCTGTGACCGAGGACAAGATTCGCGCGTCTTTCGTCTTCTTTCGACGAAAACGGCCACTGCGGCCAAAGGCTGCGGGAAGGCGCGAACGGGTCGGCCGAGCCGATCTTTCTTGGATGATCCGGAAGTCAGAAGACCTGCCTGACCACATGAAGCTGCCGAAGGCCGCGAGGGACGGTTTTCGCTTTTCAGCGTCGGCGGCCGGCAGAGGACTGGAGACTACGGGACAACTGGCCTCAAGTGACGACATCCTTTCAAGGTGTCGCGACTTGAGGTTTTTTTTTGCCCGTCACCCGAAGGAGCTTCATCTTGCGCCCCTTCGGGCGAACATTCGGGGAGGAAAGTCATGAACAGAATAACTCGATGCGTCGCCTTTCGCCTTTCATCGGCGGTTTCGCCGTTCCTCTTTGTTTCGCTGGCGTTGCTCGTCTTTGCCGCCTTGGCCTGGTCGGCTGCGGGCGCGGCGCTGGCGGACGGGACGAACGCCGGCAAAGACGACCTGGTCGCCTATCTCGGCACCAGAAGCGAAGCCCGCATGGGCTTCGATCCTTTGTTCGGATTCGCCAACGTGGACGGCGTCAGCATTTTCCACTCCAACCTGATCCGCCTGAATTCCGACATGACAATAGAAAATGAGTTCGCCGAGGATTGGTCCGTCCTGAACGATGGCTTGACCTATCGCTTCCTCCTGCGCGACGACGTCAAGTGCTCCGACGGCGAGCTCCTGACGGCCGGAGACGTCGCCTTCACTTTCTCCAAGGCCAAGGAAAGCGGGTACGTGGGCGGCCTGGAGGACATCAGGGAAATCGAGGCGGTCAGCGATCGGGAGATTCTCATCCACCTGAACCAGCCCAACTCCTTGTTCATATACACCGTGTGCCGTCTGCCCATCGTCCCGGAGCGCGCCTACAAGGAAGATTACGGCAGAAGCCCAGTAGGTTCAGGTCCCTATCAGATGGTGGCCTGGGACAAGGGCCAACAGATGATCGTCGAACGGAATCCCCATTATTTCCGTGGGGTCCCGAAACTGAGAAGAATAACCTTCCTGTTTCTGGCCGAGGAGGCCGCCTTCGAAGCGGTCAAGAGCGGCCAGATCGATCTTTACGAAGTCCCCTACACCTACGCTCGACTGGACGTTCCCGGCACCAGGCTGGTCACCTTCGACACGGTCGGCAAGTTCTGCGCTTCGTTGCCCACCACGCCCTCCGGAGACGTGAACGAGCACGGCATGAAGATCGGCAACGACGTCACCAGCAGTCGGTCCGTCCGCCAGGCCATGAACTACGGAGTCAACCGCGCCCAGATGGTCAAGGGGCTCATGTACGGCTACGGCTCCCCGGCCTATGGCCTGATCGACAAACAGATGCCCTACTACAACCCGGAGACGGATTATGAGGACGACGACGTCGAAAAGGCCAAGGCCATCCTGGCGGCCGATGGTTGGACGGACTCGGACGGCGACGGGATCGTGGAGAAGGACGGCCTGAAGGCCGAGTTTCCGCTCCTGGTCAACGCCAAGGACAAGTTGTTGCAAAGCTTCGGCATGCTCATCTGCGAACAGCTGAAAAGAGTGGGCCTCAACGCCGTTCTCGAAGTCAAGAGCTGGGAGGAGGTGGACAGCCGCCGCCACAGCGACGTCTGGCTGCTGAACTGGGGCTCCATAGAGCCCATCAACGTCTATTACCTATATTACGGTCCCAACAAGGGCAAAGGGTTCTACAACAGCGGCTACTACGTCAATCCGGTCGTCGACGGGCACATCGAAAGGGCTTTGGCCGCGACGGACGAGGCGGAAATGAACGAGCGCTGGAAAAAGGCCCAATGGGACGGCGAGACGGGCTTCTCCGTGCGCGGCGACGCGGTCTGGCTGATGCTGGTCAACAAGCAGTTCCTCTATCGTCTGAAGGAAGGTCTGAACATCGGCGAGAGGGGCTTCCTGAACGGAACCATGGGCTGGATCATCGCCCGCAACATCCACGAATGGCGCTGGGAATGAGCCCATGCTGAAGTTCATGCTCAAGAAGACGGGAAGGGTGGCCCTTCTCCTGTTTCTGGTCTGCGGCCTGTCTTTCTTCATCGTGGTCAATTCGCCCATAGACACCCTGCAGGCCCAGTTGGGCACGACCTCCCTATCCATGAGTCCAGAGCAGAAAGCCCAGATAATCGCCTACTGGGGACTGGACAAACCCCCGCTCGAACGGTTCTGGAGCTGGTTCTCGTCCGTCGTCAGGGGCGACTTCGGTCTGTCCATGATCTACCGGCAGCCGGTCCG
>JAIRTO010000279.1 GCA_031254895.1 Deltaproteobacteria bacterium
GCCCCCATCATGCTCCGCAGATAGGCCGAAGAGGCCAGACCCACGTCGCTGATCTCCACGTCTTCCCAAGAATACGTGCCGGTCAGATAGAACCGCTCGAAGACGGGATAGCCGGCCCTGATGGCCGCGCCCACGGAGTCTTTGCGGTAGTAGTCGTAATCGTTGTAGTACTTGAAGACGTTGACGCCGACCATCAGAGGAATGTCGCCCACCCAGGGGTCGGTGAAGGAGAAGTCGAAATAGTTGCTGCCGCTGCCGACGTTGGCTTCGATGCCTATGCGCCGCCCGTAGCCGAAGAGGTTGTCTTGAGTGACCCTCATGACGCCGAAGATGCCGTTGTAGTTGCTGTAACCGGCGCCGATCTGGAAAGATCCTGTCGGTCTTTCCTTGACCTCGACCCTCATGTCCATGGCTTCGGGATCGTCGGAGGGGCTTTGCACGATGTTGATGTCCTCGAAAAAGCCGCTCCGCATGAGGTTGTTCTGGGAAGTGATGAGTCTTGAGGAAGTGGTCAGATCCCCTTCGGAGACTTCCAGGTGTCGACGAATGACCTTGTCTCTGGTCTTTTCGTTGCCGACGATGGTGATGCGGTTGTAATACACCAAGTTGCGGGGCATGACCAGGATGCTGATGGACAGCCGATTTTCGGAGTCGACTTCGCCGAACTCGGCGTCCACTTGGTTGTGGGCGTAGCCCTTGTCGGCGTAATAGGTTCTGAGCCGGTTCAAGTCGTCCTGCAGAAGCTCGCGGTTGAACCAGCGCTCGTCCTTCAGACGCACCATTTTGAGCATCCGCTTAGGATCGTCGTCTTCCAGAAGGTCGCCGTCGATGGTGACTTCGCCGACCTGATACCTGACGCCCTCGAAGACGGGGAAGGTCACGGTGAAGCCTTCGCCGTTGTCGGAGACGGTCACGTCAGGCTCGCCCACTCTGGCCTGAAGGAAGCCGTTGTTGCCGTAGAACTGCTCCAAAATCTGGGCGTCGTTGGCCAGCTTGTCTCGGTCGAGCTTCCCTGAGCCGGTCAGCCAGGAAAGCAGGGCGTTCTTTTCGGAGCTGGCGATCTGCCCGCGCAATTTGCGGGCGGAATAAAATTCGTTGCCCTGAAAAAGGATGTCCTCGATGTACATCCGACCGCCTTCGTTGATGTTGAAGACCAGTCTGACCCTGTTGTCGTCGCCGGGCTGGAGCTCGTAGCTGATGGCCACCATGGGGTAGCCCTTCTCGTTGTAGAAGCGGGTCAGATTGGAGACGGCCGTCCCCAGAAGCTCGTCGGAAGCCACGTCCAGAAGCTTGACCCCCACCTCGTCGTTCAAATCCTCGGCGTCATATTTGGAGTTGCCCTGATAGACGATGGCGCCTATCTGAGGCCGCTCGGTCACTATGAACCGAACCGACTTGCCGCCCGAGACGTCGGTGGCCTCCACGCTGACGTTCTCGAAGTAGCCCATCGAATAAAGCCGCCTGATGTCGGAGGAGGCCTTGCTCTCGTTGTAGGTGCCTCCCTGACGGATGCGCAGGCTGTTCAAAATGGCCTGATTGTCGACAATGTCGCTGCCGGTGATGGAGACGGAAACGACCCTGGCCCCGCCGCCGAAGAGATGGTCGGTGGTCATCAGAACCAGACGCTCGGCCGCCTGAGGCAAGGTGTCCGGAGTGTTGGCGGACGTGGTCATGTTGCCGCTGCCCTGCAGCCCTTGCGTCAAGGGGACGAGCTGCCCGGACAAGTTGAAGGCGGCGCCGTCGGCTTTGGTCAAGCTGGGCAGAAGCAAAAAGTCGGCCCCTAAGGTTCGAGCTTGGGCGGCTATGGCCTGATCGCTCATATTGAGGGCCTGATTGCCTAAGGCCACAGGGACGAAGCCTTGAGTCGTCAGACTGTTGACGGTGATGTCCAGAAGTCCCCGGCTCAGATTGTTGAGCTGCTCCAGCTGCGTCCCGGTGACGCCGAAAAGCCGGTACGGGGAAACGGCCACCCTCTGACCAGTCTGAGCCAGAGCCGGAGCGGCCAGCAGACCTGCGAGCAGACCGGCCAGGATAACCACTTTGACGAGGATTCTTTTGATCATGAGTTAACTCCGCAAGAAAGCCCGCGACGATTAAGCCGCCGAGTCGGAAGCTGCGGTTCCCTTTCTGAGGATGCTCCCCTTTGGGCAGAGGGGCTGAAATTTTTGAGGGGCCTTAGAGCTCTGAGCCATCCGAGAAAAATGAGCCGCTTTTAGTCAGAGCCGTCCTTCAGACCAGGGGCGACCGTCAGAGGACCGAAGGCAAAAAAAACGTCGCCGAACCAAAAGGCCAAAAAAAACTGCCGTTCCCTTCGGGGCCGGAAAATCCGAACAATCCGAATGCGCCGGAGGCGCCGAGAAAAAAGATTTTTTAGAAAAAACCCTCGAAAACGGGCTTTTTTGGCCTTCCGCCCACAAAAACAAGAGCTCTTTTTGGAAAACATGTCTTGGCGAAGAAGTTTCCCCAAAAAGCTATTTCGAAACAGATCGGCCAAATGGGCAAGGCCTTTTCAAAATCGGGCCAAAACTCGTCAACCGCCAAACGCGTCGACCGCAAAATTCAACCCGCCGTCAAGCTCGCCGATTTTTTTTTCGCTCGCCGACCGAGCGCTCAGCTGACCGATCGACAGACCGACCACCTGAACAGATCGGCTAACCGTCAAACCGAACAGACCGACAACCTGAACAGACCGGCCAACCGACAAGCCGAACCGACTGGGTAACCGACAAGCCGAACCGACCGAACAGACCAAACAAATCGAACAGACCAACCGATCGACCGAACAGAACTAACAGACCGAACAAAACGAACAGAACAATTCGTAAAACCGGCTCGACTGAGCGGTTCCTTCGACAAAACTAACTGGAGGTCAAACGACCGAGCGCAAATCAACCTTCCAAAAGGCTTCTTTCGTCGGCTAAACTCGTCATTTTTATATTTTTTTCGTTTTCAATTTTTGTTCTACAGTTTGCAGCTATTTTAGTTTTTTGTTTTTGGGCCTTTTATATTTCTAATTTTTAATTTGGCGCTTTGGCGGTTGCCAAATTGAAAAGCTTTTCAGCTTCGCCTACTCAAATAACCACGTTTGGCAATCGCCTTTTGCATTCGCTTTTTGTAACCGAGTTTTGTAATCGCCTTTTGTAACCGAGTTTTGCTGTCGCTTTGTGTATCCGAGTGTTGTAATGGCCTTTTGTTGCCGAGTTTTGCAGTCGCCTATTTGTTGCCGAGTTTTGTATTCGCCTTTTGTACCCGAGTTTTGCAGTCGCCTTTTGTTGCCGAGTTTTGTACTCGCCTTTTGTTCCCGAGTTTTATAGTCGCCTATTTGTTGCCGAGTTTTTGTATTCGCCTTTTGTACCTGAGTTTTGCAGTCGCCTTTTGTCGCCGAGTTTTGTAACCGTCTTTTGAAACCACGCGTTGTAACCGCAGTTTTTATCCGCCTTCAACAAACGCGTTTTGTCCCCGAGTTTTTATTGCGGTTCTCGAATTCACCGAGCTAATTCAGAAATCTTAGCCCTTCCATTCGTGCAGACGGCCATCGGCCAATTCCAGACATACATCCAGCTGCTTGGCCAGCCGGGCGTTGTGAGTGACCACCACGGCGCTCAGCTGACGCTCGTTTACCAGCTGAAGGATGAGCTCGTTGACCATGGCGGCGTTTCTGGCGTCCAGATTCCCGGTCGGCTCGTCGGCCAAAAGAAGTTCCGGACCCATGACCAAGGCTCTGGCTAGAGCCACCCTTTGCTGCTCTCCGCCGGAAAGAGCGCCGGGACGGTGGTCTTTCCGGTTCGAAAGTCCCACCCGATCCAGAATGGGGCCGGCCATCTCCAGAGCTTCGGCTCGGCCGCGTCCGGTCAAGAGGACGGGCATGGCCACGTTTTCCAAGGCCGTGAAGTCGGACAGGAGATAATGGAACTGAAAAACGAAGCCGACTTCTTTGGAACGCCAGCTGGCCAGCTCGCTTTCCGACAACCTGAAGATGTCCCGCCCCTTGGAGAAAACCAAACCCATGGTGGGCCGATCCAGGCCGCCCAACAGGTACATGAGCGTCGATTTGCCCGACCCCGAAGCGCCCAGCACGGCCACCGAACGCCCCTTCCTGATGGTCAGATCCAAACCGGCGAGTATGGACAATCTCTCGCCGCCGGCTTGAAAGCTTTTGTACAGATCCCGACTTTCCATCAGAACTTCGGCCTCCGGCGCCTGGCCCGAAGGGCCGGAACGGCCTGTTCCGGGGCCGCCGGTTCCGCCGGCTGCGCCTTTGGCGAAGCTAACGGCTTTTTTTTCAGCCCCTCCGAATCCTCTTCGACCATCAGGCGGACAGCCTGGCTGTCCGCCTGACTGGCCGTCCAATCGATCGTCCTTGCGGTCGTCCATTCTAGTCGGCTCCCCTGATGCGGACGGCGAGCGATCGGCCTTCTTGAATTTCGCGTCCCGAGCGATCGGCGGCGCGCCTGAGCCTCTTCTACTCATAGCGCAGAGCCTCGACGGGGTCTTGTTTAGCCGCCTGGCTGGCCGGATAGAGGGTCGCCAGATAGCTGATGAAGATGGAGACGACGACGGTCGCGGCTATTTGCGCCGGTCTCATTTCCACCGGGAGGGTTGACAGAAGATAAACTTCCGGGGGCAGAGTTATGAACTCGTAACGCTCCAGAAGCAGACATAAGGTCACGCCGACGACCAGACCAGCCAAAGTCCCGACTCCGCCCACGATGAGCCCTTGGAGGGTGAAGATGCGGCGAATCTGCTTCGAATTGGCCCCCATGGCTTTCAGGATGGCGATGTCCCTGGTCTTTTCCGAGACCATCATGATGAGGGTCGAGGCGATGTTGAAGGCGGCGACCAGAATGATCAGGGTCAGGATGATGAACATGGCCGTCTGTTCCAGCTTCAGGGCGGAAAAAAGGCTCATGTTCGACTGCATCCAATCTCTGGCATAAATGCTGGGATCGTCCAAGGCGGACACGATCTTTTTCTTGATTTCTTCGGCCTGATAGATGTCATCGACATAGACCTCGATGAGATTGATCTCGTCGCGGTTCATGCCCAGCAAATCCTGAGCTTCGGTCATGGAGGTGAAGGCCGCCGTGGTGTCGAAATCGTAATAGTTGGCCTGAAAGTGGCCGCCGATGGTGAACAGCCTGTTTAGCGGCGCTCTGTTTCCCAAGGGGGTCACTCGTCCGAAAGGAGAAACGAGCTGAACCAGGGAGAGAACCGGGGCGTCCAGCGTGTAGGACAATTCCCGACCGATCAGCAGCGGCCTCTGCGTGAAGGCGCGTTGGACGTCGCCTTCCATTTCCATTCCGATGGGCGGCGAATCCAACTCGGGGAAATATTGAGGACGGCCGAACTCGTCGGGCGGCGCCTCATAGGGACTTTTCATGGGTCGCTGAACCAGATTCTCCAGCGACTCCGGCGAAGGATTCAAGGCGTCGAAAAAATCGGACTCGGCGGCGGAGGCAGGATCGAGGCCCATCAGAATAAGGGCGTTGGCCCCTTTCCGCGTGCTGATCATGACCTCCCCTCTGACCATGGGCATGACCGTGCGCACGCCTTCGACGGAGCGTATCTTGGCGACCGTTTCCGGCCAGCCGGTCATGGTTTGGTCAAACTTGTACACGGTCACGTGAGAGTTCAAGCCCAGAAGCTTGACCATCAAATTCGTTTCGAAACCGTCCAGAACGGAAAGAACCACGATCAAGGCGGCTACGCCCAACCCCACGCCCCCCACCGCCAGAACGGCGATCAGGGACAAAAGAGAGTTTCGCCTCTTGCTTCGCAAATACCTTAGAGCGATGCCGCTTTCTATGCCCACTACGACCCTTGCTTCGACGAGGCCGGCTCCGCCGGGCGTCCTTCTTCGGCCGAAGCGGCTTCGCCGCGTCCGCCCCTCAGATGATCTTCAGGACGCATGTGGGGAAACAGCAGAACGTCGCTGATGGAAGCCGAATCGGTCAAAAGCATGACCAGACGATCTATGCCGATCCCCTCGCCGGCGGCCGGCGGCATGCCGTACATCAGAGCCCGGACGTAGTCCTCGTCTATTTCCATCTTCTCTTCGTCAGCCTCTTCCATCTGCCGCAAAAATCTCACCCTTTGATCGAAGGGATCGTTCAACTCCGAAAAAGCGTTGCCCAGCTCGCTGCCGGCCACGAACAACTCGAAACGATCGGTCAGCGAGGGGTTGTCGTCGGAGCGCCGAGCCAGAGGACTTATGTCGGTCGGGTAATGGGTGATGAAGGTCGGATTCTGCAGCTTCGGCTCCACCTTGAGGTCGAAGATCTTGGCCAAGTATTTGCCCAGAGGCTCCTGACCGGTGAACTCGACGCCCAGAGACTCCAGATATTTGTGGGCTTCCGAAACCGATTGAAGGACGATTTCCGGAACCCCGCCCAGCTCGACGAGGCTTTCGTGGAACTTGTATCTGGCCCAAGGTCTGGTCATGTCCACGGTGCGCGACTGATAGGAGAAGACGAGAGAGCCGAGGATCCTTTCGGTCACTTCCGTGCAAAGCTCTTCGGTGAAGTCCAACAGATCGGAGAAGACGGCGTAGCTGCGGTAGAACTCCATCATGGTGAATTCGGGGTTGTGAGCCGTGTCCATGCCTTCGTTGCGGAAATTCTTGTTTATTTCGAAGACGCGGTCGAACCCGCCCACCAGGAGTCTCTTCAGGTGCAATTCCGGAGCGATCCGCAGATATAGCGGCATGCGAAGGGCGTTATGGAAGGTTTCAAACTTCCGGGCGTTGGCTCCGGAAGCGATGGGCACCAACATGGGCGTCTCGACTTCCATATAACCGTTACGGTGCATGATTTCTCTGACGATGCGGATAATCTCCAAACGCTTCAGAAAAACGTCCATGCTGGCGTCGTTCATGATCAGATCAAGATAACGGCGCCGATATCTGAGCTCCACGTGCATGTCGTGAAACTTTTCCGCCAGAGGAAAAACGTTTTTGGTGACCAGCTCCACATGGCTGACCAAAATGGTCAGCTCCCCGGTTCTGGTCTTAAACAGGGTTCCGACGAGACCGATGATGTCGCCGATGTCGAAGTCTCTGGCCCAATCGTATTTTTCTTGACCCAGTCTGTCCAGACGGGCGTAAATGTGAATTTTCCCGGAGCTGTCCTTGAGATCGAAAAAGACTGATTTGCCGTAATCCCGTCTGGCCATCAGACGGCCGGCGATCTTGAACTCCCGCCCGGTCGACTCCAGCTCTTCGGCGGTTTTGTCGCCGAAGGCGGCTCTTATTTCGCTGACTTTATCGGCCGGGAAGAAGGAATTGGGATATATGGGCCGACCGGCGGCTTTCATCTCCAAGGCCTTTTTTATCCGAGCTTGCAAGACCTGGCTGCCGGCTTCGAAATCTCCCAAGCCGGAGTCGTCCATTGCGGCGTTTTGTTCCATATTAGAGTCGTCAGGCCGATTGTCGGAAGAACGTTCCATGTTTTGTTTCAGCTTCCTCGCCAAAAAATTTGTTCGTCGTCAAGAGCTATTTCGTCGTCTTTGGCCGCCGGGATCGTCCCGCCGGTTTCGCGCTCCAGGCAGGGCTGTTCTGCCTGGCTTCGCGCCCTAAGAAAATTTCGGTCA
>JAIRTO010000007.1 GCA_031254895.1 Deltaproteobacteria bacterium
CGGGAGACGCCGAAATCGCTGACAGAATCGTCAATGCCGCCCACAGCTATTGTGTTGATTTGCTGAACGCCGGGAATCCCTCCCGGGTCAGAGAGATTTACGCGGACATCAAAGATGCGAAGCCGGGTCAAGCGGCGGCCGGGCGGCTTGAGTGGATCAGACAGCGGGCCTCCGACCGCCGGTCTTTCATCTGAGTCCCTAAGCCGCCTCCATAAGCGCTCGCCTGGCGGCAGGCGGCCATTTAGTTTGAAAAACTAACGCGAGTCAAATGAAGACCGCATTTACGGAGCCAGACAACCCTTTCTGACTTTTTCACGATCATCCGCGGTCGTTGACGGCGATGATTTGTCCGAGCAGGTCGAGCTCGAACGAGGTCGTTCCGTTCCAATCGTCCATGGACGCGAGTTCGCCGTCCGCTTTGCAGCCGAACAGTACGCCTCTGCCGTCCGAGTAGTTGATTGCGGCCGCCAAATTCCTTTCTTCGTAGCCGTACACGGTGATGTAGCCGTCCGCGTCGGTCTTTTGGGCGAGGTTGCCGTTTTCGTCGTAGACGTAGAGCGTTTCAAGGCCCATCGTGCCGATCTTCTTCGTGACGAGGCCACGCTTGTCGTATTCGCAGAGCGTAATCTCAAAGGTGTTCGCGAAGTCCTGAACGTCAACCCTGTTCAGTTTTGCCTTCGAAAGTCTGTTCATCGCGTCGTGCTCGAAGAAGGCTTTGTTTCCGAGCGCGTCTTTTGTTTCGCTGACATTGCCGTTGGCGTCGCATGTGTAGCGGGTCATAAAGCCGTTCCTGTCCATGACGCCCGTAAGCCAGCCGTTCGCGTCGCAATGCAGCCTGTCCGTGAAACCGAGCGGGTTTTTGACGGTCTTTGCTCTGTTCAGCTTGTCGTAGGCGCTTATCGTCGAATTGCCGAGCTCGTCCGTCTCCTTCAGCATATTGCCGTTCAGGTCGCGCTCGCAGGTCTTGACTCCGCCGTATGCGTCGGTCACGGTCTTTACCTCTCCCGTTTCCGTGCATGAGCAAGAGGTCACGGCGCCCATTGCGTCTGTGATCGTCGAGACGCGGTTCATAGAATCATAGGTTATGACGGTTCGACTGCCGTAAGCGTCGGTCACGCCCACGATATTGCCATTTTTGTCATAGTCGCAACGAGTCTCGGCGCCCTCGGCGTTCGCCGTTTTCACGACACGTCCGTCGCCGTCGCGCGTGACGAATCTCGTGTTTCCCGCTTCGTCCGTAGAGCTTGTCGCTCTGTCCAGCGCGTCATATGTCTTATGGGCGGCGTTGCCCCTGCCGTCCATCGTCGCGAGCATGTTGCCGTTCGCGTCGTAGGCGAAGGAAAAGGTGCAACCCTCCGCATCGGCGTATCCCGCGAGCCTGTCGAGCGGGTCGTAAACGTAGCTTATCTCGCCGCCGTCGGCGTTTGTGAGCTTCGTCACGTTCCCGTTTTCGTCATAGCCGATGTCCGTCTTGCCGCCGAGCGCGTCCGTCACGGAGATCACCCTGTTCAGCGCGTCGTAGGCGCAAGTCGTCGTGTTGCCGAGGGCGTCGGTCACGGTTTGCGTGTTGCCTTTCTCGTCGCGGGCATAGGCTATGACGCCGCCGAGCGCGTCCGTTATCGACGTCACATTGCCGAGAGCATCGTATACGTAAGAGGTCACGCCGTCGAGCGCGCCCGCTATCGTGAGAATCCGGCCGTTCCCGTCGTATGCGTAACCGGTCACGCCGCCGTCCGGGGCGGTCAAGGAGGCGAGCAGTCCGTTCGCGCTGTATTCGTTCGTCGAATGCGCGCCGTCCGCATAAACGGTTTTCCACGGGTCTGCCGAGCGTGTCGTATTCGCAAGTTGTTTCGTTGCCCTCGGCGTCGATCGTTTTCGCGAGTCTGCCCATGTTGTCATAGTAGCTTACGGTCTCCGAGTCCGTCGCTGACACCGTCTTTATGAGGTTGCCGTTCGGATCGCACACATTGCGGATGCCGTTTCCGAGCACAAGAGGGACGGTTCTTTTTGTGTCGCCGCCGTCGGATAACTCCCGCAGATATCCCCGTCAGCCGAGTGATCCGCCTGAGCGACACGCTTTCCGTCTCTATCTTGTTAAATAATCATTTTTATTTTTCAACGCATCGCGACACAAAAAGAACCGTCCCCCTTGTGTTCCTTAAAATGTTATTTTGGCAACCTCACGACCCAATGCCCACCTTTAGCTGCGCCAATACGCTCCACAAGTCCCGCTTTTTTCAAGATACCTATATGCGTTTCCACATTTCGTCTTGCTATGCCGATTTCGCCGGCGATGGCTTTCGCGCTTATTGTTGGCGTTTTTCGCATGAGTTCTATAATTTTCTGAGCAGTTTCATTTACTCCGATGCTACCTCCGATGCTATCTCCAATGTTTTCTCCAATGTTTTCTCCGATGCTATCTCCGATGCTATCTCCGATGCTATCTCCGATGTTTTCTCCGATGCTATCTCCGATGTTGGCATCGGTGAAAAATGTGACCTTGATTTCGGAAGAAGATGCCTCAAACAGAGGTTCACGCTTGCCGGCGTCTTTACAGGTTGTTGTTATGCGCTCAATGCCGCGTCCCCAAGTTTCAATCATACCTGAACGAAAGAATGTGTTCGCAATCTTGGGATTATGTGGACGTGACCTATGTGTGGACGGCAAATCACTGATTGTCCAGTTCTCCGGCAGTCTGCCGTCGTTATAGATGATAACTCTATCCTTAAATATTTTAATTTGTATCGGAATACCTGTAGTGTAGTCGCGATGTGCTATCGCGTTCAACACGGCCTCGCGCATTGCCGGCCTCGGTACGGGGAAGTCCTCAATCCGCTGCAATCCCTCGTAACTTATAATCCCTTTGAAGTATTTCTGATAAATGATTTCCACCACTCTGTCAGCCATAGTTATAAGCGGACCGTGAACTTCATCTTGATACCGTAAATCCGCATCATTATCAAAATACCCGACCTTAACAAACGCTCCGAATACATAACGCTCTGGATTGTCATGGAAAAGTAAAATAGCGGCACGAGTTAAATTGCCGCCTTCGATCAACATAAGACTATCGAGAAGCGCACCATCACTGATTTCTAAATCAACTTTTTTCAATCTTTCAACGGCAAGAGCCTTTTCACGGAACTTTCTGAACGCGGTTGTATCAAGTTGAGACACGCTTACCTGCGGTTCAGTGATACTATCCCAAGTCTTACCGTATTTTTTAAGCACAAAATTTGTAAGCTCATTTCCGCCGAGTTCCTACGTCGTACTGCCGGAGCGTACGTAATGACATCCGCATTGGGAAATTTCAACGGAATCATCACCTATAAGCCGATAGACCAATCGGTTTTTTTCGTCAATACGGCGTGACTGCCACCCAAACAAATCGCCGCGCAACGGTTCGGGCTTGCCGATGCCGTCATATCCGTTACGCTCAATGTCGGCAATCAGCTTATTGATCCGTTTTAAGGTCTTTTTATCCTGTTCTACCCAATAAACGCAATCTCTCCAACCAATCTCCGTAAAGTTGATTCTCATTCTTCCATGGCCCTTAATTCATCAAGCGTTTTCGTGACAAATTTGCCTTCGTTCGCTTCTTGAATGGATCGGCGCAAAACCGCCATATTCTCCGCGCTATAAAACGGATCAACCGCAAGGGAAAGCTCAAAAGGGATTTTCCCTTGTCGCAGGGACTGGCGCACGAAAATATTGAACGCCGAAGACATATTCAAGCCCAATTCTCTGAAAAAAATCTCGGCTTGCTCTTTTAAGTCTTTATCGATCCGTATATTCAGGTTCGTTGTTTCAGCCATAACACATAGCCCCTTTTCGGTCGCTCAATAGACCGACAAGAATATGCTGATATATTTTATGCGCGATGTCAATACATTGCGCGTAAAATTATAAAATTTATATGCTTATCACGTCTGCTGATGCACCAACACGACGACGCGGCAGTCCGTGCAGATCTGCATGAACAAGGATCCTTCCGTGTAATCCATGACCGTGTTCCATGACATCTGCGCGAGCAGCTTCATCTTCCGGCCGCAGTCCGGGCAGTCCTCGTACTGCGGATCCTGCACCCATTCCGGGCGGCCGCCTATGGTGAAAACGTCCTCCGGACAGAATTGGAAATAAGGCGGAGAGGCTTCTCCTGCCAAGACGAGGGACGTGTTGGTCAACTCCGCGTATTGCGCCTCGCCGATATAGTTTTCATCCACGAAGGCCTCGATCAATTCTGCGGAACTGTCGCCGTCCGGGGTGTAGCGCACCACTGATTTTTCACATAGAGTGGCGCAGTTCGGGCAGATCGGAATCCGTAGCCTGCCTTCAAGACCGAGGAAGGACAGCCTCTCGTCCCGCCCGTCCAAGGTCAGGATATCGACTAATTTGCAGCCGCACTGCGGGCAGACGTCGTCACGCGGGCTTGCGACCGTCACGGCCCCGTCCGCATCTTGTTCCGCGCCGGGCAGCAGGGCGTAGCATTGCTCATACGCCAGCCTGACGGTCTTCCCGTCGCCGTCCAGGCACAGATCGCCGCACATCAGATATTGGGACGGACTCCAATAGAGCTTTTCCCGCCACGGGAGCGGGTCAGCCTCAAATTTCTTTATTGCCTCCACTGCTGTCCCGTCCCCAATGCGCGCGAGACACATGAGCAAATGCCCGGCATCCCCGCAATCCGGCTGTTCCAACAGACGGATCATGGCGTCGCGAACCGATGCCGAGGCGTCGCGGTACAGGGTGGGCGGGTAATAGATTTTCTTGGCGAAGGCCGCCTCCGCGATGGCTTCCGTGTCGATGTCCCGGCAGGAGAGCAGACCGCGAAAGTCCTTATACGCCTTGTCCCATTCTTGGATCGTTTCGATCCCGTCAATGATTTCCCGGACGGTTCGGGCGACCTCTTCCCCGGACATGGTCCGGTAGCGCTCCTGCGCCGCTTTCATGCGGCAATAGTAGCATACGCCCTTAAAATAGATTTCCCGCCCGCAGTCCGGGCAATGGTAAACGGCCATAGGCCCCCCTTTCGTTTACGCGAATTCGCGGATGAACTTAAAGCCGGCTCCAGCGGCAAACTGCATAAGCCTGGCATAGTCTTTCTCTTGAACAATAAAAAAATGGCGACAATCGCTGTCCGTATCGAGCTGCAGCAAAAAGCGGCCCTTGCCCGCCGGATAATCGCTGATTTTAGACAAGGCTTTATCTGTAAACTCATCTCCGTCAAACGCCGTTTCTCCAAGCCCTGCCGCATAACCCAGGTTTCGGATCGCTTTTGAAAGCTGCCAAATGATGTCCTCCGTCGCTTCTTTCCAGTCGATGCAAGCGTCGAAATGCAGTTTTGAATTCTGCGCCGCATCGTCGGTCGCTTCGCAGCCCGCCAGCCAATAGGCAAACGTGTCGCGCATCGATTCGCGGACATATTTATTGAACCAATCCAAATCGTTCCAATCCATACCGGCAAACCATTATGGTCGGAAAAAAAATCCAACCGCAATATTTAGCGGCGCTGCAGGGGGTATATTATCACATCATCTGCTGTCCAGAATCCGGGAACCATTATAATTTTTGATTGACTCTTCAGGCTGGCCAAGAAACCAAAGCGCCTTGAAAACAGAATCTTTTTCCAAAAACGACTTCATCTCGCGGCCGGCGCTCCGTCCACCCTCCAACTCCGGCGTTTTGGGGCCAATCACGGCGGCGACGCGGCCTTTCGTTGTCTTCATGTCCATAAAGCGATAATTAAAATCATTTGTTCTTATTGCATTGACTTCGATTATATGCTTCAGTCAATCACTACTGAAAAGCCATAAAAAAACCGCCAAATTTCCACATTTTTCTATTCCATCTCAGCCGCAAATCAATATAATAGTTTTGTAGCCGCTTTTCGGACCCTTCAGACCGGCCCGCCTTTTTCCAGCGGCCGACCCGCTGCGGCCGAGACCGGAGCGGGTCCCTGGCGCCAAGCCGATGAGCGAAACAGAGTCCCTCGCGCTCCGAGGGCAGGAGAATTTTTTTGAGCGAAAACAATCCCTATGATCCAAGCATTAAGCCTCACTTGGACAAGAACGTCATATCGGAACTAGAAAACCAAGCCGAAGGACTGAATCTCGACGAGCTGTCCGACGTCGACGACGATCTTGAGACCGCGTCGTCTCCAGTCCGGCCCGAGACCGCGCCGGCAGGCCGGCGACCCCGTCAAGACGTCGACGACGACTATGACGAGGACGATTTGCCGGACGACTTCTTGTCAGAGCCTCTTCGCGCGACGGAAAACGCCGGCCGGACGGCCAGGAGCGACGAAAGAGAGGCGGCCCGCTTTCTAGACGAGGATGATTTCGAGAGCATCTCGGCCGTCGACGCGGATCTGGGGCTGGATCAGGAGCCGGAATCGCTCCGCGAGCCTAAGCGGCAGAAAGCCGAAAACGGCTCCGACCGCCTGAAAGGAAAAACCCGGCGTCTGAAGAGATCTGGAGACGAGCAGGATCAGGAGGACGACGGCGAAGAAAACGACTCTCGTCTGCCGCCGGCGAAGAAAGCCAAACCGACGCGTTCTCTGTTTTTCCGGTTCTGCTTCAGTCTTTTCTGGGCTGGACTGGGACTGGTCATAGCCGGGCTGGCGGCGCTGTTTTTATGCTACGCCTTCTTTTCTCAGGATTTGCCCAGCGTGGAGGTCTTGAAAAATTACAAGCCCAAAACCGTGACCTACTTCTATAGCCTGGACGGCGAGGTCATCGGCGAATACAGCCATGAAAGACGCGTCATTAGACCCCTTTCCGCCATGCCGGAACATCTGAAGCAAGCTTATCTGGCCACGGAAGACGCCAACTTCTACCGACACGGCGGCATTAACCCCATCGCCATCGTCAGGGCCGCCTACAAGACCATTGTCGAAGACTCCATACAAGGAGCCTCGACCATAACCCAGCAGCTGACCAGAGCCATCCTGCTGTCCCCCGAACGCAAGCTCGAACGAAAAATAAAGGAAATCATCCTGTCTTTCCGGGTCGAGTCGGTCTTGACGAAAGATCAGATCTTCGAGCTCTATTTGAATCAAATCTATTTGGGACACGGAGCCTACGGCGTCGAATCCGCCGCCCAGACATATTTCGACAAGCACGTCGAACAGCTCTCCTTGGCCGAATCGGCCATGATCGCCGGCATGACTCAGCTGCCGGAGGGCAAAAACCCCATAACCAGGCCTGAGGCGGCCAGAGAGAGGCAGATGCACGCCCTCTCCCGCATGGTGGAAGTAGGCTACATCACGCGGGAAGAAGCGGATGAAGCCGCCGCCGAAATATTGAACGTCGTCGGCGCCAAACCCAACCCCAACACCACCGTGGCCCCGTACTTCACCGAGCATGTCCGACGCGTTCTGGCCGAGCAGATCGGGGAAGAGAGCTTGTACAACGACGGCTGGAAGGTCTATACGACTCTGGATTTGCGGGCCCAAAGGGCCGCCGACGTGGCCGTGGCCAGGGGGCTGCGGGAATACGCCCGGCGCAGAGGCTTCAAAGGCCCCATAGGCCGCCTGGAGGGCGAGGCGGCGATTAACGCTTTCCGCTCCGCCGCCGAAGCCAAGCTGAGAAGAGGAACTCTCCAGCCGGAGCGGCTTTATGAAGCGGTCATACTGGAATTGGGCGAGAATCAGAGCCTCAAGGTTGCGGTCGGAGAATATGAAGGGGTCATCTCCAAAAAGAATCTGGAATGGATTCTGCCGAAAGGAGCTTTGAACAAGCAGCTTTCCGTCGGAGACATAATCCTGGTCAGAATCGAAGAGCCCGCAGCCGCCCCGGAGACTGAAGGCGGTCTCGATCGCCGGGCGGCTCTGGCCTCCATCGCGACCGGCTTGGATCAGACGGGCCTGTCTTTCATCCTGGAACAGCGCACCGACGTTCAGGCCGCCTTGTTGAGCATGGATCTGGCCGACGGCGGAGTGAGGGCCATGGTCGGCGGACGAGATTTCGGCGAAAGCCAGTTCAACCGGGCCACCCAGAGCCAGCGACAGCCAGGCTCTTCCTTCAAGCCCATCGTCTATACGGCGGCCATTGACAACGGCTTCACCCCTGGTTCCATCATGGTGGACGGTCCTGTGGTCATAGACGACCCCGGCACGAGAAGACGCTGGAAACCGCTCAATTCCGACCATAAATTCCTGGGCCCCATGACCCTGTACAGCGCTTTGGTCGCCTCCAGAAACCTGGTCTCCATAAAAGTTCTGGAACGGATAGGCTTTGAGGCCTTGGACGAAACGGCCAGAAACATGGGCATCACCACGACTCTGCCCCACAGCCCGCCGGTGGCCTTGGGAGCTCATGGGGTGACTATGCCGGAGATGCTGACGGCCTACTCGTCCTTCCCCAATCAGGGACAAAGGGTCGATCCTCGCTACATCAACAGGATAGAGGACCGCAACGGCAGGACGATCGTCAGCTACGAGCCCATCTTTCACCAGGCCATCAGCTCCGGAACAGCCTGCGTGCTGACTTCCATGCTCCGAGGCGTGGTCGCTCAGGGCACCGGCTCCTCCGTGCGGCCTCTGCAGAGACCTGTCGGCGGCAAGACCGGCACGACCAATGATTATTCCGACGCTTGGTTCGTGGGCTTCACTCCCGAATACGTCACGGCCGTGTGGATGGGAACGGACGAGCTGAAACCGAGAGCCGTCGGCGAAGTCGGCGGTCGGGCTTCCGGACCTATTTTTCTTTATTACATGCAGGATGTTCTGAAGGACAAGCCTATCGTCGACTTTAAAGTGCCGTCCGACGCGGTCATGACCCCCGGAGGAGCTTTCGGGATATGTTATAAGGAAGGCACGGTAGGCACGGGAATTTCGGAGACCGTTCTGGAAGCGGCCCCTGAAGAGGACTTCATGCGCCGGGATTTCGAAGATGGCTTCACCGACGTCGTCAGCGAAGACTATTCGGCCATGGCTCCGGAATCGGCCTTGGCGACGGAAAACGACTTCCAGCCTTGGCCCGGTCAATAAGCCTCCGGTCGCGTCGGGTCCATAGCCCGAAGGCCCTAAGGCATCGAATCCTGACCCAGCTGCCAGTTAAGTCATGGGCTTAGAGCCGTCAAGTCCTAAGCCATTGTCGCCTTTGCGTCTTCGCGCGCCTTCACCCGCAAGGCGAGCCTAAGCGGCTTTCGGCGCGCGAAGACGCAAACAAGACAATCAACGCTGATTCTGGCGCTGCAAGCGCAGGCTGATATTTTGTTTGCTTTCAACGTCAAATGACCTCAACTCGTCCCTGTCCTCCAGGCTCAGCCATAAATTTATCCGACCCAATAACAATTTAACATCCCGGCCAAGACGATTAATGGCCTCCAGCATTTTGGAGACGCTGACGCCGCGGAACTGACCGTTTAAAAGGCGAGAGAGCTTGGGTTGCGGCAGGTCGATGGTTTCGGCGGCTTGCATCCGGGTCAGGCCTTTAGAGTCTATCAGTTCCTCGATAGTTATGGCCAGTTAGGCCTTGACCAGCATCTCGCTGGAGTCTTCGCGCCCTAAATCTTCATATACATTGCCGGCGCTTTTTTCGATCTCGCTCATGGTTGGCCTCCTTGGCGTGGGCCTCTGCCTGTTTTAGCCGCATTTTTATCAGGTCGATTTCCGGTTTCGGGGCGGCGATGCCGGTTTTTGACTTTTTCTGGAAGCAGTGAAGCACATAGACCGCCTCTTTGAATCCGCAGTGTAGACCGCCCGGCATGTTCCGCCTTGATCGCTTTCCACAACTCCAACGTGAATGATTCCGCAAATCAAACCGAAAACCATTGTCCCAATGGTGGAATAAAACGTGGAATAAACTGCGGAATAAACTGCGGAATAAAGTGCGGATTAAAACGCGGGTAAAAGTGCGGAATACTGTTAACTTAAGCGGGGAGTTGATTGTTACTGGCATCATCGATGGATAATGCGTACCTCGGCTGATTGCTTTTGGTGTAACGCCATGACAACAAAATTAGAAAAATATGATAAAATCAGCATATGATTCAAATGTCATTTTACTGCCTGTGTCGCGTCGCTTAAAAAAGATGAAAAGCAGATAGTGAAATTGCCAGATGAACCGAATTGTATTTGGCCAACCTTGCCGCCCTGCACGATGCTCTGGAACAAAGAGGGCCGGAACAACCCAAATTTAGAAATTTCGGCCGACTTAAAGGAACCCCGAAGAATGAAGAGCGGCATCATTGCCGCCTGGCGCAAAAACGGCTGAATCGACGCCTATGAAACCAAAAGAGACGCGTTTCAATAAATTTGGCGAGAAAGTCGTTTTGTTTAAAGACATTTTTCCAGGGAACCATCCGGGAATTGTCTTACTAGGATTTAGGCGCCGAGACGACATGACGCAACAGCAATT
>JAIRTO010000029.1 GCA_031254895.1 Deltaproteobacteria bacterium
TGACTCAGATCCCAATGAGGCAAAACGGCGTTCATATTTTTATCCTCAAATAATTAATCCGGGACGATCCCGGCTTTTTTTCGTCCGTCTCCCAGTCGGCCGCAGCCTTTTTGGAGACGAAAAAATTTTTTGGTCAAAACGAGGCCCAAGTCGGGCCAAAAGGGACATTTCCGGACAGCGTCCGGACGGCGTCCGATCGGCGTCAAACCTTCCTGTCGGTCTGGCCGAAAGGCAACTCGTCAGCAAGACCGTCAGGCGCCCCGAAAGCCATCTCGTCAGCAAGGTCGACAGCCGCGCTCTCTTGGCCGTCCTTTGCCGGCTCTTTTCGGTCGGCAGCCGCTTTTCCCGCCGCCAACTTCCGAGGGGCCTCCTTTTTCAGATCTCTTTTCACGAAATGGGTGGCGTAATGGAGCTCAATTCGGGAGTCCCGGCTTTTGGAAAAAATAAGCTTGATCTTGGGGCCGCGTCCCCAGCGCCCGTAGAAGGTGAAAGACTCCTTCAGACTGTTGGTTCGAGCGAACTTTCGCAAACAAGACATGATTGTCGAGAGCTTGCTCAAGTTCGCGCCGCAGACTTTTTCCAAAAAGGCGACCTGGCCCAGACGCCATTTTTCGTAATCTTCCTTAGTCAAAAGGCCCATAGTCAGGAGCACGTCCACCGGGGCGACGTAGCCCTTTTCCTGCAAGAGCCCGCGCATGGCCTTTGCGGCTCTGTCGGTTAGATCCTTATTGTTCACAAATCTCCATAAAAAAGTTCTTCCGGGCGAACGTTTTCGAAAATAACGCCCCCGGCCGTCGGGCGCGTTCACGCCCAATAGTACCCCATTCAGCTCGAATTGTCAGGCCCGCAGTCAGGAACCAAAAAAGGACGAAAAAAAGGGCCCGGAGGGAAACTCCGAGCCCCAAAAAGGCGATTTTAGGAAAATTCTTTGGCCGGCTCCGTCATATTCGAGCCGCCTGAACTCCTTTTCGCTTCCATTTCGGCGTTCCGTCGACATCCTGACGTCAAACGCGGTCAGACATCGAGCGAGGTTCCGACGTCGAACGACGCGCCTGACCAGTCTCAACTGGGCCGGCGGCCCTTTTTCCGGCCGCCGGGGCGTTAAGAATCCGTTTCCCCCGACAGGCCGCCAACGAAGCGGAGCGACGCCCGGCCCCCTGGCGGAGAAAGTCCAGTCGTTTTTGGCTATATAAGTTTACAGATTCCTCTTGGCCACGGCCCCAAGGCATTTGACGTGGTAAAGGGGGCGGTTGGCCAGATAGGAATTGCAGTCGACCGGAGAGACCTCAGGATGGTTCCGCCAAGCCTCGGAAGCGTAATAGAAGCGCTTCTGCTGCACGTTGGCGAACCTCGGGGATTGTTTCGTCGATCGGCCGGACGCTCTGGCCGCCGGCCGACGAGCCGCCGCCGCCGGGGCGGGGGCCGGAGACGCCAGCTCTATCTTGGCCTCTCCTTGAGCCGCCGGCACGGAAACCGGACTAGGCTCGCCCGGCAAGTTCAGGATGCTGGCGCCGGTTTCAGCCGGCGGAGCCGGCTGATCCGAAAAGAGTCCGGTTAAGCCGTCGTTGTCCTGCGGAGGCGGCGGACTGGCAGTTCCGAATTGACTAGCCCCTGGCCCCAGACCGGTCCCTTGGCGATCGAAATCCAGCTCATTGAACTGAAAACTTTCGGTGCTGGCGCCTTGAGCCAGAACCTGGCCGGCCGGGAAGAACATCAGGCTCAGAACCGCCGTCAGGCAGCACAGCCAAAAAGCATTCTTTTTCATGACCAAGAAAACCCCCTTATCGACTTTGCCGATAATTATTTTCAAGCAAGAAGAAACGCTACTGGATGAAGGTTGAACCTTACCTAGAACATCAGATTCAATATAATGAAGCATTGTATATTAATTATATAAAGTTGTCAAATTTTGTTTTCCTGACTTCTAAAATATCGACCTATTCAGATAAAAATTCTAAACTACAATACAAGTAAGTGAAAATAGCGCGTAATTTTTCTTAGAATAGCCATAATTTAGCTCTGAATGAAGAAGCAAATCCGGCTCTGACTCCCCATTCAGGTAACGCTTAATATTGATAAAGGGATAAATATCCTGAACAGAAAAGCAATAGCTGGATATTTGGCCGCGAAATAAAATGAAAAAGCGGTCATAAACCTGGAAAAATAGCTGTAATTAGGCGTAAATTCGGTTTCGAGCAACATATTTTTGCGTCTGGCCTGGCTCTAACGCCAAGCCGCTCCAAACGGCGGCAATTTAGACGAAATGGCCATATCGCTTCATATTTTTCGCCAAATGGCAGTCATGAAAACTCCATGAAAGCTGGATTGGCCAAATTGATCGCCCTAAAAGCCGCCTTAGGCGGCGTCTTTGACCTTTAATTTCGTTTTGAAGTCATGCTTGGGCGTCGTTTTGCGGCTCACCTCGTTCCGCCGCGAAATTGCCTAGGTGACGAGCAAGATTATTATTTTCATTCGCGATGAAAGTTCGACTTTATCGAACAAAAATCTTTTGGCTTTGACGAAAAAAGCGCGAAAAGCTTTTTCCCAAAGAC
>JAIRTO010000054.1 GCA_031254895.1 Deltaproteobacteria bacterium
CTTTCTCTCGGGGGGGCGTTTGGGGAGCCAGATCGAGTTCGCGCAAAAATTGACGCAAAGTCACGGCCTCGCCGGCATATTTCCGGCCAATTTCGGACAAGAGGCGGTTCCAAGCTTTCGTCTCTGCCGCAAATTCGTCGAAGGCCGCCTCGGCTTGCGCCCCTGAGTTCTGTCGCTTTCTGGCCCATTCCAGCAGGGCCTTGGAAAACCCGTCATAACTTAGAGAATTAATAAGCGGGTTAAAGTCGCTCTCTAGAAGTCGGCGAGTCTCCGGCGCCAAATCAGTCAGATCTTTGACCGCCGCCAACCAAGCTCGCAGCCAGTCCAGTCCAGTCCGCCGGCTGAGGCCCGAAACGTTATTTCCGACGGAGAAACGTCCGCGCCTTCCAGCTCAAAAAAGGCTTTGTTCAGCTGCGCCAGAGCTTTCTTGTCGCTTTGACGATTAGCCAAACGCAATATGGCCAAAAGCATTCTAAACGGAGCGCTCAGGAAATCCTTATTGCGCCCGGGAAAGTAGGCGGGGATATGGGCCAAAAATAGTTTCTGCCCCATTTTCTCAAGCATCTTAGTCGATCTGGCCAGAATGGCGCATCTTTCTCTTTCTTCGAGGTTCTTTTCGGCGAGGTCATGCGCGAGCCATTCCATTTCCTCTTCCGCGTCGGAAAACTGGCGAGCAATTATGGCTCCGCCGGGCGCTCCGCCCGGCGCTCCGTCCAGGTCGCGACTGGCGGACTTCACCGAAACAAGCGGTCTCTTCGCCTCGCGGCCGTTATGGTTGAAGGCTATGAGCGAGTTGGCCAGAGAAAGAATTTCCGGAGGACATCTGTAGTTTTCGGGCAGTTGGACAATATCGACGCCAAAATCGGTTTTTAGACGTTCAATTCGTTTCGGGTCAGCTCCGTCGCCTTGACCGAAAATCTGTTCGTCATCCGCTGCGGCGAAAAAAGTGGACGGGTCAGGGGCGACGAACTTTTTCAACAATTCGTATTCCCTCGCCTTGACCTCCTGAAAATCGTCCACTAAAACATGGGTGTAAATTCTCCTCACATGCTTCGGTATAAAGGGACAATTCTCCGCCAAGGACAACGCTGCCGAAATTAGAGCAGGATGATCCATAAAATTCGCCGCTTGCAGTTCTTCCCGATAGGCGGCGCAGATCAAGGCGAGCTCTCTGGCCGCGTCCGGTTGACTGGGCGACAAAAAATCGGCCGCTTTTTCCGGCGCAATGGACAATTCGAAAAGATTCGTGAGGCACGGCAGCAACAAAGACGCTTGAAAATTGTCAGGGATGACGAATTCCGGCTTTTTGCCGACTTTGGCGATAACTTCAGCCAACATTTTTTCCCTATCGACGTCGTCAGACAACATTTGAAAATCGGGTCTGACGCCGATATGGGAGCCATATTGCCGCAAGAATTCGGCCGCGTATGAATGAAAAGCAGCTATGTTCACCCGATTTGGAAAATCTGGAACCAGTTCGGCGACTCGAGAGCGCATCTCCGCCGCCCCTTTGTTGGTGCGCGAAAGAACCAATAGGCGGAAGTGTTTTCCAGGCGAATTGGCCAAAATATTGGCCAGGCGATAGGTCAAGACGCGCGTTTTCCCGGCGCCGGAACCAGCCAAGACAAGCAAAGGACCTTTGTCCCAGAGCGCGGCCTTTTGTTGGTTAACGTTCAGAGAGGCCCAATCATTTCTGGCTCCGCGCATTTCTGACTCCGCGCTTTTCTGGCTAGCCGCGTTTCTAGTTCGCCGCCTTTCTAGTTCGCCGCATTTTTAGTGCGCCGATAGTTCGGCGCTTCCGTTTCAAAGGCAAACAAGGCGGCTTAAATCCTGGTTTTCCTCCGCCGAAAATTTCTTCGCCAAAAAAGCTTTAGCCCGAAGAGGTTTGGCGGCCAACGCCTTGGCCAAAAGCGACGTAGGCGAGAATCTTACGCGTCTTTGCCAGGCCTCGCCGCGACCAAACAAAACTAAATCGCCCGCTTCCGCTCGCTTTCGTCATAGAGGCGATCTCACTGCGCCATCTTTCAAGCCTTTCGGAGGCGCAAATTCAGGCTTCAAAAATCTACGTCCCATTTGTCCGGGTACACGCCCCGAGTCTTGTAATGGCCCTTAACGTAAGTCTTAACGATTTTTCGCTGCGCTTCCGTCAAGGCGGGAAAAAAGTCCCTGTCTTCATCGTCTTCGTCGTCGTTGAACCTAATTTTATAGAGGCCGTTCACTCTCGCCAGCGTTTCTCGAAGCTCCCTTTCCGGCTGCCCCAAAGGTTCGGCGGCGAAGGCGGCTCTTATTTCCCCCAAAAAAATTTCGGCGAGGAATTGCAAGAACACTCTCGCCTCCCTTAGTTTTTTCCGGTAGAGGCTAAATTCGACCCAATCCAGATCGTTCATCACATCTTCAAAATCTTTTTCCAGGTCGGTCCTGGTCAGATGTTCCGAGAGCGCCGAATACGGCGAAGCCAAAGACGCGTCGTTCGTGAGGAAACAGAAGGAGCCGTCGAGATGAAACGGCTCTGCGGAGAGTTGACGCTGGTCTTGCACGACATGGCGTTCTTTTTGACGCAAGCCCTCCGTCACGATTAAAAAACGCTCGAATTCTTTTTTGGGCGCGGCTTCCGGATCGGCCATCAATCGTTCGCGCTCTTCTCCCAGCTCCACGGAGAACTGAATCTCGCGGCGAAGACCAAACTCATGACAAAACACCACGTGCGCGAGGCAAAGAGGCCGCTCCGCCGCTTCGTCTTTCGCCGCCGAAGCGGTTGGCCGACTCTTGACGGGCTCCGCGAAAAATTCTTCGTTCGCTCTTCCCTTCGGGCTAGGGCTTAGCGCGCGCGTCCAACGACAGGAGACGCTGTCGGCGTGATATTCCCCTCTCCTGAAGAAGCGCGCGGCTCCCAGCGAGCCCAGAACGGAGCGACCGCCTTTGACGATCTTTTTCGCCCATTTGGTCGTCACCTCGACGTTTCGCACAAAAGGGAATTCCCGTCTGAACAGATAGTCGACGAACTCGTCCGAAGCGACGTCTTGATCCAGCACAAGACGGATCGGCTTGACGCCCAGCTTTTCGGCAAACTGAAGAACGCCTTCCAGCGATTTTTCGTCCAAAAGCCCTCCCTCCAGCGTCCAGGCGAACAACGGCGCGGACGAGCCTTCGAGGCGAACCAAAATATGACGATCCGGCGGCAATAATTCTTCGTGGGCGTCGTGACCCCAAGTCGCCGAAAGAGAAGGCCGCCCTAAGCGGGGTTTGGAGTTCAGAACGTAGAGAACCGCGCCCGCCTTTTTTTTGAAGGAACCGGCCCATACATCGTAAAAAAACGAAATATCTTCCTTTGTGACTGATTCGAGAATGCCGGCGACGTCTTTGTTGGAGACGTTCATGCCCAACGGGCTTTCGAATTGTTCGAACCAGGCTTCGCTTTCGGCGAGAGCGCCTCCATCGGAGGCCAAACGCCAAGATAGGGCCAACAGCGCGTCTCCGATTTCCGGCCCGAATATTTCTCTCAAGCGGTCGGCTAGGCCGTATTTTTCCGCGATGGAGCCAAACACCAATTGAGGCCCGAAAAATATGGCTCTCGGCGCGGGCGGTCTGATTTCCCTCGGATTCAGAAGGTGATCCAGGACTTCTAAACCGTATTTATTCGAAAAGGCGTGAAAGACGCGCAGATCTCTCGGCTCCATCGACTCTTTGTTTTTGTAGCTAAGGACTATTTTTCGAAAGTAGGCGTTTGGCTGAAAAACGGTTCTGCCCTTCTCGAAGACGCCTATGTCTCTATTTGTCTGGAGATGCTTTTTTCAGGCCGGGGACGAAACGCTCTCGCAAGCGCGGCAATAGATTTTACCTTCCCTGCTTGTGTCTTTTTCGACGATTTCCATGGTCTGCTCCTCGTTATTGACGCCGGACGGGACAAAAGGCCCTTGGCTATTTTGGCCTTTGAAATCAAAACGCCGACGTGACGGCCCTTCGGGCTGTCCGTCAGCCGCCGCTCGACCAAAAAATGGTTCTGCGGCCGAACCTGGAATCTTCTCCGCCGCCCCAGCGAAGAAAATAGAAGACTAAATTGAGCCGTCTACCCTGCGGAGAAAATAGCCGGCTAAATAGAGCCGTCTACCCCCCCCCGCCCCGCACACGCGCCAAAGGCGCGAAGATTTTTGGCGAGGCTAAAATTCCAAAGAGGCGATTCCCCGACCTCGCGGCGACGCTCCGGCTTCGCCTAATTCATGCTCGCCTTTGGCCAAAAGGGCGGCTTTTATGGCCAAAGGCCATAAGGGGCGTTTTTGGTTTCGAACTCTCCGCCGCCAACGCTATCGTCTCTCCAGCCAAAAGCAAAAACTTTTTGGCTGGATTACTTTTCATATATGAGTTATATTTCAAAGTCAAGCTAACTTGGCCTGTTTCTCTTTATTGCCGCTTAACGACAATCTTATTCGCATTCAAGATGGAGGCTTTGTGGTCGACGTTTTGTGGGCGCCTTGGCGCATGGACTATATTCTGGGCAACGCGCCAAAATCTGACGCTTGCGTCTTTTGCCTGCCGAAAGAGCATCTCGGGCCCCTGCCGGAGCGGCTGGTTCTGTATTCGGACAAGGACGTTCTGCTCATCATGAACCGCTATCCCTACAACAACGCGCACCTCATGGTCGCTCCCAGACGTCATGTCGGCTCTCTGGCCGAGGCCACCGAGGCCGAGCGCCTGGCCCTCGTCAATCTGGCCGCCAAGACGACGACCATTTTGGACGCGGCCCAGAAGCCGGACGGCTACAATCTGGGCATAAACCAGGGCCTGGTCGCCGGGGCCGGCATAGCCGACCACCTGCATCTGCACATAACCCCGCGCTATAACGGAGACACCAATTACATGACCGTTCTGGCGGACACTCGGGTCGTCCCCGAACATATCCAAGCCACTTACCAAAAACTTCTGGAATTTTTCAGTTGACGAAAACGCCTATGTCCAAATCTTCTTCCGGGCCCCCTCGCGATCGCCGCGACAAGGATCTGAAAACGACTTTGACTCCGGCCCTCAGACAATATTTCGAGACCAAGCAGTCTTGTCCCGACTGCATTCTTTTCTTTCAAATGGGCGATTTTTACGAGCTCTTCTTCGAAGACGCTCTTCTGGCCGCCCCGCTTTTGGATTTGACTCTCACCTCCCGCCAAAAACTGGCCGGAGAGCCGGTGCCTCTCTGCGGCGTCCCTCTTTCGGCGGTGGAGGGCTACATCAACAGACTCGTGGCTCAGGGCCACAAAGTGGCCGTCTGCGACCAAAAAGGCAGCCCCGGTCCCGGGGCGGGCTTGGCCCAGCGTTATCTCAGCCGAATCGTCACCCCCGCCACCGTCCTTTCCGCCGAAGGCCAATCCCCGGCCCTGCCCAAATACCTGGCCGCTCTCTACCGCGACAGAGACGAATACGCCGTCGCCGCCATCGACGTCTCCACGGGAGACTTCATCGTCGGCCGCTTCGACGATTTTACCGCGTTTCAAACGACCGTCAGAAACATCGACCCCGCCGAAATCCTCCTCTTGGGGGAAGAGGCCGATCCGGCCGCAGCGGCGTCCTTCGCGCCCAAGGCGGGCTCGAAGGACGCCGCTGCCCCGTGGGCCGCCCAAGCCTTCTCGC
>JAIRTO010000100.1 GCA_031254895.1 Deltaproteobacteria bacterium
TGAGCGTAATGGAATGCTTCCATTTTTCGCGCCTTATGTCGCCATCGCCGTTTTTGGTCGCTTTGTCGCTCCGACGGAGCAGTCTCCGCGAACGGCCAACGACTCTTCGCATGGCGGCAAGGGCTGGCCATAGAGCAGCTTGACGCTGATTTAAAGACAAATCCGCCAGGGGGTCGGATCCGCCGAAAAAGCAAAGAGAATTTCTAACATGTTTTTTTACATGTCCTAAAGTTCATTTTCTTTGCCATTCCAGGAAGCGATGGACTAAATCGAAGAAAAAAATTATGCGGCCATGTTTTTTTCTTCCGACCGAACTTATCGCGTTTTTAGAACGGCCGTAGCCGTCGCCGGGAGGACGAGCGTCAGGGCTCTTTTTAAAGAAATCGAACGGTAAGGCGGCATCGTCGTCAAAGGGGGTTCAGGCCAGTTAGGGTAGTCCCCAAATAGGCAATTCTATCGGCGCTTTTTACGATAATTGCTCTTTTTGCGAAGAAGCTGTCCAAAATCTCTCGACCCCGCGAGAGCATTTCGCCTCCGTCTCGTCGCCAGTTCGGTCTCCTCAGCTTGTTCCAATACTGTTAACTTAAGCGGGGAGTTGATTGTTAATGGCGTCATCGATGGATAATGCTTACCTTTTGGCTGATTGTTTTTGGTTTGCTGCCATGCTCCTTTTCCGGACGGGGAAATTGGACATCTTTTTTTCGCTCCCCTTGGATTCGATTTTCCCGTGCCTCCGCGGCGCTTCGCGAGGTTAGAATGTTGGTCAAATTGGTCAACCAACTCAGCGCCAGCGAACTATTCTGGGCACAGAAAAAAATAAACATAAAATTAAGCATTTATACTGACATAATCTTAAGTTAACAGTATTGCGTCTAGGCCGAAAGTTTTCCGATAACGCTCAAGCGCTCTTTTGAAGTCGCCTTCAACGGCTTCGAACAGCTAAAGGAAATCTATATATCTCCCGATTCGTTTGCTCGCCCGACTTGCTTGGTCGCGATTCTTTTTTCCTTGCCCGTTTCGCCCATCCGCCTTTCGAAGGCCGGAAAGACGAAGATAAAGCCGATCCGCCAAAAAGGCGTTTCGAACTAAATTGAGGCCACGAAAGCCAAAAGAATCGCAGCCGCAAGCATCGAATAATAGTCCGGAAAAAAACTTAGAAATGGCAAATGAGGCTTTTTCGCGCCGTCAAGGCGACGAGAGGGATCGTCAGAGGTTTTTGGGGGACGGCGAAAAACAGAAAACTGCGAAGGAAAAACTCAATCGTCCCAATTTAGACGGTCGGTCTCCACCGGCTCGTCCCAGCCGGAATCGTCGGCGGCGTTATGAGGAGATGATTGCACAGGTCTCGCCCCGAACTCGGCGAGGCGGCTCAAGGTTCGCGCAGGCGGGCCGAAGAGATGCGCGCCGGGCTTCAGCAAGAGCCAGTCGTCGACGTGTTTTTTCACCAGTTCCGGCTCATGAGTGGCTATGACGACCACCGCTCCCGACTGCGGCAGTCTGGTCAAATCCTTCAGAAGCGCCTGACAGGCCGGCCAGTCCAAACCGGCGAAAGGCTCGTCCAGCAAAACCAGAGTCGGCTCTCCCGCCAAAGCCGAGGCCAAAGCCAGTCTTTTTTTCTGGCCGATGGAAAGAGCGTCGACCGGGTCGTCCAGTATCTCGCCTAGCCCCCAGTATTCGGCGCCGGCCGTCAATCTGTCCCCTTGAACGCTTTTGTCCGAACCGTAGAAGCCGAAAGCCAATTCCAGATCCTCTCTCGGCGTCTCGCCCAAAAGCCAATGATCGACGTTTTGCGGCAAAAGGGCCGACAAGCTGCGGAGACTTTTGGTCCCCTCCTGTCCGGCCAAACGTATTCCGCCGCCCGTAGGCGTCAGAATGCCGGCCAACAGATCCAGCAAAGTGGATTTGCCGGAACCGTTGGCGCCGGCCAGACCTAAGATCCGACCGGGAGCGACCTCAAAGCCGAGGGCCTCGAAAACAGTCTCTCGGCCGGGATAGGCGAAGGACAAATTCTGGACGGAAAGTCCGGCAAACTCTGACGCGGACGAGGAAACGGCGGACGAGGAAACGGCGGACGAAGAAAAGGCGCTGTTATCGTCCATATTCTTTATAAACGACAAATCGTCACCCTCGAAAGAAAAAATGTCGGAGGCGGAATCGAACAAGCTAAAAAAAGGCGGTTTTCCGTACTGTCCGGCGGGAAGACAGGAACGGATCAGGAGGTTTTTCGCGGCTTCCGCAGGCCTTGAGACTTCGATCTTCTCTTGGCGATGCGGGAAGCGACGAGCCCGGCGCACAAAATCTTCATTAAATCAAAAGGCGCGAAAGTCAGGTTGACGGCCAAGGCCGCCTTGAAGTTCAAGCCGTGATTCGCCGCGAGCCCGACGGAACCGCAAAAGTATAACAGGGCCAAACTCGCCAAGGCGGCGCCGGCGAGACGCGCCGTTCCGCCGGAGCTCCCCTCTCCCCGGCCTAAGCCGGCCAAGGCGGCGACCAGAGGAAAGGAAAGAGCGTAGCCGGCCGACGGCCCGAACAGAAGAGAAGGCCCGGCCTGACCGCCGGCGAAGACGGGCAGGCCGACGAGACCGGCCAGCAAATAAAGGGTCGCGGCCAAAGAGGCCCGAGGACCTTCGACGAAGGCGGCCAGAAAAATGAAAAACGTCTGCAAGGTCACCGGCACCGCGCCGACAGGAATGACCACCCAGGCTCCAAGGGCCATCAAGGAAGCCCAGACGGCCAACCTGACCAGGCGACGCATTTCCGAAGGCGATATGTCAGCGGTCATTGGGGCTCATCTATTTTGGTTCGGCTTTTTGGTTCGGCCTTTTTGTCGTTTTGGCTCGGCCTTTTCGTCGATCATGTCCGTCAAAGTCCAATTTCGAGACCTGGCCGCGCAAGCGCAAAAACAAAACGCGCGTCTTCACGGGCGGAAGGGAGCGAACTCCAGACCGAAGCCTTCCGGCTTCCCGGTCATGAGGTTAAGGTTGACCACGGCCTGTCCGGCGGCTCCCCGACACAGATTGTCGATGACCGAGACGATCTTGAACAATCCGGAGATCTTGTCCTGAAACAGGCCGATGTCGCAAAAATTTGTGCCCCTCGCGTCGGCCGTCTTCGGACTCGCGCCTAAAGGTCTGAGCCGGACGAAGGGCGAATGGGCGTAAAAGGCCTGGTAAGCCCCCCACAATTCTTCCAAGGCGACCCCGCTATGGCCTTTGAAATATATGGTCGAAAGAATGCCTCTGTTAATCGGCAGCAAATGAGGGGTGAAGGCCAGATCTATTTTCTCCGAGGCGATGAGGGACAGCTCTTGAACCATCTCCGGGGCGTGCCGATGAGCCGACGTCTTGTAAGACGAAAAATTGTCCTGAACCTCGCAGAAGGAATTGGACAAAGTGGCCCCCCGACCGGCGCCGGTGACTCCGCTTTTGGAATCGGCGACGATTATCTGAGAATAATCGACGACCTTTGCCTTGACGGCCGGGGCCAAACCCAAAATGACGCTGGTGGGGTAGCAGCCCGGATTGGCCGTGAGCCTGGCTTTTTTGATCGTTTCGGCGTGGAGCTCCGGCAGACCATACGCCGCTTCGGCGAGAAACTCCGGAGCGGAGTGAGGAGCATACCATTTTTGGTACTCTTCGGGATCCCTTAAGCGAAAATCGGCGGAAAGATCGACGACTTTCGCCTCGCCGACCAAAAGCTCCGGAACCAGACTCATGGCCGCGCCATGCTGAACGGCCAGAAAGTAGGCGTCGGCCCGTCCGGCCAGACCTTTGGGCTCCTCAAATTTCAAGGAATCGTAGTTGGCCAGCGAAGCAAGGAAAGGCAGGACTTCAGTCAGCCTCTGCCCGGCTTCCTGCCTGGAGGTGACGAAGACCACCTCGTCGCCTGGTCTGGAGGCGAGGAGCCTCAGGAGTTCCTGGCCGGCGTAGCCGCTGGCCCCGATAATGCCTATCCGCATGGGCGAACCTCCCTGGCCGCGTTTCGGACGCCTCTCTTTAGAGAGGCCAAAAATAGTCCCTCTTCGCTCTTTTTACGCGGATTCGAGCCAAAAGAGAACTGCCCCCAAACCGACGAAACCTGTCCGAGCCCAAAGCTTACAGACTGATTCCGCCGGCCGGGCGGCAAAAAACAAACCCCCACAGGCCGAAAAGCTGACCGGCGGGGGCTGAAGATGCGGACCCGGGCATGGCCAGACTTTCGAGGTCGCCAGCGCCGCAGGGAAAAAAATGGGCTTAACGCTTGGAGTACTGGTAGCGAGCTCTAGCGCCTTTCTGACCGTATTTCTTGCGCTCTTTCTCTCGGGCGTCGCGGGTCAGCAGACCAGCCTTCTTCAAAACGGCGCGGTGATTGGAATCGTAAATCTGAAGAACTTTGGCGATGCCGTGACGGACAGCCCCGGCTTGACCGGCGATGCCGCCGCCGGAAGCCAGAATGTAGAAATCGAACTGACCTTGGGTGCTGGTCAGCGACAGAGGTTGTTCAGCCACGATCTTGAGGGTGTCTCGGGTGAAATATTCCTCTATGGGACGCCGGTTAATGTTGATCTGGCCCGCGCCCGGACTCATCCAAACTCTGGCCACTGCCGTCTTGCGTTTGCCGGTGGCGTAAAACTTATTCGTCGTCATCTACGATGCTCTCCTGTATAGAGCTCAGGACCAGAAAGATCCTTTGAATTCTGGCTGAAAGCCGAAACAAACGGCCTTTCGCCGGCTTCGCTACCTGACCAGCTCGAGCTTCTCGGGCTTCTGAGCGGCATGGGGATGCTCGGCGCCGGCATAGACTTTTAGCTTTTTAAGTTGACGCCTGCCGAGGGTATTTTTGGGCAGCATTCCTCTGACGGCGTGCATCAGGATTTCCCTTGGCTTGGAACTGAGAAGATCTTTGGCCTTAATCTGCTTCAAGCCGCCAATATGCCCGCTGTACCGGGTGTAGACCTTCTGCTCCAGCTTCCGCCCGGTGAAACAAATCTTGTCGACGTTGACCACCACGATGAAGTCGCCGGCGTCGTTATGCGGGGTGAAAATGGCTTTGGTCTTCCCCCTCAAGCGATTGGCGATCTCGGAAGCCAAGCGTCCGACCACCATGCCGGCCGCATCGATCATATACCATTTCTTGTCGACTTCATTTTCTTTAGCCATGAAAGATGTGTTGTTTTTCATAACTGCCTTCAGCACCTGTCCGCCGTCAATGGAACGGCCGCCTGAATGAATTGACCGCCCGCAGGGCGCCCGGCCAGCCGGACTGGCCATAGATAGCCCTTAAAGGCTGAACTGAAATTTATACCATAGGGAACTGATTCGGTCAATAGCCGACGAGCCTGATTTTTTCTTTTCCTCGAAAAAAAACGGCGATTCGGCTCCCGCCTCATTTTCCCGGACTTCGTTCCCGAAAAAGAGTCGTCAAAAAAACTTCAAAAACGAAAGACGATTTTTTTGGCCGCGCAATCTTAGACCTAGCGTCGATCAAGCGTCAAATCTTCGACCAAAGAGAGCCAAAATAGCCGACCAAGGCCTCTTTCGTCACTCGAAATTCAGTCCGGCGAAAAAAGGCAGACAGACTTCTTCGTCGCTTCGAGCGAAGGCCGCGTCCACTTCTTGGCTTCGTCCGACGAGGCCGCATTCGAATTTGAGAATGGAATTTTTATAGATGACGAATTTAATGTCGCTGTACAAAACCAGACCTGAATTGTCCGGAAAATCTAACCTTACATATAAATCATATGACGGATTATTTTTATGATATGAAAAATTGGTCTTTTGGATTCCCTTCATGTCTTCCGACAGCGTTTGAAACAAACCCAAAAGACCTTGATCGTCCCATTTTTTCTGTTCAGCTATGTAAAAAGGGGCCAACATGCCTTCTTCCAACTGAAAATTGGATATGACCAAGTTAGACAGGAGCGATCGCTCTTCATCCACGTAGTTGAAGTCTCTAACCACTCCAGGATCGCTATTGACGCCGACTTGGTATTTTCCGGGATATTTGAAGGTCATGTCGACGTTCGGGGATTTGGCGTCGTCGACGATCTTGTAGTTGATCCAAGTCTCGTCGTCCTGAGCTTTCAGGGCCGCCGTCGGAGTGATCAAAGCCAGAGCCAGGAGCAAAAAAAGCGCTTTTTTCATCATATTCACCTTATATGAGCGTCCATTTTGGCTTTAAGATTTTTGGCTGAAGCGGCGGTCAGCCGCGACGGCTTCAAGCCGGCTTCGAGCCGACGAAAGAGCCGCCTGCCTTTAGTCGTCAGCAACGCGAAAGAGCCTTTAATTGTCAAGTCGAACGACGGTCGGATTTTTCGCGTCTTCCAGAAACGAGCTTTTGGAGAAACGGCCTTTTTTTTGACGAAAGTTCAATCCGTCAAGCGATCCAGAACCGCGTAAAAAAAACCGTCGGTTCGATGACGATGAGGCCAGAGGCGAAGGAACCCGGGCCCGGCGAACAGTCCGGCCAAAGGGGCGGGAAAGGCGTCGGCCGGACAGAGGCGAAAAGCGGGCTCGTCCGCCGCGAACCTTTGCGCGACTTCTTCGCCTTCTTCCGGAAGAACGGAGCAAACCCCATAAATGAGCCGTCCTCC
>JAIRTO010000152.1 GCA_031254895.1 Deltaproteobacteria bacterium
CTGGGACGATCCGTGGGCCAGGGCATTTGATCACCTATGACGAAATGCCCCGCCAACAGCGGGGCTTTCAATAATAGAAAAAGAGAAAAGCCGCGACGAAGCGGCGACGAATTAAAACCCTAGATAGAGAGCGAAAATATAGCGCGAAAAAGGATTTTGGCGACTGTATTCCTTTCGCCCGGCCAGCCGAAGGAAAAACTGAAAGCCGGCCAAGGACGCCTTGAATGGATCGCCCCAGATAGATCTCGTCCTGACGAGCCCGCGCGGCCTCACTGGCCCGCGCGAATCGGACTTGACCGCGAGAATCGGAGAGGTTCGAGCGGCCTTGCTGATCCGCCGAAGCGTCGAAAACAAAAAACGCGTCAAGACGAGCTAGGAAAAAGAGGGCCAAAAAGACCGTCCGGTCAAAAACCGCGAACGCGCGAAACTTTCCTTAGTTCGGCAAGACTTTCCTTATTTGGGCAAGACTTTCTCAGTTGTGCAAGGCTTTTTTGACTTTGTCGGAGATCTTGCGAGTCCAGCCTTTCAAAGAGCTTTCGTTCTTCTTTTCCTCTTCAATGGCGGCGAACTCTTCCAACAGCTCTTTTTGGCGTTCGGTCAAGTTCCTAGGAGTGGTCACCGAAAGAGCGACTATCAGATCGCCTCTGGAGCCGCTGGAGCCAAGGGACGGAAAGCCCAAGCCCGGGATTCGGATAAGTTTGCCGTTCTGCGCCCCTTCGGGAACTTTGACGAGACGCTTTTCGCCCGTCACCGTAGGAACTTCCAGATCGCCGCCCAAACTGGCCAGAACCATGTCGATCTTCGTTTCGTACAGGACGTGATTGCGTTCGCGGCCGAATATTTCATGATGCTTGACGACGATATCCACGTACAAGTCGCCTGGAGGGCCGCCCAATTCGCCGGTCCCGCCTTCTCCCTTGATGCGCATGCGAGCCCCGGTGTTCACGCCGGCCGGTATTCGAACCGTTATTTCTCGTTGCGTGTTGATCGTTTTCCGGCCGCCGCAACTAGGACACGGATCGGAGGGGTACTCGCCTGTGCCTCGGCATTGAGGACAAGTGGTGGCCATGCGGATGAAGCCCATGTTCTGAAGCACCTGCCCCTCGCCTTGGCATTTTGGGCAAAGCTGTACAATTTTCGATTTTGAGCCGGTCCCGGCGCAAGCTTCACAGGGTTCCTGCCTAGGCACCTTCACCTTGGCTTCGGAACCGGTATAGGCCTCGACGTAATCGACCACCAGCTCCAGACCCAAATCCCGGCCTTTTTTGGGGCCGTTCCGCGCCCCGCCGAAAAAATCCCCGAAGATGTCCCCAAAGGAAGAAAAAATGTCCGAAAAACCGGAAAACCCTTGAAAGCCCGAGTTGGAGAGACCGTCATGTCCATACCTGTCGTACAGCTGTCTTTTTTCCGGATCGCTCAAGACCTCGTAGGCTTCGGCGGCCTGTTTGAAGGATTCTTCAGCCTGGGCGTCGCCCGGATTGCGATCGGGATGATATTTGAGAGCCATGGATCGATAGGCTTTTTTGATCGTCGTCGGATCGGCGTTGCGGTCGACGCCGAGAATGTCGTAATAGTCGGCTTTTTTGCTCATGAAAAACAAGCTTTTGAAAAAGGCCTGGAGACGTCCAGGATTAGAAGGTTAATACATAACAATCGAAATATGTTTGGAGTTATTTAGAAGACTCGACCAACTCTTTAGCTCTTTTAGCATAGGCGAAAAGACCTAAAGATTCGGCCTTATCAGCTAATTTAATCAACTCAGAGCGGCTGAAATAGGATTTATGCAACTGACATACTCTGTCGTAGATGAATAAATTGCCTTCTTCCACGGCTTGATTTTTTATGGCGGCTAACCCTTCCAGATCCAAGCCTCGGGCCAAAAAATCAGACGCTTCCGCCAGCCTGTCGGAAGCGAGAAGTTCCTGTCCCGCCGCCGCCAGTTGCGCCGGGGTAGTTTTGGGGCTTTCGGACAGTTCGCGGCGAGTTTTCCAAGATAAGTAAGAAGGAGGCATATTTTCGTCAATCTCAGTGAAACTGATGATTAAAACGGCGCATCGTCCGTCATTAACGAGTCAAAAGCGTTCTTGGCGGGGCCAAAACGGGCTGGACGACAAGCGGCCAACCAAGGCCGGGCGAGGCCAATCCGAAGAGCGTTCCCGCCGTCAGAGGCGGCCAGAACGACAAGCCAAAAAGAAAGGCTCAATCACTTTCCGAAAGGCCGTTTCAGATCTCTTCAAAAGAACTGAAGCCGCCGTCTTTCAGCCTCCGTCGGCAAATCCCGGCCGACAGAGGCGAATTTTACCCGAGCAGCGCCAATAAATCAACTTTTTGACGAACCGGCTCCTCGAGTCGAGAGAAAATGGGCGAACAAAACAGGGATTCGACGAGCCAAAATGACGAGTCTTTAGAGCGTTTTGGCGGATCAGCCTTTCAAGGCCGAAGACCAGTGAAATTTGCCGATTGTCAGTTATGCCGAAGAGAGAAAGATTTTCGGAGGTTCCTCAAAAATTTTCGGCGGCAGTCGGCAAAATTTAAGCTTTAAGCAAGATTTAAGGCAAATTTCATTTACGTTTGGGTTCCTTTAAACCAGTCCGCTGGCAAATGTCGGCGCCGTCAACATTTTTGACTTCATTTTTTCAGCCATTTATTGGACAGTGGCCTTATTTCACCTTTTTCCTCAGCCAAAGGTTTTTTCTGCCGCCACAGCGTTTTTCGCAGCCGAGGCAATTTCCATAGCCAAGGCTCTTTTTTCCAGAGCTTCCTAAGTAGTCTAAAGCCCGTCGGAAAATCAGCCAATTCGTTCCTAAACGCTCATCCGCCCATAAGCGAATTGAGTTCGCCAGCGTCAAGAAAAGTTGAAACCGCGCAAGCGACGAGCGCAATAGCTTTGTCGTTGTCTGGAGCGGGCGCCAAAGATTTGGCCAAGCGAACCGCCTGGCGGCCAAATTCAGGCTTTTTCCCTCTGACCTTGCCCAGAGGAGCCAAGGCAAATTTTACCACATCTTCGCCAGTTAATTTGACCTTCGGATTTGCCTGAACTGTTCGAGATATTTCAGACAAAATTTGATCTCCGTCAATATGCTCGTCAACGGAAATTTGTTCTATCTCATAGATAAGACTTCCTTCGGAAGCATAAACTCTTGGAGGAAGTTTCACTCCGCCTGGATAAATGACCACTGTCCTGACCGAATACGGCATTTCCGATTCGGACGCCATGAAATAACTATAACTCAAAAGGGCGGCGTAACGCATGTAGCGGCACAAATCTCTTGGAATCCCGGAGCTGTCGAACTCGAGATGGAGAATGGTTCTCCCTTCCAGCATGAACACTCTGTCAAGAGAAACGACGCCATACTCCACTGTAGAAATTTCAGACGGTCTTGGCTCAAATTTCGCGCCGTCGGGCAAAATTTGCAAAACTTTGAAAAACTGCGAAGCGTAACTGTCGGTCAAATATTTGAAAAGAAAATCTATATTTTGGGGAGGAATTTTGATGCTATTGCCGGAAGCGGTCATCGCTCGCGCTCTCATTTCAGTAAAACAGGAAAAAACTTGAGATATGACAATTATGAAGAAAAGCGCTCCAAGCCATCTTATGGAAAAAGTTCAATCAGTTGGCGACTTGGAGGCCATCGGCCAATGGCCCTCAGGCCGAGAAAATGGCCGCCCTTTTTTCGGCGAAGGCGACTGAAATTCAGGACGAAAAAAACATGACCTAAAGACGCGGACAAGTTCTCCAAAAAGAAGGCGACGCTTAGAGTCCGTCTAAAACGAAAAGCGGAAAGACTGTGACCCCCTTTGACGCAAATTTGACTTTCTTCTGGGATAAAACTAATCACCCTTGACGATTTGTCAAGTTTTTTTTTGCCGAATGTCCGCTCGACAGGTCGTCGGCCAAAAAAATCCGTTTGGAGAGCGAGGGGACGAAGGCGGGACGGCGACAATATCCTCAGATTTTCTTGGCTGAAAGATTCGTTCGGCTTGACCCCAAAAGACCATAAAAGACCCCAAAAGACGCCGAAAAGCCCCGCCTAAAGACCGCCATGGACGTCCCGGGCGAAGACCGCGTTTGCCCCCCGGCGTCCGCTTGGAGTAAAATCGGGCTCTAAGGTCGCTCTTTTGAAGCCTTTGCAGTCGACTATCCGAGGCGAGAGATGTACGGACCAGAAGATAAAAAACCCCTGCCGCCTGAACTTCAGACCCGGAAAAAAACCTATGAAAGAGGACTCGTCATACTGGCGGTTCTCTCGCTGATCTTGCTGATCGCCGTCCAAAGGGAGCTGTTGAATCTGGGACCAGGCTTGTCGAGCAACCAGGGAGTCATCACCCTCGTCAGCATCAACATGTCGGTGTTCATTCTGGGCCTGCTCCTGTTTCTGATCTTGCGAGGGCTGTACCGCATCTTTTTCGAGCAGCGCAACTACGGCAGTCTTCAGACGAAGATGGTCGTTTCCTTCATCAGCCTCTCGCTCATGCCGACCATTTTGATCTTCTATTTCTCTTATCTCCTCATCGGGCAAGATCAGGAAACTTGGTTCAGCGCCAGCATCAGGGACACCTTGGACGACGCCTTGACCCTCTCCGAAAGCGCCCAGGCGCTGGAGCAACGCCTGGCCCGCTCCGACCTTCGGCTGTTTTCGCTGGAAATGAAAAACTCTTTTTTCGAAGACTCTCCAAGTCCCGTCCAGGCCGCTCCCGACGCGCCGCCGAGGAGTCCTGAGACTGAAGCTCCGCCGGACGGAGCGCCCCCCGAAGAAACCGCCGCGCCCGCCGAACTTGATCCAGCCGAAGACGCCGAGCGGCCGGAGAACGCCGACGACCGAACGGCGCCGGCGCCCAGGCTGGACAAGCCCAGGCTGGACAAACCCAGGCTGTTGTCCTTGCTTGAAGAAGGACGGCTGCGCTATGACTGGACGATCGTCGAATTGTACGATCGCGAAGGTCAGCTGACGGCCAGAGTCGGCGCGGCCCCCGACGAGCCGCTCATCGCTCCTGCCTTTTTTGCCGAAAATTTCCGTCTTTTCGCCGAAGGACGGCTTTTGGGCTACCCGGCTCAAGAGAGCGAGCAGTCCTCGGCTTTCCCGGAAAGACAGGTCATGGCCGTGCCCTCCGAAAACGGGCCTTTCTGGTTTTTGGCCGTCGAAAGCGTCAGCCAGCGCCATATAGAAGCGAAAATAGGCGAAGTGAGAACCGGCCTGGAAAAATACCAAGCCGCCTTCGGCATTTCCAGGCCTTTCCGAGTGACTCAGATGACGTCCCTGGCCGGAGTGACCTTGTTGGCGGTCTTTTTGTCCATCTGGATCGGCTCGCATTTGGCCGGCTCGCTGGCCGCCCCGGTCACCGAACTGGTGGACGGCACGAAAAGAGTGGCCAAAGGCGAGCTGGATTTCGTTTTGACCCCTGTCCACCAGAGCGGAGAGATGGCCCAGCTGGTTCTGGCCTTCAATCAGATGACCGCCGAACTGCGCGACAGCTATTCGGAAATAGACCGTCGCCGGCGTTTCGTGGAGACTGTCCTCAAGCAAGTGTCCTCAGGAGTCATGATCCTGGATCTGGAGAATCGCCCGGTCAACTTCAACCAGGCGGCCAAGGCCATGTTGGAGCTGGAGGAGCCGTGGGAGGTCGAAAGCGAGAGGCCGGAAAGCCTTTTGCCTCTTCTGGACCAGCCAGATCGACCCGCCAAAAACCGGACTCACGTGTTTTTGGAAGTGGGCGAAAAAGTTCTGTCCCTTTCCGTTTCCCGAGCCAAACTGCGAGACGAGGAAGGTCGAGACATCGGCTCGCTCATCACCTTCGACGACATAAGCGAATTGGAAAAAGCCCAGCGGCTGGCGGCCTGGCGAGAAGTGGCCAAACGCATCGCCCACGAGATAAAAAACCCCTTGACTCCAATTTCCTTGTCCGCTCAACGACTGCGGCGACGCTTTGGTCAATTGCCGGAAACGGCGGAGGAGCGGGAGATTTTTGAGGAATGTTTTGCCGTCATCGTCCGCCAGGTGGAAAACATGCGCCAGCTGGTCGACGAGTTTTCGCAGTTCGCCAGGCTCCCGGAAATCAACCCGGAACCCGCCGATTTCATAAAGGTCGTCGAAGAAAACACCTCCCTGTTCAGATCGGCCCATCCGGACATGCATTTCAGTTTGCGGATACTCAATCGGCCGGGCGTGTTCATCTTCGACCCGAAACAATTGGGTCGAGTGGTGACCAACCTTCTGACCAACGCGGCGGCGGCCACCAATGGCCAAGGCAAAGTCGATCTGACCGTCGATTTGGACGAAACGGTCGGAGTGAGCCTGTCGGTTTCCGACAATGGACCCGGCCTCAAACCGGAAGTCAGAAAACGCTTGTTCAAGTCCGACGTCTCCACCTTCCCCGGGGAAGGCAAAGGACTGGGCCTGACCATCGTCGACGTCATCGTCAGAGATCATGACGGGTTCATCAGGGTGGAAGACAACAAGCCCAACGGCGCGATTTTCAAGGTCACCATCCCCTACCGTCAGACCTGAAGACCGCCTTGCATAAGCTCCTCAGGCTTACGGAGGCTATCGGCCAAAAAGGCTCGGTCGCCATTCTTCGGCCAAATAATTTGAAAAACCCTTGGAACGCCTCCGCCGCCTGACTGAGGCGAGGCCCTTTTCGAACGAAAAAGAACAACTTCCGCCGAACCGTTCTTCAAACCGGCTTTGCCGAAAAAATGGAAAAACTACATGTCCCCTAAGGCCGAGGCGCGCGACGCCGAACCAAACCGCATCCCCGTCACGGCGGCTGTGCTGTCCACCGGCAGCGAGCTGATGCTTGGACAGACCGTCGACACCAACAGCGCCTGGATCTCGGCTTTCTTGTCGGAAAGAGGCGTCTCCGTGACCAGACACGTCTCGGTGGGCGACGATCTGCCCCGACTGACGGAAGCCGTCGCCGACTGTTTCGCCCGCTGTGAAATAACTCTCGTCACCGGAGGGTTGGGACCGACCGAAGACGATCTGACCAGACTGGCCGTGTCCAGAACCTTGAACAGTTCGCTCGTTTTCCAGCCTCTCTTGGCCGAGGAGATAGACAGGCACATGACCACCCGGGGCTACAAGTTTTCCGACAACAACCTGAGGCAGGCTTGGCTGCCTGGAGGAAGTCGGCTGGTGCCCAACCCGTGGGGCACCGCTCCGGCCTTCGCCGTCGAAAACGACGAGCGCCTGATGGTGTTCATGCCCGGAGTGCCCCAAGAGATGAAAAACATCATGCGCAGCTGGGTGGCCCCGAATTTGGAAAGGAAATACTCGTCTCGCTTGCGAGTCCGTCTGACGACCGTTCTGCGAGTCGCCGGCTTAGGCGAAAGCCGGGTGGACGAGATTATTGGCCACATCATCAGAGACTCGTCCAATCCGACGCTGGGCTTGCTCGCCGGCCCCTACGAAACCAGGATCCTCGTCACGGCCGAAGGAAAAACCAGGGAGGAAACGGAAAGAATAGGGGCTCCGACCATCGAAGAGATCATCTCGCTCATCGGGGACAATTACGTGGGCAGAGACGGAGAGACTATGGTCTCGACTTCAGTGAAGATGCTCCAAGATCGGGGACTGAAGCTGGGCTTGATCGATTGCGTCACCGGAGGACAAGCGGCCGAACCGTTCCTGAAGATCCTGCCGAAAGAGAATCTTGCGGCCGCCTTGGTCGTGTCCCCCGCCCAAATCAAGACCGAAGTCGAACGCCTCTTCGTCCAATTTGACGCCGACCTGGTCGGCGTCGTCTCCAGACCGGAATTGACAGAGTCAAGCGCCGCCTCGACGGACGAAGACGAAGAATTTTCGGTGCGCTCGCAGCTCTTTCAAAAAATCGAGGGCGAGGCTAAAGACGAAACGGAAGTCGCCAAGGAAATAGCCGTCGCCGATCGTCTGGTCGGCCGAGCTTCCGTCCAGGCCAAAACCAGAGCGGGGGCTTTTATGACATGGCAATTATGGACTTTTTTGAAAAGCCTGTCCCCAAAGGGGTGAAGACCGCAGGCAAGCCGGCTCGCCCGACGTTTATGGCCGCCTGACGACTGAACCGAGGAGCGCCTAAAGCGCCCTGACGACCTTTTCGGCTCCTCGGCCCGAAGTCGGCGCCGAGGGCGCCCTCCCCTTCGCGAGCTATTTTTGGCGAAGGCTGACCTTTCGGGGGCTGCCCTTCGCCGCTTCCTATCCGCCAGTTTCTATCCGCCAGTTCGCTTCCGTCGGCAGGCCAATGGCCGCCGACGATCCTTTGGCCCTGCCGCCAAAAAAGGTTCATCTTGGCTCGTTTTTTCGCCGCGCGCGACAACTTCAAAAACTCTCCCCCAAAAAAGCCTCCCCCAAATAAAAGCTTTCTCCGTCGCCATGATTGGCGATAAAGGCTTGAAAATAAACTTAATCTGGCCGCGTTGACGGATCGGCGGCGACAGGCCCGCCTGGACAAGCCAGCTGCTGCAAGCCAGCTGCGACAAGCCCGCCTGGCTCCGCCGAGAACAAGAGAAGAAGCAAAAAACGTCAAAGTTATTTATTGACGAATCCGAAGGATTCGCTTTTTTTCTCCCAAAAAACATTCTCCGGTTCGGTCAAGGCCGAAATTTCGTTTTCGCGTCAAAGACGTCAAAGACGACAAAGCCGCAAAACCCTGGCCAAAGCCGCCAAACTGCGGCCAACAGCCAGGCCGAACGGGCAGGTCGAACGACTTCGTCTTCGCGCCTGCCGGCCAGTCTCCGCCCTTGGCCGAAAATTTAGGGGAGCCGGCGGCCTTTTAGCCTTCTTTTTTCCTGGCTCGGTCAGGAGATGGCCGGAACCAAGGCGACCTGAACGCCAAAGGATCCTAAGCGCCCAGAACCTGGGCGCCAATAACCTGAGCTCACCCTGGTCGACGTCCGCCCTTCCGCCCGCCAAGTTGTCGTCACGAAATGACTTCCTGTTGTTCCAAAAGACGTCATCCTTCGACATCAACCAAAAAAGCGTAACATCGCCGCTAAGTTATTTTTTTGACAAGCCTCAACTGCGGAGCTTTTTCTTTTTTTTCGAGTTTGTCCGGGAATAACTGCTTATCCGGCTTGCATTTTTGCTCATATTTGTTACAATAACCGAGGAAAGCTCTTCCCTTTAGCAATTAGCCTTCTAGCTGTCGCCAAGGGCGATTCTTGCCGTTATAGATTATACTTAGGGATCTCATTACCGTGGACAGGGAATTTCCTGCATCTGACCATGAATCTTTGATTGAGGACGATAATCCAGTTCGGTCCAAAGACAACGATCAAGCCTCTAGGATTAAAGCAGGATTGTTGCAACTTGTCGTCACCATGAAAAACATGGCCCTGTATCCCGACACCAACAAAACCAACATCGAATCAGTCTCCTCTCTCCACCTCTGGCTTAGCGAATTTCTGAGCCACACCAGCCCCCTTGTTCTGGAAGTGAAGCAAACCGAACTTCTCACTGAAGACGGCATCGTCGTCTATCAGGAAAGACCGAACGATCAGCTTCTTTCCGCGCCGCTGTTTCGCGACGGCATTCAGCACATAAGCTTCGAGCAGGGCCTGACCGAAAAAGAGCTGCGTCTTTTTTTGAGCATCCTTTTGCGCTTCCGCAATCAGGACTCCGAAGACGACGATCTGGTGGCGAGTCTCTGGGAAGCCTCCCTAAGCAACATAAAATACATCATAGCCAGCGAATACGAGCAAGTGGAGCCGGAATTCGACATCTCCGCCCTCAAGGTGGCCGTCGCCGGCATCCAGCAGTTTCGCGACGCCGACGCTCCCTGGAACGACAACCCCCTGGCTCCCATGTCGACTGAAGGAATCGCCCCGGTCTCGAAACCGATTTCCACGCTCTTCGCCTTGGCCGAGTCGGCCGAATTTTTCAGCTCCACCGGCGACGGCATAGGCGACGGCGGGGTGGCCCCGGGAGCCGAAGAGCAAATCAGCGGCTTTGGGGGCGGCGGCGGACAAATCGGCGAGGGAAAAGTTGCCGAAGGCGGCGGGGACTATGGCGGCGCGACCGTCGACGACTCCTCCGGCGGTTTCGATTTCAGTTCGAGCGGCGACGATTCGAGCTATTCGAACAGCTTCGACTCCTCCGACGACGACCTGCCGACAGGGTTCGGCCCCTTCGCCGGCGACGGACCGCCGAATTTGGCTCAGCCCTCCTCGGAGGGAATAAACGCCGGCGAGCGACCTGGCTCGTCCGGCCCTCGCTCCGACGCGGTTTTCGGCGGCGACGCCTTCAGGGCCAAAGCGGCCAAAAACCGCGATTCAGGCCAAATGGACGACCAAGCCGAGTCGGACGACGGCTGCGAAAAAGTCGACGGGATCGGCGGAGAAGCGGCGGACGCCAGCCAAGACGGCCAGAACGGCAAACATGAAGACGACGCGGAGCTGGACATCGACATGGATTCTGTGGCCGACGCCTTCAGGGACATGGAGCAGAGAGCCCCGGAAGAAAAAGTCGATCGCCCCCCGGTCAACCCTCTGACGCTGGAGATGCTGAAAGACAGGCCCGCCAGCGACGGTCCGGAGCTGACCGAGAGACTGAAATACTGGGGACTGACCGGTCGGGAAATCAAGCAGATCTCCGCTTTGCTGAAATGGGACGAAGGACGCAATTTTTCCTACGACACCATGGAGATCATCAAGAATTTGCTGTCCTCGCCCATCTTGACTCAAAAGGAAACGCCTCTGCTGATCTCCTTTCTGACCAATGAACTGAAAAATTCCCTTAAAAAGGTGGATTTGCAGTATTTCAACAGCTTCTATCAGCATGTCAAAGACAGAAGCTCCGAAGGCCAGGAGCTCGAAACCATGGTGCTGAACGAACTGCAGCGCCGCTTCGACAGCACCGACATTTTGCTGATGCTGATCGATCCTGGGCCTACGGAAGAGACGATCAGCGCCAATTACGAAGATCTGCGCTATTTTCTGTATCAGCTTTCCTCCGTTGGCATCCAGACGCTGGCCTCTTTTTTGCCGAAAATAGCCAAGCACAAGCTATGGAGCCTCATCATCGAGCTGGTGGCCTACGATCTTCTGCACAATTCTCAGCGTTCTCTCGACACGGTCAAGAAATTGAACGACCGGAGCATGGTCAGTCTCATCAGGCTCGTTCAGCCCAACCTGAAACTCTTGCCGGCGCAATTAATCAACTACCTGACCAGACACAAGTCGCCCGCCGTGCGCGAAGCCATCGCCAGAGCCATATTGGAGCACGATCCGGCGGGCTTTCAAAATTCTTGCGCCCACATGGTTCTGGATCCCGATCCCGCCGTTCAAAATCTGGTGAGGTCGGCCGTAAGCTCCAAACGCAATTCGGCCGTCGAGGGACACCTGTTCAATTATCTGAGAAACTCTTATTCCAATGACCGTCATGACGACGATCGTCAGCTTCTGGACTGCTATAGACTTTACGGGCTATGCGCCTCTCCTTCGGCCTTGCCTTTTCTGGAGGAAGTTCTTTTGAAAAAAGACTTCAAGACTTTCCTCAGCCGCCAGGTCGATCAACACAAGCTCGGAGCGGCTCTGGCCTTATTGCTCATGCCTCAAGAGCAGGGAGCGTCCGACATTCTGGCCAAGGCCAGCCGCAGCTCTTTCCGAAACGTTCGTCAGGCCTATCTGGAAGCCAAACAAATCGCCTCAAGCCTCAATTCCAATTAAGAAGACCAGGTCGTCCCATGAGCACAGCCGCCGTCAAAACCGTCAAGCTTTATGAAGATTTGATCCTCAGTTTGCTCAGGCTGCCTCAGGTGGTTAGACTCCACCAGCCGAACAACAAGATCTACATCGACAATCTCCAGGCCTTCCGCGACAGTCTGCAATTGCTGTGGCAGATGACTCCTTCCCTCAACATCCGCATCCATCGCGGCCGGATCTACGTCAACGAAACGCGCCTTTCCTCCACCAAAAACTTGGCCGTGGCCGTGACCAAGCTGACCGAGATCCTCGAAGCCAGACAAATTTTCGGCTTCCGATTCTGCAAGGCCGACAATTTCACGGACGAGGACATAGTGCAGTTCTTTCAAGACCTCGTCCAGAGCCGAAGCATGCCTTCTCCGGGCGACTGGCTGGCTTCCAGACTTGAAGGCAAATGGGTTTCGCCCATACAAGACAGCGACTTCAAAATCTCCATAGTCCTTTCCACCGACGGCACGGGCAAGGCCAAACCGATAATATGGAACGCCGGCATAAGAACCTTGGCTTTGAAGGCCAAAAAGTCGTATTCCAGAGCCTTGGCCGTCCTGACCAACTTAAACGATAAGATCTCCGTAGGCGAAAACGTCAACGTCTCCAAGCCTCGCCGAGTGGTTCAAGACATGGTGGAAGGCTTGTTCCAGAACGAGAACCTCCTTCTGAGCCTGTCGACCATCCGCGATTACGACGACTACACCTGCACTCACTCGGTCAATGTGGCCATCCTGTCCATGTGTCTGGGCAAACGCCTGGGGTTGAGCAAAATTCAGATCATGGTTTTGGGCCTCAGCGCCCTCTTCCACGATCTGGGCAAGGTGGACATTCCCATAGATCTCATCCGCAAGACCTCGAAATTCACCCCGGAAGAATATGATGAAGTCAAGAAGCATCCCCTGCACAGCGTCCTGAGGATCCTGCGCATCAATTCCGACCACGCCTTGAAGAGCAAGCTTCTGGTTTCCCCCTACGAGCATCATTTGGGCATAGATCTGGGCGGGTATCCAAGCTTCGAACGAGCGACTCCGCTGACCCTCTACGGACGCATAGTCGCCATCGCCGACCACTACGACGCCCTGACCTCGAGCCGATCTTACCGACCCGTGCCCATAAGTCCCGAACAGGCCTTAAACATCATGCTCGGCATAGCCGGCTCTCAGCTGGACCCCTTGTTGCTGAAAGTCTTCGTCAACATGATCGGCATTTACCCCATAGGCACGCTGGTTCTTCTGGACAGTCAGGAAGTGGCCATGGTCATGGAAACCCCGTCCGGGGCCGAACAAGGCCGCCCCAACTGCGTTCTTCTGGAATTCGTCGACAACAATCTGGAAAGCCGCGAGGTGATAGATCTTTCGGAAAAAGGCGACGACGGACGATTTCGACGCAACATCCTCCGCTGCTTCCACCCGTCCGAGTTCGGCCTGAACCCTTCGGACATTCTTCTTGAGTAAAAGGGTCCTTCTTCTCGAGTGAAAGGCGTCCTCTCCTTGAGTAAAAGGATCCTTCTTCTCGAGTGCAAGATGTCCTTCTCCTTGAGTGAAAGGCGTCCTTAAATCCATCGGCGAACTGAGAGCCGGCGACGAACGTTCAGCCACAAAAAATGGCGTGACCGAGGCCACAAAAAATGACGTGACCGAAGCCAAAAAATGGATTACGTCACAAAAAACGCTCAAGGTCTATTTTGACTTGACGACAGCCCTTCCGCGACGATGGAACATAAATGCGACATCAATGGAACATCAATAAAACATCAAGAAAACAACAATGGAACAACAATAAAACTATAACGGAACAACCATAAAACGCCTATTTGGCGACTTATCCGCCATTTTTGCCTGTCGGCGGCGAAGCGCCGCCCGCCGATTTTCGCCCCGCTCCCCCCGATCCGCGCCCGCCCCAACCACCCCCCCCCCCTCAAAAAAAAAAATGCGCCATAAAAAAACACATTATGTTTCCGCGAAAA
>JAIRTO010000210.1 GCA_031254895.1 Deltaproteobacteria bacterium
AAACTGGGACAGCCCCATGCGGCCCAACTACATCTTCTCCAGCGAAAGACCCAAGTACTACCCCCATGACAACAAGCCCATTGGCTGGTCTCAGCTCGGCACCTCCTTCGTCGTTCCAACAGGCATTCTCACGCAAATGTGGAATCCCGATCCGTCTCTCATCCAATCCTACGCTCGTTACATCTATCCGAAGGCCTGCAGCAGCGACATTACCTCTACAGTCGGCTGCGACGCCAGAACAAACATAATCAGAACTTTGCCCGGAGGCTCTGTCGCCACCGGCGCCGTGGAAGATTTCAGCGACAAAAGCGACTACTTGAACCTCAAGTACGAGGTAATCTGGGACGAATCTAAAAGCATGTTCATAGACAGACCCTTCACCGACATAGGCTACGAACAGGTCATGGACGTCTACGGCTACATCGGCGAACCCTACCGCCTCTACAAAAAAGTCGGTTCCCCGGCGGAAATGAAGGACGCCATCGGCGTGGCCGTCTTCGTCTACTCCCTCTTCGAGGAAATGGACAATTCCGATCGCGCGTATCCCATCAACATCGGCTATTACATGCACGGCGGCTACAATTACGACGTCCCGAAGGGCGGCGGCACGCGCACTTTAGGCCACGGCGAAGGCACGTACATCGAGATCCAAAACGAGCACAACTACATGGGCGGCAGCCCCCAGAACATCATCAAGGAGATGATGACAGTCGAATCTTCCGGGGGCAAAGAAAAAGGATTGATGTCCATCGCCCACCCGCTCAACACTCCGCCCACCTGCTACCGGGCCGGACAAGCGCCCATAACGGAACCCATGAACTTCCTGGCGGCCGAATCGGAACCCACGCTGTTCGATGGACCTCCTCCGGGCGCCAAGATGCCGGGCTTCGTATCCGACACCGACGCCACGGCGCATAAAACCGCCGTTCCGAAATGCGGCAGCGCCCGACTGCCTCTGACCAGCACCAGATTCTTCCGGTTCCCCGACGGACCGGCTCCCGAAGCCCCGAACTACCTGAAGGATCCTCTGTGGCTGGCCGCCAAATACGGCGGATTCAACGACAAGGATCACGACGGATACCCGACCGTGGACGAATACGACGTTATGCCGGCTCCCAACGGCGACGGCATCCCGGACAACTACTTCTACGCCTCCAACCTCTCCGAGCTTAAGGACAAGCTTTCCGAGGCCTTCGAGAGGATCATGAGCTCCATGAACGTGGGAACGGCGACATCCGCTTCCGTGAACTCGGTTCTGGGCGGCGGAGTGACGGTGAGAACTTTCTTCCAGTCCCTCCATTCCCCCGAATCCGATCTGACCGTTCCCGAGATCAATTGGATCGGCGGCACTTACGCTCTGTTCGTCGACAACTGGGGCAACATGAGGGAGGACACCAACGGCAACGGACAGCTGGATCTCCTTTGCGACGAAGAGAGCCTCACCTCCCGAAACAACTCCCGTTGCGACTGGATAGTCCAGTTCGTCAACTGCAGCAACCTCAATTTCACCTTAAGTCTGGACAGCTCCGACGAGCCCAGATACAGACAAGCTTGCAACTTCATCAGAGACACCAAGGACATAAAGACGGTGGTCTACGTTTTTCCCTCTCGCAACGGCGGCAACGCTCCGCTCAAGAATCTGGACGATCCGGCCAAGTTCATCTCCTTGTCCGAAATCAAGACGGTCTGGAACCTGAGCAGCAACCTTTCGAAGCTGTCCAACACGGCCGTCGTCACTCCCAGAGCCAGCTATCAGGCTGTAAACAGCGGTCGACTCGTCTATTTCCATCATGAAGAACTGACCCCGCTTTCGAGCAACGGCGGTTTGGAAGTCTTCAAGCCGCAACTCAGCGCCACTTTGGCCAAGTATCTGCTGCAGACGCAGCCTAACGCCGAAAAGCTCATCAAATACATTCTGGGCTTGGATCAAGAAGGTTATCGCTCCAGGACGACCGTGTCTCCCTGGGCCGACCTCACCGGCAAGGTGACCTGCCGATTGGGCGACGTCATAAATTCGCAGCCCATAATTGTCGGCGCGCCTTTCTCCAACTACGATTATCTGTTCAAAGACAGATCCTACGCCGCCTACAAGAGCAACCATTCCAAGAGGCGGAACATATCCTTGGTCGGCGCCAACGACGGAATGCTGCACGCCATCAACATGGGCTACCAGACGCCTCTGTCCAACGGCAGCACCGGGTACTCCAACGCGCTCGATTCCACCAGCACTGACCAGATCGGCAAAGAGATGTGGGCCTTCATTCCTCAGTCTCTGCTCCCGCATCTCCAGTGGCTTAGTCAACTCGACTATCCCCACAGCTATTACATGGATTTGACGCCCACCGTGGTGGAAATAAAGAAGCCCAACGGCGAATGGATGACCATGCTCCTAGGCAGTCTGCGCCTGGGCGGCCGAGCCATTCAGGTCAGCGCCAGTCCGCCGAAGTACTCGTACTCCGAAGTGTTCGCCATGGACGTGACCGATCCCGAGAGTCCGCCCAAACTTCTGTGGCGCTTCTCTCATCCCCAAATGGGTCTGGTCGTGGCTAGGCCGACGGTGGTTCGCAACGACGGCAGCGGAGACAGCTGGTATGTTCTGGTGGCCAGCGGACCGACTTACGACGATTACGACCCGGTCGCGAAAGTGACCAAGCCGGCCCCTGACAAAGGTCGTCTGGCCTACGAAGGCCACTCCAATCAGTCGGCCAAGGTGTTCTACTTCAACGCTTTGAACGGTCCTGGCGGCAACAACGCCAACGTCAAAGTCCTAGACACTAATTTGCCGAACAGCTTCATACCTCAGTTCCAGGTCGTCAACGCCTTCGATTCCCGAACTGTGGACGGTTCCGTGGTCTGGAGCAACTCTTTGGCCTATTTCAGCGTCAACCAGTCGGCGCCGGACAACGCTCTTCTGTGCCTCAAGGCCTCCAACGAGGCGGATGCGTATCTCAACTGGTCCAATCCAAACGATCGTTGCCCGACGAACTCCAAGTTCTCCAACTCCGGCAGAATGGACAAAGGAGCCGTGTATAGGCTGCAAATGGCCGACAGCGACGGCAAGGGCTTGAATCCGACCAGCTGGCCCAATTATTTCAAACTTTTCTTCAACTCCGACAGACCTGTTTCCGCAGCGGTCAACACGACCATGGACGCCCAAGGCCGACTTTGGGTTCTGTTCGGAACCGGACGGTACTGGACAAACGAAGACAGCCGTCTTTGCGACGGATACGGCGTCTCCGACTCCGAACTGAAGTCCTGTCGACTGAACCATTATCAGTACATCTACGGAATCAGAGAAAAGTACACCTCAGCAGGAAAACTCTCTTTCGAGACCGTCCAAGACAACGAGCTCCTCGACGTCTCCAATGTTTTGGTGGTGAACGACAACACCATCGAGGCTCTGTCCGCGACGGGCGGCACGGAAACGTTCACCACCAGCCATGGCCCCATGGAATCGTATGATGCGCTTTCCAAAGTCATCTTCGAAAAATATCAGGGCTACAAAAGAGTTCTCAGGACGAGTTCCCTGAACTACATCGGCACTGAAGACTTCGACTCGCCCGACTCCTACGACAGCGGCAAGGACGACGAAGGCTGGTGGCGAGGACTGAGCTACGAAATGGTCTTGGAGCAAATCGCCGTCGCTCCCTTCGGCAACCTTGGTTCGACCATGGCCCTGAGCAGCTTCCTGCCGCTGTCCATCACCTGCGGCAGCTACGGCCAGAGCTACGGCATGCTTCTGGACACCTTCACCGGTCTGCCGAGACCCGAGTTCGGCCGAGGGAAAATGAAGGAAAACAACAAGTTCCAGGATGTGCCCTTGCCGCCTAAGTCTAACGGAGCCGAATACGTCAGCGACCACATCTCCGCCGTGGGCGGCAAAGCCTCAGCCGCCGTTCTCGTCATGACCGGAGTCAACGAGCAGAAGAAGTCTCAATTCGAGATAGTCAACAGCGACGGCACCGTCTCCATCTTCAAGCTGGAGCAAGACGGCGTCAAATTCTCAGGCGGAGTCCTTTCCTGGCGCGAAGTGCTGGACTACAGCAGCATGGCGGAAACGGATCCTGACGATTAATCAACCCTAGCGAGCTCGAAGGTCGGGTCGCCTTTGGCGCCCGACCTGACCGAGCTCAAATGGCCTTAGCCATAAAGAAAAAGCCTTCAAGAATCATGATTCTTGAAGGCTTTTTCTTTTCAGCCGCCAAAAGGAAATATGGAGTCCATCCGACCCCTCCTCCTCTGAAGTCAAAGGACTTTGCAGAGCAAAAGGAACTCAGGTCAAAGGGCTCTCAGAGCAAGGGACTCTCAAAGCAGAAGAATCTCAGATCAAAGGACTCTCAGGTCAAAGAAATCTCAGGTCAAAGGCGCCCTTTCCTTCGCCAAAAAGACGACGGCAGCAGCCGACAACCCCTCGCCGCGTCCGGCGAAGCCCATGCCTTCCGTGGTCTTCCCTTTCAGATTGAATTTTTCCGCCTTTTCGGAATAGGCTTCAGCCAGGGCGGCCTGCATGGCGGCTCTATGCTGGTTCAGACGCGGCTTTTCGCCTATTAGAGTCAGATCGGCGTTGATGAGCCGATAGCGTCCCTCGTCCAGCAGTTTCCTCGTCCGCCGGAGAAGATCCGCTCCGGCGGCTCCTTTCCAGCGTTCGTCGGAGGGAGGAAAAATCAGGCCTATGTCCCCTAAGCCAGCCGCGCCCAAAAGAGCGTCTATTAACGCATGCGCCAGAACGTCGGCGTCGGAGTGTCCGGCCAATCCCGGCTCTCCGGGGATCAAGACGCAGCCGAGATGCAAAGGGCGCTCGGGATCGAATCTATGAAAATCGAAGCCTTGGCCGACTCTTAAGTCATTGGCCGAGGTCGATTCGGACGACGACAATTTTTCGGCCAAAACCAAATCCTCCGGTTCAGTCACTTTGATGTTGTTCGGGGAGCCTGGGACCAATTTGACTCGAACTCCCATAGCTTCGACCAGACCGGCCTCATCGGTGGCCTCGGCCATTTCCGGAAAAGAGAGGGCTTTTAACAGGATGTCTTTGCGAAATCCCTGAGGGGTTTGAGCCCGCCAGAGGTTTTGCCGATCCACCGTCCGCAGGACGAAACCTTCGTCGTCGGCTTTCTTCAAGGTGTCCCTTAGAGGGATGGCCAAGGCGGCGGCTCCGAACAGGAAAGCTTCTTTTCTGACCTGCTCGATCTGCTCTCTTTCGACCAAAGGCCGGACGCCGTCGTGCGCCAAAACTACTTTAGACGCCTCGCTCACGGCCAAAAGACCGTTCAAGGTCGATTGCGACCTGGCTTCGCCGCCGGGAACGACCTTGACTTCGGGAGGGAGCCCGGCCAGTCGATGAAACGAGTCGACCAAAGCCGGCGGAGCGACGACGATCACCTCGTTTATGGTCGGCAGACTGAGAAAAATCTTGACCGTTCGGCCGACGAGAGGTTCTCCGCCCAGAAGCGAGAGTTGCTTGGGCAATGGGTTTTCGCCCCCGTCAAATCGCAGACCCCGTCCGGCGGCCACAATGATGGCCGAAGTCGAAAAGTCAGGCAAGCTAGATTGGTCGACGGACATGCGTTTCCTCAAAAGCGGGCGGAAATCCTTGATGCTGCTTACTTTCCATATCGGAGGGAATTCAAAGGCGGAGATGGACGGCTTTTTTGCGGACGCGCGGACATGGGAAAGAGCCGAACAAACGGCGGGCATCCAAGCGCCAACGCTTTTCGTTTTCGCCGCCACCTGAGGGAGGCCAATGCTGGAGGCTAATCCCATCAAATATCGAGGAGACATGTTCGACGTCGTCAGCAGTCTCGCAAGATGTCGAGAGGCAACTTTTTTGGCGAGTTCAAAGGGGCAAAAAGCCGTGTTATTGCCCTCAAACAGGCCTTCCGCACAGCAATTCCGAATAAGAAATTGTAAGTTTATTAAATAGTTAAAGTTTAATTAGAAAAAAGCCAGACGTAAATTTTATGGTTCTTGTCAGAGTTGAAGGCTAAAAAAAGTAAATTATCGAACAAAAAAGATTGACTTTTGAGAAATTTATTCTTAGTCGACGACTATCTTTCAATAACTTTAGATGCTCCAGCAGGTTTCAGAAAATCTTTTCGATCAAAGGCAGAACATATCGACTTTTTTATTGTTTTCATGGTTTGTATTGCAGCATGTTTCAATTCTTTTGTTTCATTTTCTTCTGGATATCTATGTAGTTCGCCATGAACATAGGAATTTCTCTTCTTGACGAGATTTGAAATATCATCAGCATGCGAATTAATAACTGAAACATCCAATTCAAGCTTATAGAGGATTTTTTTAAGCTCCTTTGAACTCAAATTTGACCTAGAATAAATAAAATCTTGTTTCAGAGAAGTTGACTTTTCAAGAGAAGTTGCATAATCGGAAAGAAATTCGCGCCTCCTCTCATGCCCAAAATCAATTTCATCATCGTCTAATTTCTTTGACACAGATTTCGGCTTATATTGAGGATCAAACAATTTTTTGAAAGATACATCTAAACTGCCGACAACTAGCCCATATTTTACGTCGGAAATGGACGCCCCACTCTTATTGACGTAATCAATGTAATATTGGAAAGCTGTCTTGCAGAAACCTTCAAAATGAGCATAGATCAGGATTATCAGGGACTTTCAAAAAATGCCGGCAAGAGCTTCCGATTCGACTTTGTCCACCCTGGAAAGAAAAAATTCTCCAGCTTATCGATTTCTTCTTGGCGGACAAATAAATCTTCCTCCAAGTCGGCGGACAACTGCTTGCTTAGCGTATTATGGGACACTAGAATGACCTATGCCGCTTGCCGGCGGAAAATTCTGAGAGAACATAACAAAAGTATTCTCTCATCAGCATGTCTGAAATGGACATCAAAACAATTAATTGGTCTCCAGCATATAAACCGTTTAATCTATTTTTTGCGTTTTTTTGGTTTTATATTTCCAGAAATAGCAGAATTGCGCGGCGCTCTGCTATCGTTTTTCTTGATGTCGCATAATTTCTTAACCATCTCTACAACTTTTTTTACTCTTGTTCTTTGGGGACCTGGAGAATTTTTTCCGCCGCCTACCGTCGCTTTTATGAATTCTGGATCGACTTTAAGTTTTTGAAGGGCCTGACGGAAAGGACTTCCGTATTTTGCCGGATCAGCGACAAGCGTTTCTAGACATGGTTGAATACCAACGGTTACGGCTTCAAAAATATAGCCATTGAAACCCTTCAAATTATGTTCCTCAGAAGCGATGATGCAAAAAACGTCCTCGCCGCAAGAATCGCGCAGAAATTTGAACGTTTTTTCGAAGCAATCTCGTTCTTGAGGATAGTTGAAAGTCTTCTTTTTGGCGGCGTCGTCCAAAGACACTTTTTCCATGTACTCGGACAAAAAATCATCAACTAGATGCTTGAAAGAGCTGCCGTCATTTTTAAAGGCGAAAAAACGCAGAGCCAGATCTTCGTCAAATAGTTTGTTTATTCGGGTTTTGCCTATGATTTGCGTCGTTTCTTTAAAATTAAGATCTTCCGTCAATTCCTTGATGAAATTCAAAAATTTTGAATCAATCAACCGAATCGTGCAGTTTCGCAGCTCTTGCGGCTCCATTTTTTCTTGGCCAGTATTTAATCTTTTGAACATACGGTATTGAATTTCCGGAGACGCGCTTTTTCTCAGGACTTCCACGCGGACATGCGAACGTTTTAGCCTTATTTGCAACGCAACCTGCAAATCGTCATAAGCTTGACCGTTCAACTCTTTGATGATGTCGCAGCCTTCAAGCTTAAAATTTGCCGACAATTCATTCTCGTGGTCTTCTTCAAATCCGCATTCCTGATCATCAAAATCCGTCCGACTCTTTCTTGCAGCATTTTTTTTCTTATCATCTTTAAGAATGCCCCTGTAGCTCAAATATGTAGAAATCCTCTGTAAACCATCGATTAGCTCATATTCGCCATGGTCAATCTCTATCACATAAATGGGCGGAATAGGCATCTCCAACAAAAGGGTTTCAATGAAGCGCGATTGTTTGCCAATATCCCATCTAAAGGTGCGCTGATATTCAGGATTAATAATAAGTTCTCCAGTCGCATACATATCGGCGAGTTCATTGAACGAAATGTCTAAATGAGTAATTTGTAGATCTCTAATCCGATCATCAACCAAAACTGCTATATTATCGGTCATTTTTGGCTCTCTTTTTCGTACACAAGATAGATTCAGTATTCCGGCGAACGCCGTAAACTTTACTTTTCGAGTTTATATAACGCATATTATGAAAGTGATCGATCTTGAACGAGAACTATTCCGTAACCGCAAACGCAAGAATTCTGAATATGCAACAATTTATAAAATAAGCGTCGCACAACTCGGACAAGAACCATAATATTTCCGTCAGGCTTTTTCTAATTAAACTTTAACTATTTCAATAAACTTGCAATTTAATATTCGCAATTGCTGCCTTCCGCAGTTCCATAAAAAAAATGGCCTATTTTCCGACTGAAGCGTTTGGCAAGACCGAGACGGCAAAAACCGCATTATTCCACTTATACAGGTCTTCCGCAGGTGCATTTCAAAAACGCTTTATTTTTCGAAGCAAGCGTTTTGGCTAATCCTAAACGGCAAAAAAGCCGCATTATTCCAGTTATACAGGTCTTCCGCAGGTTCATTTCAAAAACGCTTTATTTTTCGAAGGAAGCATTTTGATGAGACCGAAATGGTAAAAATCCGCTTTATTACCCTTATTCAAGCCTTCCGCAGGTTCATTTCAAAAACGCTCTATTTTTCGAAGGAAGCATTTTGACGAGACCGAAACGGCAAAAACCCCTTTTTGCCATTATACAGGCCTTCCGCAGATCCATTTTAAAAATGGCCTATTTTCCGAAGGGAGCGTTTGGGTACCCCTAAATGGTAAAAAGCTGCTTTATAGCGCTTCTACAGGCCTTCCGCAGATCCATTTCAAAAACGCTTTATTTTTCGAAGGAAGCATTTTGATGAGACCGAAATGGTAAAAATCCGCTTTATTACCCTTATTCAAGCCTTCCGCAGATCCATTTCAAAAACGCTCTATTTTTCGAAGGAAGCATTTTGACGAGACCGAGACGGTAAAAAACCGCTTTATTCCACTTATATAGGCCTTCCGCAGATCCATTTCAAAAACGCTCTATTTTTCTAAGGAAGCGTTTTGACGAGACCGAAACGGCAAAAAGCCGCTTTATTCCACTTATATCGGCCTTCCGCAGGTCCTTTTTAAAAATGGTCTATTTTTCGAAGGGAGTGTTTGGTTAACCCTAAATGGTAAAAAGATGCTTTATAGCGCTTCTACAGGCCTTCCGCAGATCCATTTTATAAATGGCCTATTTTTCGAAGGAAGCATTTTGACGAGACCGAAACGGCAAAATGCCGCATTATTGCCCTTATACAGGCCTTCCGCAGGTCCATTTCAAAAACGCTCTATTTTTCGAAGGAAGCGTTTGACGAGACCGAAACGGCAACAAGCCGCTTTATTCCACTTATATCGGCCTTCCGCAGGTTCTTTTTAAAAATGGTCTATTTTTCGAAGGGAGCGTTTGGTTAACCCTAAATAGTAAAAAGATGCTTTATAGCGCTTCTACAGGCCTTCCGCAGATCCATTTTAAAAATGGCCTATTTTTCGAAGGAAGCGGAGAGCCTCAGTTAGTCCCCGCCAGCGGCCAAAAAAACTGCCAAAAGAAACTTGGCATGAATCGAAGTCAGGTCAAGGGGTCTTTAGCTCTGGTTTCTGAGCTTTGGGTCCTGGCGGCTCGCAGGAAAGCCGCCAGGTTTTAACCGAAAAACAAGGTCGGCCGATAAGCCGGGTTCTGTTCCGGCCGCGTCCTCCTGAGACGCGGCTGGCGACGATCATACCTCTAGGCGCAGGATTGCTCCTACGCTCAAGCGACATACCCGGGGGCTGGACGGGCCGCCTACGCCCCCCTATTCAGTCTTGCTCCCGACGGGGCTTGCCTGGCCCGACTGGTCGCCCAGCCGGCCGGTGAGCTCTTACCTCGCCGTTTCACCCTTACCGCCAAAAAGGCGGCGGTCTGCTTTCTGTTGCGCTTTCCCGGGGTTTCCCCCGCTGGTGATTATCCAGCGTCGTGCCCTGCGGAGCCCGGACTTTCCTCTCAGCTTGTCGGAACGACAAGCCCAGCGATCGTCTGGCTGACCTGTTCCTGCGGACCCTTTCATTTAAGCCCGGCCCTGAAAACGTCTCTTCAAGGCTCCAGCATTTTAACCGAAAACGCGTCGAAATCAAAAAGGCCTATTTTTTTCTTCTCGCCCAAGCCAGGGTCAGGAGCCTGTCCGAGGCGTTCGTCTTCCAGCCGGACTGCGGAAGAAGAGGCTATTTTTTCAGAAGAGAGGAAAGAGACGTAGAATTTTCTTCCTGGCGTCGGCTTTTGCCGTTCATGACCTGATCCCAAAGAGGTTGGACTTTCGTGATGGAGGTGAGGATCTTCTTGACCAGATCCTGCAGCCTGTCGACTGAGAGATCCAGAACGTTGAGGATATAAGGCAAATCTATCTGCACGTTTTCGATGCTCACCCCATATCCGGTTCTAAAGGCGAGATTGTCGGCCAGAGTGATGAGAGCCACGGCTCTTTGAGATTTTTTGGCGGCCTGGGGAACATGGTGATAGAGGATGACGTCTTGAAAAACCTGCGGCAAGTCCCAATTCTTGGCTAAAAGACAGCCGACGACCTCATGCCGCAGACCCAAGGTTTCTTCGGCTTGGCGCAAATCTTGGCCGGAATTGACGAGATCCAGAAGCTGCTGGAAGTGGACGGGAAACTTGGCGATAAGGATGATGATGCCCAGCTCGTGCAAGAGGCCGCCGATCATGGCTTCGCTGGCTTCTTGGGTCTGTCTGGGCCAGAGGGCGAGAACCAGTTCGCGGGCGATCCAGGAGACGGCCAGGCAGTGAAGCCACAGCCCGCGACCGTCGAAGCCGGGGGGGACTTTCTTCAAGTCGAAGGTCTCCGTCAAGCCTATGCCTAGAGCTATGATCTCCAGTTCCTTAAAGCCGATGATGGTGATGGCTCTGTCAATGGTGGAGATGGAATCGCGCACCGCATACATGGCGCTGTTGGATAAGCTGATGACTTTGGCCGCCAGTCCGGGATCCTGCTCCAAAACGCCTTGGAGCTCCCTGGCGCTGGTTTTTTCGCTCATGAGCAGACTAAGCAGCCGGAAAGTCGTCGGAGGCAGACTGACCAGGCGCCCTATGTCCGCCAACCGTTGCTTCACCTGCAAATCGACGGACATGTCGAGGGTGGGAACTGTTTGACTGCCGCTGTTCATGGCTCCATTAGGTCAGCATGCTGACGAAAACTAGAGATGTTTCCGGAGGATCGGCTCCTCCGGACTTCAAGCCTTCGGCCTAAAATCGGTCGGGCGCGATCTGACGAGAATCGTAATTATTGTAGCGCTTTCTCTTTGACAATCCTAATGCGGAAACGAGATTACGCCTTCCGCGTTCCGTCGAAAGCTTCTCTAGTTTATGGCTATCCCTCGCCAAACGCATGAAATTCGCCAAAAAAAGACAAAACAGTCTTCTCTTCGGCCCCAAGCCCTAAATCTTAGGTCGCTATTTAGACGGCGGAGGAGCCGGCGGGCGGACAATCGAAGGAAACGGTCGTCTTTTCGGCAATCCGAAGAAAGATGGACTCCGCCCTTCCAAGAGCCTGTCGCCGAGAGCATTTCTTTTTGGCGCAAAATCTTCCGAGCCGCCATCGCCGTCCAAAAAGAGGCCTCCAAAGGGAGCCTCGGCCAGCGCGGCCCTTCGCCAAAAAAAGCGAGCCTTTCTCTGTTCGTCAAAAAAAGTTTTGACGCGGCCGAAAAACGAGGCGAGCGAAAAAACGAGGCGATCGATAGACGACGGGGTCGTCGAGGTCGACTTTAACAAAAAGGCAATAAATATGAAATCGTCACGCGTTCCAAACCGCCGCCAGACTTCCGTTCTCGGGCTTTTCGCCAAAAAAGCCGCTCCGTTTGGAGTTCAGACCGGATCGGGCGCGTCCGTGATCGAAAGACGGAAAAGGCGCGTTTTCGGGCCGTCACGAGCTCATGGAATCCAAAAACTCCAAGTTGGTTTTGCTGCCGCGCATTTTGTCCAGCAAAAATTCCATGCTGTCCACCGGATTCAAGGGACTGAGGAGTTTCCTGAGAATCCAGATGCGGTTCAATTCCTTGTCGGACAGGAGGAGATCTTCCTTGCGGGTGCCGCTGCGGTTGATGTCCATGGCCGGGAAGACGCGCTTGTCGCTGAGCTTGCGATCGAGGTGTATCTCCATATTGCCGGTGCCCTTGAATTCCTCGAAAATGACTTCATCCATGCGGCTGCCGGTGTCGATCAGAGCCGTGGCGATGATAGTCAGCGAACCGCCCTCTTCCACGTTTCTGGCGGCCCCGAAAAAGCGCTTTGGCCTATGGAGGGCGTTGGAGTCCACGCCGCCGGAGAGAATCTTGCCGGACGGGGGAACCACCGTGTTGTAGGCTCGAGAAAGACGAGTGATGGAATCGAGCAGAATGACGACGTCCCGCTTGTGCTCGACCAGTCTCTTGGCTTTTTCGATGACCATGTCCGCCACCTGAACGTGTCGGGTGGCCGGCTCGTCGAAGGTGGAGCTGATGACTTCTCCGGTGACGGAGCGCTGCATGTCGGTGACTTCCTCAGGACGCTCGTCGATGAGCAGCATGATCAGGGCCACGTCCGGATGGTTTCTGGTGATGCTGTTGGCGATGTTCTGCAAAAGGATGGTCTTGCCGGTTCGGGGAGGCGAGACGATGAGACCCCTCTGGCCTTTGCCGATGGGAGTCATCATGTCCATGATTCTCATGGAGAAATTTTTGGTGTCCGTCTCCAGTCGAATGCGCTCACTCGGATAAAGCGGGGTCAGATTGTCGAAAAGAATCTTGTCCCTGGTTATTTCCTCAGGGTCCTCGAAATTGCAGTTCTCGACTTTCAAAAGAGCGTAATAGCGCTCGCTCTCTTTGGGCGGACGGATCTGGCCGGTGACCGTGTCGCCCGTGCGAAGATTGAAGCGCCTAATTTGGCTCGGCGAGACGTAAATGTCGTCCGGCCCGGGCAGATAATTGGATTCCGGCGCCCGCAAAAAACCGAATCCGTCAGGCAAAGTCTCTAAGACGCCTCCGCCGTAAATCATGCCGTTGTGCTCAGTCTGGGCCTGCAGCAGCGAAAAAATCAGCTCCTGCTTTCTTAGACCGGTGGCGTTTTCAATCTTGAAGTCTTTGGCCATGGCGGTGAGGTCGGAAATCTTCATCTGCTTCAATTCAGACAAATCCATCTTTTCGGTCATACATACACTCAAAAATAACTGACTTCAGTCAGAAGGGTATGCCGGAAATTTCCGGCAAAGGGAACAGAAAAGTCGCTCTTATGCAGAGAAACGTCGAACTTGCGTTTTTTGTACATCCTTCGTCATTACTTGAACATGTCCGCCTTGTTTTAAGCATAATCTTCAATGCAAGCCATTTCGCGTCCTTAACCCGACGACGACCCCCCTGAAGGTCAAACAAAAAAATCGTCAGGAACGCTCGACTCCGGAGCTCGGAAATCCTTGGAGACGAAAACCCGCGCCATTTCGCCTCCAAAGAAACGCTTTTCGGAAGCAAAAGAATCGAGCCGACGGATCGGCCTGTTGGCGGAGGCGACTGGTCTAGTCGAAAAAGGGAAAGAAACGACGAAAGGAGCTTTCAAACCGCTCATCGCCCAAGCCAGGCCAGCCAAGCCGAACTAGGCCAACCGGATTTGGCGCCATAAAAGCCTGGCCCGCCGGCAATTCGCCCGAAGAAAACCGTCCGCCTGGACGACGCGGAACCTCGTCGACTTACAAGAGCCGAAAAACGGAGCCAGGACTCGTCTTGCGGAAAAAACCGCAAAACAGTCCAAAACCGCCAAAAAAAACGCCGCGCGCAAACAGCCTGCCTCCCTTAGCCGGATCCAAGCGAAATCCGGATCAAAACTAAATCAGGAGCGAGGCTAAATCAGGAGCCAAGCCAAATGCGGGTCGCCAACAAAAGACGTCCGCATTGAAGCCGGATGAGCCGCCTTAATTTTCCTCATGAGGAAAACAAGACGACTCTTTTGGCCTGTTTATGTGGCCTGTTTATGCCGACCGTCAACGACGGACGGCCGGAGTCGGCGCTTATTTCGAAAAGAGCAAGACTTTTTGACGAAAAGGGGTTGAAGACAGTTTGTCAGCCTAGCCCAAAACCAAAATCAGCGAGCGGCGGAAGTCAAAGAGATCCGGCGCTTGAAGGAGCGCCCAGTCAAGCGTCGTCTCGCATATGATGCTCTATTTGGAATTCAAAAAGATGCCGCCTCTTGACTCCGACATGATGCGAATACAGCCGAAAAACGCCGACGCTGAACGAGTCGCCGCGACATCTTCCTTTTTTCAGGCTAAGCGAAAGCGAGGGTCATTTGCTAAATAGGGAATTTTATATTCAAGTCAATAACAATAAACATTATTGTTATCAACAAGTTATTTATCTGATGATAAATATGCACAACAAATATATGGACTATATAGTTGTAGATTTTCCAGTAATAAGGAATTATGCAGACCAACTTGGGGATGGCGCAGGTCGAAAAGCTGAATTTAAGATGCAGCTTATATTTTTAGATTTGAATAGAGTTGAAGTTTGGTGAACGCGGCATTAGCCGACAGTGAAACTTAAATAGGTCAGATGACCGTCCTACCTTAATTGAGATGAGACAATTGATGGTAGAAAATTGCAAGCAAGAGCATTATGGCACAAGACACAGAAAAAAGTCAAGAAAACCGCAAAGTTTTTTTTCAAAAACATCTGTTGGAATCGAATTACCGTTCGAGGGCTTTTGTCGGTCAACGACCATTCTTCAAACTGACCTATTTTGGCGCCTAAAAGAACCAGTCGGCTGAAGAACGTCTATCCGACGACATTTCGACGAAAGCCGATAGCCTATCGGCCTCAAGACGTCCGGGCGAGGCGGAGCGCCTGGCCAGGACGACGGAAAAGACTTCGAAGTTCGCCGTCCGGTTCCGACGGAGAAGCTTTGGTCTCCTCGTCGACCCTATCGGTCGTTCAGGCCGACTTCGGTCTCGCCGATCGTTTGTTAGGGCAAATAGTGTATAGCCTAAATCAAGCCTGTTGTCAAATATTTCTGAAATTTTTTTTCGTTCTCCGCCAACCTGTCCGCTTCGACGCGAGAATTGTCGGTCGGCGGAGTCGGAACACGCCCGCGCTTGCCTGGCGGGGAATCAATTTTTGGCCCAAAAAACCATGGCCGAAGTCAGGGGTTTAATTTGGAATTTATTTGTCGAAGGCGACCGCAAGATTCAACATCGACAATCTGACCAAAAGAAATCGACAATCTGACCGGAAAGAAACGGCAAACTCATGAGCATCCGGAACGGAAGCCTCATAATCATAACGCAATTAATTCTCCTCAGTCGCTCTTTTAGACGAATAACTAAAAATAATCTCTTTTCCGGCATTTTCCAAGTCCGTTGGCGAAAAAACGCAATTTGTCGCCTTGGGCGCGAATCAGGCGAGCCGCCGACAGAAACTAAAACGATAAAGACTATTGAGATCAGCAGTTTAAGCTATGGTCGTCCAGGCGACATTTTGCCGACATCTCGCCTTGAAGCCGAAAAAGACCGTCTTTTGGGTTTCGATGTCTCTTCAGCCCTCGTTCAACCTGTCCTTCTCGGCGTCTTCCTGGAACAATCTTTCGGCTTCCTGTTCAAAATACTCTTCCAGGAAGGCCAGAGTCGCCTCGTCCGGATGTTCGACGTCGTCCGGAATCGGGCCGGTGTCGTGAGCGCCCATGTATTCGGCGACGTCAGGATCGACCGGGATTGAAATGTCCAGATTGGCCAGGGCTTGACGGCGAACCTCGCTGGCGGCCGCTCTGTACCAATCGCGCGTGGCCTCGTCTTTTTTCCAAGGTTTCATGGCAGCGTTAAACCTCCTTGAATATTTCAGAGTTTACTTGTTCCATGAGATTCAAGTCCAAGTTGACGATTATTCCGATTACGGAGCATCTTCGACCGGTTCTGGGGCTTCCGGTTCTCGAAAGCGCTTTTCCGCTGATAAAGCCGTAGGCCGAAAATATGCGCCTCGCCAATAATGGGCGCAGTTTGCCGCCAACGCGATTTTTCCTTGTCCGCCTTTGGAGGAAAAGAAAAATGCGGGCTTCGCCTTGACGCCGGCCTTTCCCGACAAAGGCTCATGAAGCCGAATTAGTCTCTTGACGCTTTTTCTCCGCCTCGGCCGCTTGGGCGGCTTCCCGAGCCAGAGAGGACCAGCCGGAAAGCAAAGCGGCCGTCTGTTCTTTCGGCGAAGGCTGGCTGGCCGTCAGGCTCAGCCACCAGGCCGGTTCCCAAGGGACATAATTATAGGCGGCCATGGTCGAAATGGCCGAAATTAGAGGATCGGCTCCGGACAAGATGGCGGCGACGGCCAAATTCAAGCGATGGCGCAAAAGGCGGCTGACGAAGGACATGACCAGACGACAGGCTTGCCAGCCCAGCCAACAGCCGAGCCAAATTAAGGGCAGATGCCCGACCTTGACGAAAGCCGGGTATCCCAACATGAAGCCGAAGCTGTACAGAAGAACCATGGAGATCGGGGCGCACATGGTCAAAATGGCCAGCCGCAGAATCAACATGTTGCGGTTGAGCCGAAGCATCTGCGAAACCAGAGCCGAAACGACGCCCGCCGCCAGACCGGCGGGTCTGAAAACGGCCAAGGCCTTTTTCGTGACCACGACGTCTCTGCCGACATATTCCGGCAAGCTGAGACCCGCCCCGAAAAACTCGTTCGTCATCAGCCGTCCTTTGACGGCTCCTTTTTGCTGGGAGGCCCAGTTGGCCAAAATGCCGTTCAATTCGGCGGGTATTTCCTCATCCGTCATCGGCCGCGAATCGGTCTTAAGACGCATGGTCTTGAATTGATGAGCCAACAGAACCAAGACCCAGACGGAAACGACCAGAACCGCCGCCCAGAGAACGATGCCGCCTCCGCGCATGGTCATCAGCATGGCCCAGGAAACGAGCCAAAGGTAAAAAAAGCCGAAAACCCAAAAAGGGGCGACGCTTTTGAATCTGACGAGCGTCGGCCGGACGTCCAAGCCGCAGCTGCCGCGCAGGTTTCCTCGCAAGCCCGCGAAGACCGCCATGACCGCCGCCAAGACCAGACAGGCCGGCCCTATGGTCAAAAGTCCTCCGGCCCAAAAGGCGGCCGAATCGGACAAAAAGCCCGCCAAATAGTCGGCCAGCCCCGCGCAGAGAATGGCCAGAGCCGAAAATTCCGCCAAACGGCTTAGACAGGCCAGCAAAAAATCCAAATAACTATACAGCCTAAACTTGTCTTCCCGATCGCCTTTTTTGAAAAATCCCTTAAACATTGAGTCTCCGAATTGGCCTTCGCCGAAAAATGACCCGTCTCCCCTCGACTCTTCAGAAAGGCGACGTCTTCGACGGATCCGACCGTCGAAAAGTCCCGCGCCGACAGGTCGTCGGGAAGGGATTGGTTCTCGGCGAAGACAGAATCTCTAAACGTGTCGTCATGGCCGAATATGGATCTTTTCGCGTCAACGGCGCCAAAATCAAGTTTTCCCTTCGCCGAAAGGAAAAACGAAAAAGGCCGACTTCTTGAACCAGGTCGGCGTCCGCCGCAGCGAGGGCGCGGACAAAACGGCCGAGAGCCTCCAGCTCCCAGCCTCCAGCTCCCAGCCTCCAGCTCCCAGCCTCCGACTAATCGCCGCCAGATCGCCAAGTCAATTTCGCTCTGCGGCCTCCTCTTCCGAAGGCCGTTCGGCCAGAGAAAAGCTTTTCCCTTTCGTCTCGACGGAGTCGGCCGAAGACTGTTCGCCGTCTTCCTCCGCCTGGCCCTCCAGGCCGGCGGTTTCCTGGCCCGGCTCGCCGTCCAAGCCGTAGAGAGAAATCTTGGTGATGAGGGCCCGCCGGCTAAGACCCAAAACTTCCGCCGCCTTGGTCCTGTTGCCGCCCTGCGCGGCCAGAGCCCGGCCTATTATCTCCCGTTCGACTATTTCCGTCACGCTCTTCATGGCCGCCTTCAAATCGGTCCAACTCTCAGGCAGACTCACCAAAGGCGAGGGGCCGGCGCGCCGGGACGGCTCGCTCAGGCTAGGTCCGCCAGGAGCGAAGGGCAGATCGTCAGGTCCGATCACCGGTCCGTCGCTCATGATCGCCGCCTGTTCGACGACGTTTTTGAGGGCTCTGACGTTGCCGTTGAAAGTCTGAGCGGCCATGAGCCTGACGGCGGCGGGCGAAAGCCGCTTCGGCCCCAACTGGTTTTTCTGAACCGCCTGGGTCAGAAAATGGACGGCCAGAAGAGGAATGTCTTCCGGTCTCTCCCGCAAAGGAGGCATCCTCAGACTGATGACGTTGAGCCGGTAATACAGATCTTCCCGGAATCGTCCCTGAGCCACTTCGTCCTTGAGGCTTTTGTTGGTGGCCGCCACCACTCGCAGATCCACCTTATGGGCGGAATTCTCGCCGATTCTTCTCACTTCCTCCTCTTGAAGAACCCGCAACAGCTTGACCTGCATCTCCAAAGGAAGCTCGCTGACCTCGTCCAAGAAAAGCGTGCCGCCGTCGGCTTCCGAGACCAGACCGGTCTTGGCCTTGTCCGCTCCGGTGAAGGCGCCTTTGACGTGCCCGAAAAACTCGCTTTCCATCAGATTCTGAGGGATGGCCCCGCAGTTGACGGCCACGAAAGGCTTATCCGCTCTTGGGCCGTTCTGATGGATGGAACGGGCGGCCAGTTCTTTGCCCGTGCCGCTCTCCCCGGTGACGAGCACGGTGGCCTTGGTCTCGGCCACCTTGGCGATGATGTCGAAGACCTTGGTGATGGCCGGCGACTGCCCCAAAAAGACGTTGGCGTCGAGCCTCTCGCCTATTTCCCGCTTCAGGCGCTTGTTTTCGTCAAGCAGCCTCCCCCGCTCCAAAGCCTTCTCCAGAACCAAGACGATCTCTTCTTCGTTGAAAGGTTTGGCTATGTAGTCGTAGGCCCCTTCCTTCATGGCCCTGATGGCCGTATCCACCGAAGCGAAGGCGGTGACCATGATGACCAGAGTGTCGGGAGCCTCGGTCCGCAGGCGAGCCAGCAGAGCCAGTCCGTCCATGCCCGGCATGTTCAGATCGGTGAAGACGACGTCGAAGGACTCTCGGGCGATCATCTCCAGAGCCTGCTGCCCCGAAGCGGCCGTGCGGCAGACATGACCGCGCTTGGACAGCATTATGGCCATTATTTTACGGATATGTTCTTCGTCGTCCACGATCAGAACGGCTCCAGGCAGTTTGGCCATGCTCCCTAAAACCTCCCTTCAGGCCAGTAGATGGCGAAGCTGGATCCGGCTCCGGGTGAAGTCTTCAGCTCCAGGCGGCCGTGATAGCTGTCGACTATCCTCTGACAGATGGCCAAACCGAGTCCGGTGCCCTGGCCAGGCCCCTTGGTGGTGAAAAAGGGATCGAAGACCCTGTTCCGTATTTCTTGGCTCATGCCCGGACCGTTGTCCGACAAGGTCATAAGCACGAAACCCCCGTCGCGAGCCAGATTGAGAGTGAAGACAGGTTCGGGATCGGTCTGCTCCTCCATGGCCTGAGCCGAGTTCATGGCGATGATGACCACCACCTGAGCCAGGTGATCTCGGTCCAAAGTCACCAGATGAGGCGTCTTGAAGCCCGATTCGTACACGACCCGCAGCCGGGATATGACCCGCTGATTCTCCAGCATGCCGATGATCTTGGGCAGGTGTTCGGCCAGATCCAAAGTCTCCAGAAGACCTCGCGACGGGCGGGAATAATCCAGAAGCTCGCGCAGTATCTTTTGGATCCGTCCGGTCTGATTCAGTATGGCCGTCAGATACTCGAGTCTTTCGGCCTCGTTGTCCACTCCGGCCTCTAGGATTTGAGCGTAACCGGATATGGCCGACAAGGGATTGCCGACCTCGTGGGCCACTCCGGCGGCCAAAAGGCCGATGGAGGCGAGCTTTTCCGAATGGAGAAGCTGCCTTTCCAGATGCCGACGCTCCGTCAGATCGCTGACCATGATCATCCAGGAGTGATCCCGGCCCAAATCGTCGAGGCCGACGCTGGAGGTGGAAATCAGGACGGTTCGTCTTTCCCCTTGTATGGTCAGGAGGGTCGCCTCCAGGATGCTGTCCACCGGCGGCGGGCTGTGAGCCGGCCAATCCGAAAGCCTGGGGTCGTCTTCCAGAAAACCGCGGAATTCCCGGCCCAGAAGCTCTTCCTTGGTCCAGCCCCACTGTCCGGCTTTCCGGTTGGAATAGGTGACCTGCCCCTGCCCGTCCAGAGTGAGGATGGCGTCGTTGGCCGTCTCCAGAAGTCTCTCCAAATAGTCGGAGCTTTCTCGGGCTCTTTTCTCCGAAGCGATGAGCCTGTTGTTGATGCGGTTCAATTCGTCGAAAAGCTGGACGTTGGAAAGAGCGGCGCTGGCCTGATCGGCCATTATCGACAGCATATGCTCGTTTTCAGGGGAAAAAGGCTGAGTGGAGGGACGGGAGAGAACCAGAGAGCCCAAAAATCGGCCCCGAACCAAAAAGGGAGCGAAAAGGAGCGTTCTGGGAAATTCGTCCGGCTGCCCCAGAGGATCCGTGCCGGGGGCGGCTTCGTCTATGGTGACCGGCTTGGTCAGATCCACTTCCCGATACCCTGGCCCGAGGGAGCTTATCGACCAGACCAGCCCCAGTCCTTCAGGATAGAACTTGAACTCTTCCCGGTCGGCCCAGTAGGCGGCGCGGATGTGCATGACGGGACTGTCGTCGATGTCTTTCAAAATCAAAGCCAAACGGTCGGCCACGACCTCGTGGGCCACGGTGGCCATAAGAGCGGAAGCCAGGGACTCCACGGTCATGGTGGTGCGCAAGGCGTCCCCGACCCGGCGAACCAGAGACAATTCCTCCAGCTTCTGGGTGTAGCGCTCGTATATCTCGGTGAGGGTTCTTTTGTAAATCTCTAGCTTGGCCTCAAGCTCCTCGAGGCGCTGGTTGTCCATCTGTTCCCCTTTGTTTTCGACAGTCCAATGACGGCAGCTTCCAGCGCTCGCTTTCGTTTTGGCGGCGTTGCCGGCCTCGACTTGACGACTCGAAAGATTGCCGACGAGGGGACGGAACCTGCGTCAATCTTCAAGGCTTGAAATAGTCGGCCAATACGATGGTTTCGTTGCGTTCCGGTCCCACGGAAACCAAGCCGGCGGGAGCTCCGACCGCCTCGGAGAGACGGTCAAGATAAACCCTGGCTTCTTTCGGCAAATCCGACAGCTTTCGAGCCGCTCTGACGTCTTGGGAAAAGCCGGCGAATTCCTCATATACGGGAACCGCTCTGGAAAAATCCTTGAGCGAGGCCGGGATATGATCGATCTTTTGGCCGTCGAGCTCATAGGCGGTGGCCATATAAATCTTGGGCAATCCTCTTAAGACGTCCAGTTTGGTGACGGCCAGGCTGTCCATCCCGCACAATTGCACCGCCGTTTTGACGACGACGGCGTCCAGCCAGCCGCAGCGGCGGGGACGTCCGGTGGTCGTGCCGAATTCGGCCCCCGTTTCCCGGATCTTCCGTCCCGTCTCGTCGGTCAGCTCCGTCGGAAAAGGTCCTTCGCCGACCCGGCTGGTGTAAGCCTTGACCAGGCCGGTCACGTGATGCAAAAGTTTGGGGGCCAGGCCCGTTCCGGTGGCCACGGCGCCGGCCGTGGGATTCGAGCTGGTGACGAAAGGATAAGTTCCGTGATCGACGTCCAGCTGAACGCCCTGCGCTCCCTCGAAGAGAATGTTCCGGCCCTGATCGGAGGCTTTTTGGATGAAAGAAAAGGCGTTCCCGATATATGGCCCCAAAAATTCGGCCCAACGTTTGGCTTTTTCCAAAACGGTTCGGCTGTCCTGCGGCGGCAAGCCGTAGAGATTGACGAACAGACAGTTTTTTTCCTGAAGATTGTTCTCCAGCCTCTGACTAAAATAGTCCATGTCCGACAAATCGCCCATCCTCAGCCCCAAGCGGGAAGCCTTGTCCTCGTAGGCCGGACCTATGCCCCGGCCGGTGGTGCCGATTTTGCCGTCCGCCGCCTTCTTTTCCCTGGCCTCGTCCAAAAGACGGTGATAAGGCAAGATGATGTGGGCCTTCTCGCTTATCAGCAGATTTTTAGGCGATATCTTGACCCCTCTTTGAACCAGCGACTCGATTTCCCGCATAAGGACGTCCGGATCCACGACCACGCCGGAACCGACGACGCTGACCTTTTCCGGATGGAGAATTCCTGACGGAACCAGGTGCAAGGCGTAAGTCTCTCCGCCGACGACGAGGGTGTGGCCGGCGTTGTTGCCGCCTTGAAAGCGGACGACGACGTCGGCTTTTTCCGTCAGAAGATCGACGATCTTGCCCTTGCCCTCGTCGCCCCATTGCGAGCCTATTACGGCTAAATTGGTCATAGAAAACACCTAAAGGGTCTTGGCCCCAAAAATGCGCGCCAAACCGATCCGAAGACGCCGGCAGACCGGGAGGGAGCCGGAACGGAGCCGGAACGGCTCGGCGAGGCTGCGCCGGACCAAGACGACCGAAATGTTGGACTTCAAAATCGACGAGGCCCAAAAAAGAAAAGAAGACGGCGTCTGTGGCTGAAGGCCGCAAATCAGCCTTCAGCCAACTTTGCGCGAACGTGAACGCCGAACCTTCAACATGGCGAAAAGCAGCCGGCAAGACCTGGAAAGGCCTGGCACTGAACTTTTTCTTAAATATTATAATGATTGTTCGGCGGAAATGCAAAAACGGCGGCAAGTTTGCCGCCGATCCGTTCCGGCCTCGTTTTCGCCAGCCTCTTTTCCGAGCCGCTTTTTGGCCAACTTCTCTTTCGAACCGTCATTTTCGACCCGAAAGTCGGTCTTCAATCGAAACCAGAGAGAGCACGAACCCCAGAAAAGGGCAAAAAAAAGACAAAACCGGCCGGCCGCAACCTGTTTTTTTGATTTCGGACGCCGCCCCCCAAGCTCAAAAGGCCCGAAAAGGCTTGGGCTCGAAGGCCCTGGATTTCGGAAAGTCCGGATCCGCCAAGGCGGCGGCGGCCAGTTCCATGGCCTCGCCGGCGGAAGAGATCTGACCGTCGTCGAAGGCCTTGGTGACGATGTCCATTAAATAGCCGACCGTGGGACCGCCGGACAGCCCGAGACCGGCCATGAGCTGCCGAGCTTCCAAAGGAATGGCTCCAGGTCCGGTTCGACCTCCCACAGGGGCCAAAAATTCCTCCAAAGTCCACGGAAAAGGCTCGGGACAGGGACTGCGCCCTTCCCAATCCGCCTTGGCCATGGCCCAGAAATGACCGAGATCGCAGAAAGGAGACAATCTTCTGGCCAGAATTTTGAGGCTCAGGGCGGTGGGTTCCCGAAAAGACAAGTCCATATGCCGTTCGATGATCTTCAGGATCGGCTTCGTCGCGGAAGCCGGGGCCTGGATGGATTTGAGAAAATCTCTGGCCAAAGGCAAGCCGGCGGCGCAATGCCCCTTGGTGACCGCCCGACCGTCGGCTCGCACATAGGTGACTCTCGGTTTCCCGATGTCGTGCAGCAAGGCGGCCAAAGTCAAAAAGACGCGCCCTTGCTCGACTTCCAGATCTATGGAGCTCATGCTTTGCACGACGAGCAGGGTATGGTTCCAGACGTCGCCTTCAGGATGGAATTTCGCGAACTGCGGGGAACCGATCAAGGCTTTCAGATCCGGCCAGAAATCGAGAGCTTCCCCTTCGCGAAGATAATCGAGACCAAGACGAGGCCAAGAGGACATGGCCCATTTGCGCCACTCCGGCCACAATCGATCGGCCGGAACCCAGTCCAAAAGGCGCCAGCTTCGTCTGGTGGCTTTCAGAAGCTTCGGCCCGGGAGTGAAGCCCAGCCTGGAGATGAAGCCCATGGCTCTGAGGATCCGGACCGGATCGTCCGTCAGACCGTTTAAGGAACATAATTCCAGACGGCGGGCAGAAAAATCGGCGCCCGCTCCAAGGGGATCGACGAATTCTTCGGCCAAGGGATCGTAATACAAGGCGTTGACGGTGAAGTCGCGACAAACGGCGTCCTCTCTGAGAGAGGCGGCGGGATCCTGAATTATCTCCCCAAGATCGTGCCGACGGGCGACGGCGATGCTGAAATCCTCGCCGTCGAGCCTTATTTTGACCAAAGCCGGCTCTTTGACCTTGCGGAAGGTCATGACGCGATGATCTATGATCCAGGCTGGCCCCAGAGAGGACAGGGCCTCTTTTATCTGCCCGAAATCCAAGCCGAAGCAGACAAGATCCTTGTCCATCGGCCCGACGCCCTTCGCCGAGGGATTCTTCCCGCAGCGGAGCTCGATCATGGCGTCTCTGGCCAGTCCCCCCACCAGGTACAGATGCCCTCCGCCTTTCTTGGCGGCTTGAGCCAACAGTTTGAAACAAGCGTCGTTTATCAAGCCCTCTGTCATCCTCTTGTTCGAAAATTGCCCGACAAATCCGCCGCAAAACGGCGCTGTCCGGTCAAAAGGCCCGATTCAAGGCGAGCCTGTCTCGCGCGGTCGTTTTGCTAGCCGCCAAAATCCGCGAATTCTTGCCCCTAAGCGCTTCAATTGTACTTCATCCGGCGCTTTTAGGCAATATTCAGAGTCAAAAGTTCAGGCGTCGAACGACGCTTCGTCGTCGCCGTCATCATCATAAACGTTTCGTCGCCCCTAAGGAGCCCCCCTCAGGAACCGCGGAACGAAAAAAGAACGGTCAAGACGCCGGAACGCGTCCGTCGTCCGACCGTTCTTCATCTTGGTCATGAAGCCGTCGTCAGTGGCCGCCTCCGGCGACGAACATCTTGAAGGCGAAGATGAGACCGACGACCCAGACGGTCGTCGTCAGCTGCTTGCGCTTGCCGGAGACCACCTTCATGATGATGTACAGGATCCAACCCAAGGACAGGCCGTCCGAAATGCGCCAGCTCAAGGCGACCACGATGAGAACCACGAAGGCCGGGAAAATTTCGGTGTAGTCCTCGAAATTGACTTTGGCGATGGAGCGGAGCATCAAAAGGCCCACCATGATCAGAGCCGGGGCCACGGCGCTGAAGGGGATGATCATGAACAGGGGCGAAATGAAAAGAGCCAGAAAAAAGCAGATGGCCACGACCAGGGCGGTCAAGCCGGTGCGCCCGCCGGAAGCCACTCCGGAGCCGCTTTCGGCGTAGGTGGTGTTGGGGGAAACGCCCAACGCCGCCCCGGCCGCCACGCCTATGGAGTCGGCGATGAAAGCCTTGCTCATTTTGGGCCTGTAGCGCTCGCCGTCGGCCCCCATGACCCCGAACAGGCCGAGAAAGCCGGCCAGACCGTCCACCACCTCCATGAACAGCAAAGTCAAGACGATGCTCCAAAATTCGAAGGAACGCAGGACGGAAAAATCGAAATTGAAGAGCAATTCGCTGGAGTCGGGCGGCAGACTGACGAAGCCTCCGGCCAGAGCCGACGTCTGGGTCGCCCCCAGAGGAACGCCGATGGCGGTGGTGGCGATTATGCCCAAAAGGATGGCGAAGCGAATTTTCAAAGCGAGCATGACGCCCGTGATGACGAGGCCCAGAACGACCAACAGGCCGGCCCCGCCCGTGAGATTCCCCAAACCGACGGCCACCGAGCCTTTTGGCGCGAGGCCCGCCGCCGCCGGCAGAGGGTCGATGTTGAAGACGACGACTCCGCTCTGCATGAGGCCTATGTAGCCGATCATCAAACCTATGCCGGCGCAGACGCCATGCTGCAGGCATTTGGGAACCTCGCGCAAGACGATTTCCCGCAGCGGGGAGACGGAAAGAAGCACGAATATCCCGCCTGACAGCAGAACCGCCGTCAAAGCCTGACTGACCGTGAAGCCCATCTGGGTGACTATCACCACGAAAAAGGCGTTGAGGCCCATGCCCGGCGCCACGGCGAAGGGCAGATTAGCCACGAAGGCCATGATCAAGGTGGCCACGACGACGCTGACGGCCGTGGCCGTGAAGAGAAGGGATGGGGAGATGCCCGCCTGCGACAGGATGGCGGGATTGGCGGCCAGCACGTAGACCATGGAAAAAAAAGTGGTCAGACCGGCGCTGATTTCGACTAAGGGAGAAGCGTTGTGCTTTGCGAGATCGAACATGGACTTGATTCCTTCCACCCAAAAGGGAGTCCGAAAAGGGGCGAAACCTTTTCGCAAAAAAGGGGCAGAAAGGAGGTCTTTACCATCGACCGCCTCGAGGTCAGAAACGTCATGGTCCAAAGCGACCAATTCGGCTTCGAGTTCGAACTGTCTTCTGGCTCGCGGATCTGCCGACTTTCCCCGAGCCTTCCCAGGCCGCAGCCCAGTGACCGACCAAAAGCCTCTGGAGAGGCCCGTGATCCTATTTGAGGGAAAGTCGTCCCCGTTCACAGCGGCGGGTCCGCCACGGTTTCGACCGTAGTTCCGTGTGTTCGAACTGTCGCTAAGTTACTCCTTCAAGTCCGCTTTTGTCAACGATCGAGACATCCGCGAGCGACGGAGACGCCAAAAAAGCTCGTCCGCCGACATAGGCCTCTCCCGCCGCCCTGGAATCCGGACCATTTAGGCGCGAAGCCCCTCCGGCGGGAGAGGCGTCGACGTTCCGTTCAGCCAAAAAACTGCGGCCGCCTCTTCGTCCTCCTCCGAGGGCTTCGGAAGGTTTTTGGAGACTCCCCTCAGATTTTTGACCTTTCTCGGCTCCAGTCAGACGAGAGCTTCCAGTCAAGCAAGGTGCTTCCAGCCAGGCCAGAGCTTCCAGTCAGGCCAGGGCTTCCAGTCAGGCAAGCGCCGGCATCCAGAATAGAGCCCGCGACCAGATAAGGGCCGTCAACTAGGCCAGGCCGTCAACTAGATAAGGGCGATCCGCCTGACCATAACCGGACGTTGTCAGAACGAACAGGCCCATTTTCCGGCGATCCCCCGGCGCCGTCGGCAAAAACCGAAAAAATGCGGGTACTTGTCTCGGCCGGAAAAAAATAATTGACCCCAAAAATAAGCTGTGATATAAATCGCAAATATCCCTAGAGGGGGATTTCAAACGGTCAGGCGCTACTCGCCCGCCGTTATGCTGTTCGGACGCAAAGCGTATGGCTCGCTTCCAAATAAGCCACGACCCGTCCTACCCGGCTTCGCCGGGGAAGGCAACCCCTAAAACGTCCCCACAGCGCGGTTGTCGAGCCCATAAAAAAGTAGCGCCATGACTTACGGGTTGAAGGGAGATATGAGAGGAATTGAACGACCAGATTAATAGAGGCTTGCTGATGCTTGACGTGGTCAAGTCTTTCGGCAAGCAAAAGGTATTGAACAACGTCTCGCTTTCCGTCGAGCCAGGAGAGATCTTTACTATTCTTGGACCTTCCGGCTGTGGAAAGACAACTCTTTTGCGCATCGTCGCCGGACTGGAATTGCCTGACAAAGGCACTATTCTGCTTAACGCCGACGACATCACCAAACGCCCCGCTTCACGCCGGCCCATCAACACCGTCTTTCAGAGCTACGCCTTATTTCCTCACCTCAACGTGTTCGACAACGTCGCTTTCGGTCTGAAGGCGCAAGGTTTCGCAGACGACGTCATCGGCGGAAAAGTCTATGACATTCTGGAAATCCTGCAAATGACCGGCTTGGACAAGCGTCGCCCTCACGAGTTGTCGGGAGGACAAAAGCAACGGGTGGCTTTGGCCAGAGCTCTTGTCAACGAGCCGCTCGTGCTCCTGTTGGATGAGCCCATGTCCGCCTTAGACGCTCATCTGAGGACTCAAGTGCAAGATGAACTGCGCTCTCTGCAAAGACGTCTGGGCACCACTTTCGTGATGGTCACCCACGACCAGAACGAGGCGAAGATGCTCTCCAACAGGCTGGCCGTCATGAACGAGGGCGAAATAGTCCAGTTCGGCACCACCAAAGACGTTTTTTCGACGCCGAAAAACAAATTCGTCGCCGAATTTCTGGGCGCCACCAAAAACAACATCATCGACGCCACCTACCTTGGCGGCAACAAATACCACACTCCTTTCTGCGACATCGAATTCGCCAGCAAGCCCTCTTGGGAAAAAGGCGAAATACTCATCTGGCCGGAACGCCTGCAGGTCTCTCCGGAAATCGGCAGCGACGGAACCAACTACTTCACCGGGGAAATCAGGGATCTGTTTTACAACGGCCAGGGGTTGGACTTCATGATCGCCAAAGAGCCGGGAGCGTCCTCCAAAGGAACGCCTTTGTCCGTCAAAGCCAGGACTTCCTCGGAGATGGACATCAGAAACGGCCAAAAGGTCGGAGTGTATTTCCCGCCTGACGACATAGTTCCTTTGCAATAAGACCGGAGAAGAAATACTCTGGCCCGAGCCGGCCGCCCGGCTCGGGCCAGCTTTATTTTCATCTACAGGGAACCGTCTTTCTCCAGCCGCCTTCTTCGTTTCGGCTGGCCGGACCTTTAGAAGGGGACTTTTAGATTGGCAGAGACCAAGTTCGACAAAGACATGGCGAAAACATCGTCCGCCGAACCGGATCGCGACGGCGTCTTGGCCGACGCTTCGGACAAAATTCTGGTCTGGCGGGGCGAGATGACCTCGTTCAAAAGCCTCAGAACCAGAGCCTTGGCCTTGTCCGCGCCTCCTCTCGTCTGGCTGACCGTTTTGCTGGCCATTCCCTGCGTCCTCTTGGTGGGCTTGTCCTTTTTGACCAGAGGGCAGTACGGGGAAATCGTCTATGTCCCGACTTTCGAAAACATTAAAAGACTCGCTGGATTCGGCCTCTTCGGCTGGAACGCCAACTTCGTCCTCATTCTCCTCCGCAGCTTCGTCGTGGCCGGAATCACGACCATTTTGTGCATAGCTCTGGCCTACCCCCTGACCTTCCACATCGCCACCAGGCCCGGCCGAAGCCGCGTGTTCTGGCTGATCCTCATCATCATCCCCTTTTGGACCAACGTGGTCGTCAGAGCCTACGCCTGGCTCCTCATCTTGGGACCCCATATGCCGCCGGCCAGACTGGCCGCCTGGCTGGGCCTCATCAACGAAGGAGGCTCGCTCTATCCTGGCTCTTTGGCCGTTTATCTGGGGATGGTCAGCACGTTCCTGCCTTTTATGGCTCTTCCCCTTTACGCCAGCGTGGAAAGGCTGAACTGGGAAATCATCGAAGCCGCCAAGGATCTTTACGGCCAGAGGCTGCAAATCTTCACCCAGGCCATTCTGCCGCAGACCAGACCAGGTCTGGCCGTCGGCGTCATCGTGACCTTCGTTCCGGCCATGGCCACCTTCGTGATCACCGACATCTTGGGCGGGGCCAAAACCATGCTCATCGGCAATCTCATCCAGCAGCAGTTCGCTCAAGCCTGGGATTGGCCTTTCGGAGCCGCTTTGTCTTCCACTCTTATGCTCATGACCTTGATCTGTCTGGCCATTTTCAAGCGCCGCCAAGACGAAGATCCTCAAGGCTCCATCCTGAACCGATTCTAAGAGGGCCAGGCTTTTGAACCATAAAAGACCGATAATCGCGGCCACCGCGTTTTTCAGCCTGATTCTGCTGTACCTCCCAGCTCTGGCCGTAGGCTATTTTTCCATCAACAACGCCAGATACGGACTAGCCTGGCGCGGCTTCACTTTGGAATGGTACACGAAGCTGTTCCACGATCAGTACATCATCGAAGCGACCGTCAACAGCCTGATTCTGGCCCTGGTCTCCACGGCGATCTCCACCATTTTGGGGACGGCTCTGGCCATCGGCCTGTACCGGGCGCCCTGGTCGCCCAAAACTCATCGTTTCTTCGATCTGTTGATCAACCTGCCCGTGGTCGTGCCCGACATCATCATGGCCGTGGCCCTGGCCATGGCCTTCAGAATTCTTCGCCTCTTGTCGGAAGCCTTCGAAATGGGCATGCTGACCCTCATCATCGGGCACGTCACTTTTCAGATTTCCTTCGTCGCTCTGATCGTCAAAAGCCGCCTCGAGTCTCTGGGTCACGAAACCGACGAAGCGGCCATGGATCTCTACGCCTCGAGATTCTTCCACTTCCGACGCGTCACCCTGCCCCTGATCATGCCCGGAGTCGTGGCCGGAGGGCTTTTGGCCTTCACCCTCTCCATAGACGACTTCATCATCAGCTTCTTCACCCACGGCCCTGATTCAATCACCTTGCCCATCTACATCTACGCTTCCGTCAAAAGGGGCCTGACTCCGGAAATCCACGCTCTCTCCACTCTTCTGTTGATATTCACCGCCGTCATCGTCGTCATCGTCGAAAGAGCGACCAGAAAAAACGAGTGATGAGCTTCTTTCGGTCGCGCGTCTGTTAGACGCAATACTGTTGACTTAAGATTATTTCAGTATAAACGCTTTATTTTATTAATATTTTTTTATACCAAGAGTAGTTCGCTGGCACAGAGTTGGTTGACCAATTTGACCAAATATAAAGTCTTTCTATAGACTGCGGCATTTCGCATAAGAAAGGTTATGCGGAGTCGGAGATTCGCCGAGTAGCCCCAAGACATGATGGACAGCTGCGCCATTTGCGATCATGTTGGCGATATCGTTTCGTTGGCGTCGGAGTTGAGGAAATAGCATTCGTTTTCTTTTTTGGGACAGTCATATCATCGCTTGCGCTCTGGCTTTAGGATGCGGAATTTTGGCGAGCGAGGACATGCAGGACGGGCGAATTATTGACGGGATGACGATAAAGAATATTTTCAAGGATATGCAGCGTCAATGAACTTGGCGGTTTGTCCTACATCGCTCGCGACAGCGGCTTCGCCGAGAGAACGGCGAGCCTGGCCTGCGCAGCCGGCGTTTCCGCGAGCCCATAAAGCCATGTTCCGGATTGGCTCATAACGCTCAAAGCGCATAAGGGGCCGTCACGAAATAACTTGCTGCCAACAACAGCATAAAAACATGTCATCAACACCAAGTTATTTTTTGACAAGTCCTTAACAGTATTGGCCTTGACGCCGAAAAAAGCGGCGCCATCCGCCAACAACTTTCACCAAAAGGCTCTGACGGCTTATAGCCTATCGTTCTGACGCGACCTAAGGCGACCGCCAGAGCAGCCAACCCCCGGCGTCCGAAAGCTTGCCTCCATACGCGTCAACAGCCCACCACGTGGATCGTCTGACCTGTCTCGACCACTTCCGTGCTCCAGGTGATCCTCTCCGACCAGCTTTTCTTCGATTTCCGTCTAAAAACAACCAGCCAGCCCTCATTAACCAAACAACGATCCATATAGCCAAGAATCTGCGCCATACTTTTTTCCCGGCTGCGCTCGTTTTCTTTAAGCTTCACTTCTATCACGTACTTTCTTCCAGCATACGTAATTAGAATATCCGTATAGCCGAGCCCGGCAGCAAATTCATTGGTTACCATGCCGCC